>NZ_JAPDPI010000150.1 GCF_026013615.1 Plebeiibacterium marinum
GTATAGATATCGTGAGACATCCATTCGCCAAATCTCTCTTTCAGGAACTTTTCTGCGATAGCTGCCCCTACTGCCATGGTATGCCCTTGTCCAAGAGGCCCGGAAGTATTCTCTACCCCCCTGTCGAAATCAACCTCAGGGTGTCCCGGTGTCGGGCTTCCCCACTGGCGGAAATTAGACAACTCTTCCAGGGTATAAGCACCTGTTAATGCCAACTGCGCATACAACATTGGCGACATATGACCCGGATCCAAAAAGAAACGGTCCCTGTTCACCCAGTTCCTGTCGCTAGGATCATAGTTAAGGTACTCAGAATAAAGAATGTTAATAAAATCTGCTCCTCCCATGGCGCCGCCCGGGTGTCCTGATTTTGCTTTTTCAACCATTGCTGC
>NZ_JAPDPI010000151.1 GCF_026013615.1 Plebeiibacterium marinum
ATGGCACTGGCTTTTGAAAGCCATTAAAAAAGGCCCCTGCATCTTCGCAAGGGCCTCCATGACCACAACCATACAATAGGTAACCACCCTATCTACTTTTCATCTTGCCCACTAAATATCTCAGCAACATCGAAACAAAGAAACTTACCGCTGTTCCCAAGGCAGCATAAACCACAGTTTCAACAAAACTGTCCAGAGTAAAGCTCTTGAACGCCGCGATTACACATCCCCCCAAAAATCCTACCTTGCCATCCTGATGAAACTGCTCCATGTCTATGCTGCTTTAAAAGTTGTTTTTACTACTACGGCATGTCCACTGTTGCCAGCAACAATGCCCTGCTCTCTTTGTTGTTGATGAGGTAAAGCTCTCCGTTCACGGCCTGGTAATA
>NZ_JAPDPI010000152.1 GCF_026013615.1 Plebeiibacterium marinum
ATTACGATTCTTCATGTATTATTTCCAATTCAGTTGAAGATCATGTGCATATTCTGTTTCGAATGTCAAAAAACTATCCTTTGTCTAAAATAATTTTTGGAGATAGTTTCAGACTTATAGCCTGAGATTTACAGCTTGGAATTTTCAAGGGGCGATGCCCCTTGTTGTGAAGTCGAAGGCTTGAGCTTTAAATTTATTATTAATAAAGATTCTATTCTAAAGCAATAACAATGATCAATCCCGAACTCATTGTTCATTGTTAATTGATCATTGAATACAAAGGATATTGAGTTTTGTGAAATAAAAAAAGCCTCGCAAAAATTTGCAAGGCTTTGTGGGCGATGAGGGAGTCGAACCCCCGACCCTCCCGTGATAAATCAA
>NZ_JAPDPI010000153.1 GCF_026013615.1 Plebeiibacterium marinum
TGTATGATTTGTTGCTGAATAATAAATGGTACAGAGGTTGTTTAGCAATGGGGAGGAGCTCTTTTACCGGGATAGGATAGTATCAAGGCCAACTCACCACCACAGTCTTTACAATTGAGCAGGGAGCGTTTACCAAACTTCATTTCCAATACCTGAGCTCTGGAAAGCTTATTGGTATTAATCGGTACATTTAAATCTTTACGTAGAAGTTCCAAACTGCTGGTTTTGTTCCTGGAACTTAAAAATCCCAGATGCCTGATCCTTCTGAACTGAGGAGGGACGATATGTTCGATAAATCTTTTCAGGAATTCAACGCCAGTAATGGTCTGCGTCTGGGTTTTGTAGTTCTCTTTTCTGTTGCACCATTTAAAAGTAACATG
>NZ_JAPDPI010000154.1 GCF_026013615.1 Plebeiibacterium marinum
GTATTGTCGCCATTTTTTACAGGTATGGCACGGCCTTCTTCGGTGCTAAAAAAGCTTTTTTGTCCATCGGTATACACCAGGTTGGCAATATAATCGGTTGTTTTATAAGTAGTACCATTTTTTACATATTTGGCCAACTTGTTGCCAGCTGCATCGTAATGGTAAAAAACTCTATTGTCAGCATTAACAGAAACCTCCTGAGGTAAGTTTAAATGATTGTATTTAATCAGGTTTTCGGAATCTTTTGAAGGGGCATGTGTCATATTCCCATTGCTATCATAGGTATATGTTCCTGCACTAATGGCGTCATAATCCTTAACATTGGAATTTGAGGTGCCATCATCAGCCACACTTAACAAACGGTTACTTTGATTGTT
>NZ_JAPDPI010000155.1 GCF_026013615.1 Plebeiibacterium marinum
AACAATCAAAGTAACCGTTTGTTAAGTGTGGCTGATGATGGCACCTCAAATTCCAATGTTAAGGATTATGACGCCATTAGTGCAGGAACATATACTTATGATAACAATGGGAATATGACACACGACCCTTCAAAAGATTCTGAAAACCTGATTAAATACAATCATTTAAACTTACCTCAAGAGGTTTCTGTTAATGCTGACAATAGAGTTTTTTACCATTACGATGCAGTTGGCAACAAGCTGGCCAAATATGTAAAAAATGGTACTACTTATAAAACAACAGATTATATTGCCAACCTGGTGTATACCGATGGACAAAAAAGCTTTTTTAGCACCGAAGAAGGCCGTGCCATACCTGTAAAAAATGGCGACAATAC
>NZ_JAPDPI010000156.1 GCF_026013615.1 Plebeiibacterium marinum
CCGATAATCTGAGCAACACCACTCCTCAATACAACGGTAATATATCTGCCATGTTATGGAAAACCGAAGGTGATGATGTTCCAACCCGCGGATATGGTTTTGGTTATGATGGTTTAAACCGTTTAACTGATGCCCATTACGGTGAAGGCTTGACACTGGAAAGTGGAACGGGCAAATATTCCATGTCAGTTCCGGATTACGACGCCAACGGAAACATTAAAAAACTAAACCGATATTTCAGGGGAATCAAGGTTGACGAGCTGACTTACACCTACGAAAATAACAATCAAAGTAACCGTTTGTTAAGTGTGGCTGATGATGGCACCTCAAATTCCAATGTTAAGGATTATGACGCCATTAGTGCAGGAACATATAC
>NZ_JAPDPI010000157.1 GCF_026013615.1 Plebeiibacterium marinum
CCGATAATCTGAGCAACACCACTCCTCAATACAACGGTAATATATCTGCCATGTTATGGAAAACCGAAGGTGATGATGTTCCAACCCGCGGATATAGTTTTATTTATGATGGTTTAAACCGTTTAACTGATGCCCATTACGGTGAAGGCCTGACGCTGGAAAGTGGAACGGGTAAATATTCCATGTCTGTTCCGGATTACGACGCCAACGGAAACATTAAAAAACTGAACCGTTACTTCAGGGGAATCAAGGTTGACGAGCTGACTTATACCTACGAAAACAACAATCAAAGTAACCGTTTGTTAAGTGTGGCTGATGATGGCACCTCAAATTCCAATGTTAAGGATTATGACGCCATTAGTGCAGGAACATATAC
>NZ_JAPDPI010000158.1 GCF_026013615.1 Plebeiibacterium marinum
GCTGATCGTAGCGATTAAGTAAGAAAACGGCTCGGCATAGCGTCTCGCTATGTCGTATTAACCAAGGCCTCTGGCCTGTAAATAAAACAAAAGCCACATTTTTAAAGTGCGGCTTTTGTTTTATGCCGTAGTATGTAAACTGCTTACAGCGCTGCAATATTTTTATTAAAGAAGTCTTTGAATTTTTATTGGTAAGCATTTTATCAATCAGTTTAAAAATGGATTGCTTTTCGTCATCGTCAAGCTGTTGTATCAGTCGCATTTGCTCCACGGCTGTTTTGTCTTCAATGGTAACTTCAGTAGAAATTCTACTGTCATAATTTAAAATCAGATGGTAACGTAAAAAAGCTGCCCCATTTTTTGCAGCTCTTATTT
>NZ_JAPDPI010000159.1 GCF_026013615.1 Plebeiibacterium marinum
GATGGCACTTATACTTACACTCCAGATAAAGATTTTATTGGAGAAGATAGTTTTGTGTATGAAGTATGTGATTCAGAAGGAGCTTGCGATCAGGCTACTGTAGTTATTACTATCAATGCTATTGCTGATAATAATGCACCGGTTGCCACTGATGATGTTGCAAGTGTAGATGAAAACAGCGTATTAAATGGTAATTCAATTTTATCAAACGATAGTGATGCGGACGGTGACGAGTTAACCATTAATACAACACCAGTCAGCGAACCTTCAAATGGAGAATTGGTTATCAATGCTGATGGCACTTATACTTACACTCCAGATAAAGATTTTATTGGAGAAGATAGTTTTGTGTATGAAGTATGTGATTCAGAAGG
>NZ_JAPDPI010000015.1 GCF_026013615.1 Plebeiibacterium marinum
AAAAAAAAAAACAGATCGTTAGGTTTTAGATAAAAGATAAGAGCTTAACTTGTAATGTGCTCATTTAATTGTGCTATTAAAATACATGTTAGCGACCTAAAAATTATCGGTTACTCATAAAAGCTTCACGAAGTATTGTAATAATTATTCCAGAATAATATGAGAGGCTGTCATTTATGGCAGCCTTTTTGCTATCTTTCAAATTCCTAATTTTATTAATCTCATATACACATTATGAAAAGATTGTCTTATTACTTTTTTGTGGTTTTACCCATAGTCTTATTTTTTGCTTCGTGTGAAGATGATAAAGAAGAGAAGGATTTTCTAAAAATCAATACTTTCATCAATGAAAACATGGAAATATACTATTTATGGAATGATCTTATGCCAGAATTAGATCCTGCTCACCAGGAAGATCCTGAGGATTATTTTTATGAATTGATATATGACGATGTAGATAGATGGTCTTTTATTACTGATGATGCTCAGGAATTATCAAACTATTTTGCAGGAATAGTAAAAGAAATGGGATATTCATTACAATTCTATTATGCATATGAAAATAACACCACAGATGTTGTTGCAATAATACAGTATGTAGAACCTGATAGCCCAGCTGATAAAGCAGGACTTACCAGGGGGGATATAATAATTAAAGTCAACGGAGAGTCATTAACAATAAATAATTACAGGGATCTGTATAATGAAGAGGAGTTGGTAGTTGGTAAAGGAGAACTGGTTAATGATGTTTTTGAAGATCTTACGCCGTCAGTCAGCTTGCTGGCAGAGGAACTTCAGATAAACCCTATTCTTACCACAAATATATTTGAAGACAATGGTCATAAAGTTGGATATTTAGCTTATACATCATTTATTAATGAGTTTGATGATGATTTAAAAGCTGTGTTTGCCAATTTTAAGAGCGAAGGGATTTCGGATTTAATTCTGGATTTACGGTATAATGGAGGAGGATCTGTCGCTACAGCAAAACTATTGGCAGGGATGATTGGCCCCGCATCAATTAATGGGGATATATTTATCAGGATATCGTATAATGATTTCTTAAATGATTATTTTAATAATGATCCAGAGACAGAAGAGGGGTGGAATGAAGATTATTTCGAGCTAGATGAAAATAATTTGAATTTAGGTAGGTTATATGTTCTCACAACCAGTGGCACCGCGTCAGCCAGTGAAATGGTAATGTATTCTTTAATGCCGTATATGGAGGTTATACAAATTGGAGAGCAAACGCATGGAAAATATTATGCATCTATAACTATTGATGACGATAACAACCAGAAGGATCATAATTGGGCCATTCAACCTATAATCATGCGTTCCGAAAACAAAACCAATAATATTGATTATACTCAGGGATTAATTCCTGATGAAAAGATGTATGACAATTATAGCTACGCCCTGGGCGATGAGAATGAGGTATTAACAGCAGCTGCCCTTGATATGATTTGGGGTACAAGTAAGGCAAAAGAATCCTTAAAAGGTGTTAAAGCTTTACCAAAGCGTGTGGCATCAGAATTGAAAACAGAAAGACATCCAATGCAATATGAAATGGTTGTAGATATTAAGTAGTTGCTCTATTTATAGGAAAATCAATTTTGGGTGATTTTGAGAGATCAATTTCACCCATTTTTATGAAAATTTGCTAATATATATTGGTATGAATCAATTGGAATTAATAAAAAAACTACTGCCGGGCTTGGCACCCTTAATTGTATTTGTAGTAGTGGATGGTGTTTGGGGCACTAAAGAGGGGTTGATTGTTGCAATTGGCTTTGGACTATCTGAAATAGCCTATAGAATAATTAAAAAGCAGAAACCCGATAAATTTATTTTGTTTGACGTTGGATTGTTGGTTGCTATGGGCGGGATATCCTTACTCCTTGATAATGATTTATTTTTTAAACTAAAGCCTGGTGTAATAGGGGTTATATTTAGTGTGCTTCTTGGTATTTCTGCCTATGGAAAGTATAATGTTATGATGGCAATGGGAGGTCGTTATATGAAAGGCATTGACATAAATCCCTGGCAGCAATATGAATTTGTTCAGAGCATAAAAGCTTTGTTTTGGATATTTACAATACACACTATCTTGGTCTTTGCTTCTGCAATATTGATGAGCAAAGAAACTTGGATAGCCATTAGTGGTCCTGGTTTCTATGTTTTGTTTGGGATATATTTTGTTTTTGAGGTATATAATAAAAAAAGAAAGAACCGAAAACACCAACAAGAGGAGTGGTTACCTATTGTTGATAAAGAAGCTAGGGTTTTGGGGAAAATGCCACGAAGTATAGCACATAATGGCTCAAAGATTTTACATCCCGTGGTTCATTTGCATGTATTTAATACAGATGGAGAGTTGTATTTACAAAAACGCCCAGCTCACAAGTTAGTACAGCCAAATAAATGGGATACGGCAGTGGGAGGACATGTTGCTGCAGAAGAACTTATTGAAGTGTCATTGAAGCGAGAGGCTGCAGAAGAAATTGGTTTGCTCGATTTTGAAGCAAGATCACTTGGTGTATATGTTTGGGAAAGCGAAATGGAGAGGGAATTGGTATTTGTATTTACTACAACAATCAATCATGATTTAAATCCTGATGGGGAAGAGGTTGAGCAAGGTAAATTTTGGAGTGAGAATGAATTGGAAGAAAATTTTGGTAAGCACTTTTTTACTCCAAATTTTGAGCACGAATATAAAAAGCTTAAGAAGCATTTGTATTGAAAAAGATGATAAAAGATTGCTAATCCATTGTTTTATATACAAAAAAACCTCTGTATTTGAAAATACAGAGGTTTTTTGTATGGAGAGTTTTCTTACATTCTTCTCTCTTTGATTCTGGCTTTTTTACCAGTAAGACCGCGAAGATAGAAAATACGTTTTCTCCGTACTTTACCATAACGGTTTACTTCAATTTTTTCGATAAAAGGTGAATTTAAAGGAAAAATTCTTTCAACACCTTGGTTTCCTGACATTTTCCTAACAGTTAACATTTTAGCAGTACCTGCACCTTTAATCTGAATTACAACACCTTTAAAAACCTGAATACGCTCCTTGTTTCCCTCTTTAATCTTATAAGATACAGAGATAGTGTCTCCTGCTCCAAATGATGGAATCTCACTTGTTTCAGTCTTAAATGCTTCTTCGGCAATTTTAATAAAATCCATTTTTAAAAATCTTTTGCATTTAACAAATACATGCAATATTACGTGAACTAATTGTTCAATAAGAGATTACATGCAGATTGTACAATCGAGCGCAAAAGTACAGTTTTTATTTGGTAATTGAAACAATATCAATGGATTTTTAAAATAAATTTCCCTGAATTGCTGCTGGGGTTACTTCCGTAATTTTTTCTAGTGTTACATACCAAATAAACCCCCTTATTTGTTTTTTTTCCATAAGTTTAATCTGTCGTATATATTGAATAACCTGATGTTCGTATTTTAAATCTTCTTTCTCTCCAAACTTATAATCTATCACATGTATTTCATTATCCAAATTTACAACACGGTCAGGCCTGTATGTTCCAGAAGGACTAATAATAGTATTTTCAGTTCTAACCATATTTGAAGGCATATACCATTCTTTTGTTTCTTTTTGGTTAATAAGTTCCCTTATCTTTTTGCCGAGATTATTTTTTTCATCAGTGGCTATTTTGCCTTCAAACATTAATTTATTTAGGGCGTTATCTATGTCATTTTCAGAATGGATATTTTCAAAAACTTCATGCATTATTTTTCCAAAATTGATCCTGCTTTTTTTAACATCTTTAGAAAAAAACTCGTTACCTTCAGTTTTTATGGCAATAAAATCGTTATTCAAGATATTGTTAGAAAATGGCTTTAGTATTTCTCCTGTTACCGCCTCTGTTGTTTGTTCATCAATGTTACAGACAGGTATCTCACCAAATTCAAATTTATTGTCTTCTTCCTGCCAACCTTCTGATAGGTTAATGTGTTTACGTATGCTGTATTCTAAAGTATTTGATGTGTAGGTATAATGTAAAAGGTCTGAAACTGTTTTTAATCCTTTATTGTTTTTTGAAGGTGATGGTCCATAGGTTATCAAGGTTTCACAACTTCTGGTAAAGGCTACATATAATAAATTTATACTATCTACGTATTGGTAAAGTTTCTCGTCGAAATACTCCTCTTTAAAAATAGTTTTCTCAAGTTTTTTATTGTACGTTACAGGAAGTAGTTTTATATCATCAAAAGGGGCCATTTGAGGCCTGCACCAGATAATGTTACTTGTAATTTCTGCATCAAGTTTCCAGTTGCAATATGGAATAATAACAGTTTTAAATTCGAGTCCTTTTGATTTGTGTATGGTCATTATTTTTATGGCATCCTGATCATCTGGTACTGCTATTGCTTCTGACTTTCCTTTGTCCTTCCACCATTCAATAAAAGCAGACAAATCCGGGTAGTTATCTTTAATAAACTGGTTTGTGCAATTTATAAATGATTGTATAAAAACTCCTTGTTCCTCTTTTACTTTTTCGGGTAATTGGTTTGCTAATAGTTCGATTAATTCCAATAGAGGCTTTTGCTTTTTGGTCAGGAGTTCTTCAATCCAGGCAATATCTGAATCTAAATAACTATCAAATAGATTATCGCTAAAATAGTTTCCAATTTCAAGGTGTCTGTCGTTGACTGAATTTGTCAATAACTGCTTGTTAAGTACCATTTCAGCCTTTAGAATGGCATTACCTGGGTTTTGCAGAAACATCACCTGTGCCATTATAAAATTAATAGCTGCTGAACTGGACAGAAATAATGATTCGTTTGAAACAACCGGAATGATATTACTATTTTGTGAATAATTTCCTGAAAGCAATGCATTTGCAATGATTTCTCCTTCTCCTTTTTTTCGAACAAGAATGCAAATATCAGAATAGGAATATCCTTTGGACAACAATTCTTCAATTTTTGTTACCAATTCCTGTAGCATTTGTTCATCATAGCTTGCTTCTTTTGTAGATGTGAAAAACTTAGAGAGAATATATCCTTTATCATCAGGTTTGCTTATGGGTATTTTCTGGATGATATCGGAATATGCATTTAAAATTTTGTTTTTGTATAGATCTTGCTTTTCTGGATTTTTTATTGACTGTACTAAACTGTTATTTAAGTCGGCTTGTATATACTTCGCGGCAGCCAAAAATACCGTATTGTTATATTTGATAATATTTGAAAAACTACGCCAGTTGGTATCTAGCGTTTTTTCATCGTTTCCGTGATTGATAAAGTCAAGTGAAATCTGATGATCCAATAGGTTCCAGTCCGAATTACGCCAACGATAAATGGATTGTTTTACATCCCCTACAATAAGGCTTGTTTCTCCATTTGACAGGGAATTTTCAACTAAAGGTTTAAAATTTAACCATTGCAATTTAGATGTGTCCTGGAACTCATCTATCATAAAGTTGTTATATCGGGAGCCTATTTTTTCATATATAAATGGTGTGTCATTCTGGTCAATTATCTTATTTAGGAAATGGGAAGAATCCGAAATCAAAAACATATTTTCTTCGCGACAAATATTTTGAACTTCATTGGCAATATCAGCAATAATACCAAGTGCAAAATAATTTTGACTGATCACTTTTGCAGTAGAGTAGATTTCAAGATCTTGCTCTACTATAACCAGAGCTTGTTTTATCATTTTGTTTAATAAGGGAAACAACTCTGTTATCTGCCTGTTGGTACTATCTGCATTGTCCTTTCGTCCCCATTTTTCTGGTTCATCAATAATTTTGAGGAGGGTAGCACCGGGTTCCAAATTATCTACTGCCTTTAGTTTTTCAAAGTACTTTACAGGAGTCCTGCTTTTTCCAGTAAAATCATCATATGATAATCCGGACTTTAAAATAGCTTTAAATCCTTCATCTCCAATAGATTTTAAGCGATCTTCAAATGAAATTATAATCTCCTGGATATTTTTTAGATAATTTTGCATCCAGTCTTTATTACTAATTGTCAGCAAAATTTCCCTGCTTTCAATCTGAAACAATTCATTAAATATCTCAGTTCCCAGCTTATTCAGGTCATTGCTTAGATTCCAGTTTTTTCCTTGATTAAGTTTTTGTTCTGCAAATTGGATCAGCCAATTTTTAAGGTAAATATTTTCCGGCAGATCTATTTTAAGCAATAAGTGATCAATGGCTTTTTGAAGGATTTTAGGGCCATTTAATTCTATTTTGAAACCACTCTCCAATCCGGCTTCCCTGGCAAAAGAACGGATAATCTTTTGAAAGAAACTATCAATGGTACTTACTGAAAAGTTAGAGAAATCGTGTAATAAATAGCTAAGCAGTACCTTAGACCTCTGTCTTACTTGTGCTTCACTAATATCAAATTCACACATGAGGTCATCAACATAGTCGTTTGATTTTTTTGTGGAAATTTCATACAGCTTTTCAAGTATCCTGCTTTTCATTTCAGCAGTAGCTTTGTTTGTAAATGTTACTGCCAGAGTGTGTGCGTAATTGGTGGGGTTGTTAAAAAGTAGAAAAAGATATTCTTTGGTTAGTGTATAGGTTTTTCCTGATCCGGCAGAAGCCTTGTATATTTTGAGTTTAGACATGTTTTACTATTTTATCACGAAAATAGTAAATAATAAAAAGGTAAGTAGCAATATACATCCCAAAATATAATCCTACTTATTTATTCCCATCATTCTTGTTTCACAGCTATTGTTTTGCTACTTACCTTAAAGTGTATTAACCCAATACATTCAATATCTTAAAAATCTATTTTGTTTTTCCGTTTTTTTCCAATTCTGTTTCTTCAATAAAGCCTTCTGAAATAACGGTCAGATCAATATTTTGTTTGTGAACAATTTGCGCTTTAAGCAGGATCGCAGGCACTAACCTTTTTCCATTATGAACGGTGATATTCATATTTGATGGAGCAATCCCTTTTGAAATTTTAATGGCAGCATCTGCTGCAGTATATGCCATAGCCTCTATTGGTTTGTATACAGTCATTGTTTGATCTCCGGCAACAATACTACGAATGGCAGCAATGTCAGCATCTTGTCCGGCAATGAGTACATCACCATCTAAATTGTGTTCTTTTAAGGCACTGATGGCTCCTGCTGCAAGTGCGTCATTCCCTGCAATTATGGCATCCAGTTGAATATCTGCATTCTTTGTGATAAATTCATTTATAATTTCGTATCCTTCATGGAGAGACCATGAATTGGTGAACTGACTAAATACTATATTTATATCTCCTTTTTCAATGAGTGGTTGCAGAATATTAAGTTGGCCTAAATTAAGAAGATAAGCATTGTTATCTACCTTTGATCCCCCAATAATACCATAGTTTCCTGAGGGTTTAATTTTAGTAAGGTATTCTGCTTGCATTTCACCTATGGCGATATTGTCTGTTGAAACATAGTAATCCAGGTTGCAATCTTTAATTAAACGGTCGTACGAAATAACAGGGACATAGTTTTTGTGTGCGTAATTAACTATATCACATGCTTTTGTTTGGTTTACAGGTATTACTACCAAAACTTCTACTCCGTTTTCTATTAGTTCTTTGGCTTGTTCCAGCTGTTTGTCCGGGTCTGAATCAGCAATTCTAACCTCAGAGGTCCCGCCTAGTTCCTTTACCTTTTCTTCAAATAGAGCCATGTCCTTTTTCCACCTTTCTTGTTGAAGGTTATCTACTAATAAACCGATGTGTGGCTTGCTTTGACATGCACTAAATATAAGCAGGCCTACTAAAAAAGTTATTAGTATTAGAATGTTTCTTTTCATGATAAATGATTTTAAATGGGAAATTATATTTATAATTTACAAAAAAGGATTTGTAAAGTCAAAAGATAATTTCGTATTAAAATTGATCATACTCATCAACCATATCTTTTTCTTGCTGCAGGTTAATTGAAATTTCCGGTTTTTCCTTGGTGGTTGGGTCATTGGCGACCATTGTTTTTTGATTGAAATTTATCATATCACTGGCAGATATTTCCTTGCGGGATTGAGCATATTTTTCATCAGTTATAAAAAATGAAATTAATTGCATTAAACTATCTGATTGGCTGGATAGATCTTTTGCTCCGGAGGCGAGCTGTTCGCTACCTGCTGCATTTTGAACAGTGGCTACATTTATTTGCTGTAGCGAACTATTTATTTGAGTCACACCAAATTCCAGTTCTTTACCTGCAGCGGTTATTTCTTGTACCAGGGTGTTGGTTTTTTCAATATTGGGAATCAAGTCCTGCAGGCTCTTGCCGGCACTTTCTGTCATTTCAACACTTTGTTTTACCAATTTGATTATTTCATTTGCTGTATCCTTGCTACTTTCGGCCAGTTTCCTGACCTGATCAGCCACTACACCAAATCCCCTTCCATGCTCTCCGGCCTTGGCAGCTTCAATAGCTGCATTAAGGGATAGTATGTTGGTTTGGAAAGCAATATCATTAATAGCTTTTATTTTGCCGGATATTATTTTGCTTATATCTCTGGCATCCATGGCCTTTTTATTTACAATTTTGATTTCTTCAGCAACCATTTTTGATATCTGATGTGTTTCATCTGCGTTGGCTGTGTTTTGTACAATATTTGATGATATTTCCTCCATTGTTGAAGAAACTTCCTCGATAGAGGAAGCTTGTTCGTTAGCTCCCTGTGAAATATCTTGCGACGTGCTGTCAACCTGTAGTCCACAAGCATTGAGTTGCTGCGCTCCCGAAGCAATTTCATTAACTACCTGACGGAGTTTAATGATCATATTATTTAGAGCCACTGCCAATTTTCCTAGTTCGTCACTGCGTTTGGAATGGATATTTAATGTCAGTTTCCCTTCTGAAACCAATTGTGCATTAGTAGCCATTATTCTTAATTGCTTTATGATTGGTGATAAAAACCTGCTTATTCCAATGAAAATGAGTATAGACGAAGCAAAAATTAATATGGTTGTGTATAAAAGAAGCTTATTTAACCCCGCATACATATCTGATTTATAAATAGAAGTACTTACAAAACATTTGTATGGATCAAAGTATTTATAGTATTGTATCTTTTTTTTACCCTGGCTGTTTTCAGGCCATATGTATTCAGTTCTTCCAATTTCGCCATTTTTAATGCTTAACTGTTTAAAAAACTGCGCTTTTTTGTAGTTTTCGTTCTCTTTGGTGGGGTGAATTATAAATGTGCCATTCTCATCAACAATAAATGGGTAACCATTTTCGTAGAATTTTTTTTGAGAGAAAATTTCTTTTATAAACCCGTAATCCTTTTCTTTTACGCCTACATATAAAATACCTTGTATTTCATTATTTACATACAAAGGCTTATATGCAGTAAGATACCAATCATTAACAACAAAGGCGCGGCCATAAAAGGTATTGCCTTTTTCAATTGTTTTAATAACCTCAGAGTCATTAGGAATAAACGTTCCCACAGCCCTTGTACCATCCAATTTTACAACATTGGTTGAAATACGTAAGTAACCATCTTCAATTCGCTGAAATATGGTTGCCGTTTCGCCCGTTAAACGCTGTATGGTATCAACAAGACTATAGTTTTTATATATTTCTTTATCCCCAAAAGTCCATTTAGGAATATTATATTGTTTTTCTTTTTTTGTTATTTGATTTATTCCACTCACACTGATAACTTCATCTTTTACCTGAATGGTTCCACATTCTGAAAAGAGTTTATCTGCAAAATTAATGGCTATATTAACTTTATTTTGCTTTGCACTAATTTGCCCTTCGAGTATCCTTGCTAAATCATTTAAGTGACTACTCATATTATCCCGGGTAGATTTTTCTATTTCATTGCTCAGGGTATAATATAAAGTGGAACATAAAACAATTGTGATTAGGCACAAAATAGAAGCAAGAATGAGATTTGTTTTTACTTTGATAGATGAATTAACAGATTTGATCAAAGATCTAAATTCGGGGTTGTTAAGTTTTTTGTTCATAATAGTATTGGTTAGTTATGAAAAATAATATGTATACACAATAAAATATCCTGAAATATTCATTGAAGCACATACCTATTTCTTCAATTACCAACTATACTATCATTTACTAATTTAGATATTTATAATTATCTGTACAATTGTACTGTATAAATTATTATAAACACAGTTCCATTATGTGGAAAGTAGCTTGTACGTAGATTGTTATACTTTGTTTCTTTTTATAAAAAGAAAAAATAGTTATTTGGCCTGTGTCAACTTTTCCAACGCTCTTTTTAATGGGCAGCTGCCTGGAATTGCTATTCCTTTACGGTACACTTCCAGAGTACTAATTGATTTATGAGCCAGGTTACGCCTTACATTTCTTCTTTCACCTTTTATTTTCGGAATATGCATATCATCATAACCAGTTGTCTGGTGGCGCATCCAAGCAACTACAGCTTTGCCGGCCCTTTCTTCAATAGGTATCATGGCTGTCCTTGCAACCGTACCACTACCTACCGGGATAGCATGCTTTGTTACAAGAATGGCAACAGTTTTGGCAATAAGTTGGTATTGGGGGTGAAAGTTTAAAAATATTTCTACTTGTCTACAAAATTCGCCCTCATATTCCTGCTGCTGCTTATCTCTTCTTTGTTGATTGTATATTTTCTGTTTTTGATATTCTGCAGTATTTCTTTTAGCCTGAACTTCTTTTATTGCTATGTCAATATTCTGCATAGGAGCCCAAACGCCTTTTGACATAGTTCTCCTGCCTTTTTTAAATACAACTTTCCAATAAATCCCTTTTGAAGTCACCTTTCGTGTAATACCAGCATCTCCCGCAGGCAAAAAGGACCAATTTGCAGGAGGTGTATGTTTGCTTCCCCTTTCATCTATAAGTGAACCTTGAGAGGATATTGTAAGAGTTCTTATTGTATGTGACATAGATGGCTTTTTTTTACTGCAAAGAAAGAAAATGTTACGGATTAAGAAAAATGTAACAGGAATGTAACATCTGTTTAACCATGGTGTAATAACACAACTGTATGTTTGCATTGGGAAAAAGGAAAATTTATAAATAAATATTAAACACAGGAAAAAATGAGAAGAATTGCATTTTTAAGCACATTAATAATGTTTTTTTGTATTACTGGCATTACTGCACAAACGGATTTGTCAGCAAAAGTAGGAAAGGGAATTCGTTTACAAACTGACGATAATCTTTTCACCCTTAAACTTACTACAAGAATACAGACAAGGTGGGAATTCAACAATACATTAGGTTCATCATATACTGATAAAGATGGAGTTTATCATTCTTCACCAGAAACAACTTTTGAAAATAAAGCTTTTGTAAAACGTGCTCGAATAAAATTTGACGGAACTTTCCTCAATGAAAACCTGATGTATAAAATAGAATATGACGTAGCAGGAGGTTATGTGAGAGATGCATTGGTGAAGTATAAAATGAATAATTTTGAAATATGGTTTGGCCAAGGAAAATTACCTGGAAATAGAGAGCGAATTGTTTCATCAGCAAACCTTCAGATGGCTGACCGTTCAGTATTTAACAAATATTACACTTTAGACAGAGATGCAGGTCTTCAGATACATCATAAATTCAAATTAGGCAAAGCTCTTGTTTACGATAGGTGGGCTGTAAGTTCTGGTAGCGGAATTACTGATAATGATTTTGCACCAGGAATAAGCTTGACCGGAAAATTAGAAGTGCTTCCTTTAGGAGAGTTTAAATCAAAAGGACATTACAAATCTGGTGATTTAAGTAGAGAAGAAACTCCCAAAGTTGCTTTTGCTTGTTATGCAAATTTTAATAAAGATGCATATAAAGATAGAGGACAGGTAGGTTCAAATATTGGGGGAGAAGCTGATTTGTTAAATATTGGGGGAGATTTTCTTCTGAAATATAGAGGATATTCATTAATGTTAGAAGCAGGAACAAGATCTGTTACTGACGATGATAACGAGTTTGTTTATGATAACAGTGGCAGCATAGTAGATGCATATTATACTGGATATGGAGCAAATATACAAACAGGATATGTTTTCAAAAACAACTGGGAGTTTTCGGGTCGTTATGCATTTACAAAGCCGAATGAAGTTAAATATCATAAAGAAATAACTGATTACACATTTGCAATAAGTAAGTATATCATTGGTCATAATTTTAAAGTACAAGGAGATGTTACTTATAGAGATATGCCTACAAATCAAAATGAATTAATAACAAGAATACAAATGGAATTTCAGTTCTAATATAATTTTATAATAAAATTATACCTAAATTAATTTTTTAAAAAAGATGAAAAAGTTATTAGTAGTACTTTTGATAGGAGTAGTTTTTGCTTCATGTCAAAACGGTAAACAAAAAAGTGCAGATAGTTCAAGCAAAAATGTAACCATAGCTGCTGCAGGTGCAACATTCCCTATGCCATATTATAATATGGTTATTAAAAACTACATTAAGGAAAAAGGAGTGTTGGTAACTTATGGAGGAATTGGTTCTGGCGGTGGTATCAAAAGCCTTAAAGATAAAGTTGTTGACTTTGGTGCTACTGATGCTTATTTATCAGATGAAAAAATGGCTGCTATGCCTTCAGAAATAGTTCATATCCCTACTTGTTTGGGAGCTGTGGTAATTGCTTACAACCTACCGGGTGTAGAAGGATTAAAATTAACTGATGAATTATTGGAAGGTATATTCATGGGTGAAATCACTAAGTGGAATGACAGTAAAATTACGGCAAACAATGCAGGCTTGAACCTGCCAGACCAAGCCATAACATTTGTTCATCGTTCAGATGGTAGTGGAACCACTTATATTTTTAGTGATTACATGAGTAAGATATCTTCAAAATGGGCTGATAAAGTTGGAAAGGGAAAATCATTACAATGGCCTGTAGGTATTGGTGCCAAAGGAAACCCTGGTGTAGCTGGTACTATTAAATCAACTGAGGGATCTATTGGATATATCGGAAGTGAATATGCTTTTGCTCAGAAAATTCCAGTTGCTTTATTGAAAAATGCTGCAGGAAACTATATTGAACCATCTATCGAGTCAATCAGTGCTGCAGCACAAGGTGCCATGCCGGCAGATACACGTGTGATGCTTACCAATTCGAATGATGCCAACGCATATCCTATTAGTGGATTTACCTGGTTAATTCTATACAAAGATCAGGCATATAACGGTCGTTCAAAAGCACAAGCTTTAGGAACTCTTGAGTTTTTAGATTGGCTGATTAGTGCCGACGCCCAGGCTGTTGCTCCAAAAGTAAATTATGCACCACTACCTGAGAAAGCTGTAACTCAAGCCAAAACAATCCTTCGTTCAGTAACATATAATGGAGAAGCCTTATTAAAGTAATTAAGCAGAGGGGTTGAAATGAAGGGATTGATAAAAATATAGCAAAAATCAGGTTCTTCACGAGCCTGATTTTTGTTGTTTAATGAATAATACGATAGCACTATATTACAAGAACTTTATTTAATATGAAAAGCGATACCATTACTAAATACGTACTATTATTTTCATCTTTTATAATATTATTGGTGTCCGGAGGAATGATTTTTTCATTGTTGGGAGATGCCGTACCAGTATTTGAAAAGTTTGGATGGCGCTTTATCACTTCAACAGATTGGAATCCCACGGAGGGAAGGGAAAGCTATGGGGCTTTGCCATTTATAGTTGGTACATTGAGCACTTCAATTTTGGCCTTACTAATTTGTCTTCCAATGGCTTTTTCCACATCCTTGTTTATTGCAGAGTATTTTAAGAAATCGGCATTTTCTTCAATAATAAGCTCCATGGTTGATTTACTGGCAGGTGTACCCTCAATTGTGTATGGCTTGTGGGGCTTTTACACTTTGCGACCATTTATAGTTTCTTTAGGTCTTGATCCTCAAGGTTATGGTATATTTACTTCAGGATTAATACTTGCCATAATGATAATCCCTTACGCTACATCATTAAGTTCCGAAATTATAGCAATGGTACCTAACGAACTAAAGGAAGCTGCCTATGCATTAGGGGCAACACGTATGGAAGTAATCTTTAATGTAATACTACCAGGGGCTCGCTCGGGAATTATTGCAAGTTTCATATTGGCTTTTGGTAGGGCCCTGGGTGAAACCATGGCAGTTACCATGCTTATAGGAAATGCAAATATTATCCCCACAGGTTTATTTAGCACAGGTAACAGTATGGCCAGTGTTATTGCAAACCAATTTGGAGAGGCAGACGGGTTAAAAATGAGTGCTTTAATAGCCATTGGTTTATTGCTGTTTGTAATTACCGGGGTGGTGAATTTTGTTGGGAAGTTTATTATTAAGAAATTATCTTAAAGAACTGAGACATCATGAGTACAGAAAAATCTTCAATTGATTTAACAAAGAACAATACATACAGGTCTGTTAAGGATAAAGTATTTTTATGGACTGTAATAGTTATTTCAATTATAACAATTTCTCCAATTGTAATGATAATCGGAAAATTGGTTTGGAAGGGATTTAGACAAATCAATTTTTCATTCTTCACAGCAGTTACACCCAGCACATTTGAAGCAATGACAGCAGTGGCCAATGGAGAAATTATACCAGGGGGTATTGTAAATGGTATTACAGGTACTTTGTTGTTAGTATTAATGGCTTCATTAATAGCTATTCCTGTTGGAATCATTATAGGATTGTTTCTATATGAAAATCCGGGTAAAAGATATGCTGATTTAATCAGAAATTTATCAGATATTCTTCAAGGTGTACCATCTATTGTACTTGGGCTAATTGCTTATTTGTGGGTGGTAAAAAACATAACACAGGGATATTCTGCACTGGCAGGAAGTGTTGCTTTGGCTATAATGATGCTTCCATTGATTATACGATCCACTGAAGAAACTATGAAAATGATTCCCGGGACACTAAAGGAAGCAGGCTTGGCCCTGGGAGTTCCATATTATAAAGTAATAATTAAGGTTCTTATTCCTTCTGGAATTAGCGGTTTGTCAACTGGGGTTTTATTAGCCATTTCCCGGATTCTGGGAGAAACTGCTCCTTTGATGCTGACAACATTAGGAAATCCCATGATTAACTGGGATGTAACAGCGCCAACAAGTGCTGTACCTTTGCTTATATGGGATTTTTATAATGATCCCAATATGGTAGATTTGATATGGAGTTCTTCTTTGTTTTTGATGGGATTTGTATTAACCCTTAATATAATATCAAAAAGAATATCAGCTAAAAGTAAAGCCTAATTCATTGACAGGAGCCAGGAGAAAGAAGTTTTAAACAGGAAATACTAAATAATTACAGATGAACAAGAATATCGATGTAATAGAAAATCCGGTTCTTAAAGTAGAGGATCTTTGCATTGCCTATAATAAATCAGATAGCAAATATGCAGTAAAAAATGTAAATGTTACTGTAAAAAAGAATTCCATTACTGCAATCATGGGGCCGTCGGGATGTGGTAAAAGTACCATGTTGAGAGCCATAAATAGAATGCATGAGTTATATCCGGATATTAAAACTGAAGGAAAAATCTATTTGAATGGTGAAAATATCATGAAAATGGATACGATACAATTGCGTAGAAAAATAGGGATGGTGTTTCAAAGACCAAACCCTTTTCCCACCATGAGTATATATGATAATGTTATTGCAGGATATAAATTGAATGGGATAAGGATTAAAAAGAGTGAGCGTGATGATATTGTTGAAAGATCATTAACCAATGTGGCTCTTTGGGATGAAGTAAAAGATTCCTTACATAAAAAAGGAACATTTTTGTCGGGTGGACAACAGCAACGTTTGTGCATTGCACGTTCAATTGCCTTCCAGCCAGATGTGATACTTTTAGATGAGCCTACTTCAGCATTAGATCCCATTGCAACCTCTAAAGTGGAGGATTTGTTGGTAGAGTTACAAAAAGATTATACCATAGTTTTGGTAACGCATAATATGTCACAGGCAGCTCGTATTTCTGAATATTCAATGTTTATGTATTTAGGCGACCTGGTTGAATATGGAAAGACTGATATGATGTTTACAAATCCCCGCAACAAGAAAACAGAAGAGTATTTAACTGGTAAATTTGGTTGATTGCTTTCTTGCTTTTAGGTTAACGCATAAAAAAATACTAAAACCGAAAAATAATGTTACAAAAAGAGAACGCCCTGCAAGATATCGAAAAAAGCTTTAAGGAATATTGTGATTTGATGATGAAGCAATTAAGCGATTTGGAAGTCATTGCCCAGTCGGGTACTACAAATATTTCGGCAAAAGACGTAAAACGAATAGAATCGTTTGATAAAAATCTAAATCAATACGAAGTTCAGATAAGTGAAAAGATTATTAGTGCTATTGTACTTCACCATCCTGTAGCTACCGAACTGCGCAGATTAATGGCTTGTTATCGAATGGTAATAAGTATGGAGCGAATTGGCGATTTGATAAAAAGAGTTGTCTACTATATCAGAAAGATTGAGGACTCAACATTATACGAAGAACTTTCTGATGTGATTTTTAATATGATAACATCAAGTAGCAGTATGGTTGAAAAGGCACTGTTGTCATTTATTAACGATGATAGGGATTCTGCTATCTGGACCATAAAAAATGATGAAGTAATTGATGAAATGAACAAGAAGCTTATGAAGAAAGGGATTAAGAAAACAAAAATCCCAAAAGAAGCGCAGGATGCCTTGTTACATTTGGTCAATTTTAAAAGTCTTGTTTCAAAAATAGAAAGAATAGGCGACCATGCAAGCCATATAGCAGAAGCATCGATCTTTGCCCAGGAGGGGAGAGATATCAGGCATCAAAATATTGATAAAGAATAAAAATTTTGGATTTTCTCGTATATTCGTGAAAATTCCAAAATTTTTATGACACAGGAAAGGAAAAGAATTTTAATAGTAGATGACGAAGAGGATCTTTGCGAAATTTTGCAATTTAATCTTGAAAGTGAAGGGTATGAAACTGACATAGCCTATTCGGCAGAAGAGGCCATGGAAAAAGATCCGGGCTCTTTTGACTTATTATTGCTTGATGTGATGATGGGGAAGATGTCGGGATTTAAAATGATAGATACTTTACGCAAAAACTTAAAAATCGATGTGCCGGTAATTTTTTTAACAGCAAAAAGTGCCGAAAACGATTTGCTAACAGGATTTAATCTTGGTGCTGATGATTATATCAGTAAACCTTATTCTTTAAAAGAGCTTATTGCTCGTGTAAAAGTAGTTTTAAGAAGAAATAAGGTTGTTCGGGATGAAATCGACACCAAGGTAATTCAAGTTGAGAATATGGTACTGGATCTCGAAAAAAAAGATTTAACCATCATCAACGACAGGGTAGAGTTAACTAAAAAAGAGTTTGAAATATTAAAACTGTTTTTCCAAAATCAAACAAAAGTTTTTTCTAGAGAAGAAATTTTACGCAAAATATGGGGCGATGATGTTGTTGTTACCGATAGAACCGTTGACGTTAACATTACCCGTCTCAGAAAAAAAATAAAGCAATATGGAGAGTATCTCAAAAACCGTCCAGGATTGGGGTACTATTTTGAAGTTTAACATTCATAAAAACCTGGTCTATGTCATTAAAATTTAATTACAAGAGAAAGTTATTTCTTTACTATTTCTCGATATTTTCTGTAATTACAGCTTCTTTTATTGCATTTCAGTATAACCGCGAAAAGCAATTCAGGATTGTACAGCTGGAAAATACACTAAATACGGTAACTGAATTAACCAACAATTTTATACACGAAAACAATTTAATATCTAATCACCAAATTAACCTGGTAGATTCATTGTTGAAGATTGTGCCGGCACAAGACACACGTGTAACAATTATTGATGATAAGGGAAAAGTACTATTTGATAGTTTTGTTGAAGATTACAAAACTATGGAAAACCATTTGAACAGGCCTGAAGTACAAAAAGCTAAATATTCGGATGTAAATGTTGGTTCTAACATCAGGCGGTCATCAACTACCGGTCAGGATTTTTATTATTACGCACATAGTTATAACAATTACTTTATTCGTGCAGCAGTAGTGTATGATATAAAAATCCAGAACTTTTTAAAGGCAGAAAGGCTCTTTTTAATATTTATAGGTTTTTTATTTGTAATTACATGGTTGATATTGCTTTATGTAACCGGAAAGATGAGTGATAGCATTACCAAATTAAAAGATTTTGCTATTCAGTTACAACAAAACAAACCAGTTAAAGATGATTATGAATTTCCAAATAATGAGCTGGGAGTAATAAGCAAGCAGATAGTTTCTATATATAAAACACTTACTGAGACAAAGAATGCACTTGCGTTAGAAAAGGAAAAACTGATTAAGCATTTATTTGTGTTAAATGAAGGAGTTGGCTTTTTTTCAAATCAAAAAAAATCAGTACTCACTAACACCTTTTTTGTACAGTATTTAAACTTAATTGCCGAGAAGTCATCCATTAATCCGGAACATATTTTTGAGATTTCAGAATTAAAAGAACTTCAAAAGTTTATAAAGAAACACGTTGAAAAAAACAAAGAAATTATTAATCCAAATAATCTTCCAAAACTTGAGTTTAAGATCAAGAAAGGGGGGTATTATTTTGAAATTAAATGTATTGTGTTTCAGGATAGAAGTTTTGAGATATTTATTAATGATATCACAAAACTAGAAAAGAGAAGGTTGCTTAAACAACAAATGACTTCTAATATAGCTCATGAATTAAAAACACCCGTGGCTTCAGTCAGGGGCTATCTTGAAACCATATTAAATAATAAAGATATTGGAACTGAAAAGAAGGATTATTTTATTGACAAGGCCTATCTGCAATCCAATAGACTCACATCGTTAATTGAGGATATCGTTGTTTTAAACAGGATTGAAGAAGAGGTAGATTATTTTGATTTTGAAGATTTATCGGTTTCTAAAATTGTAAATGATGTGGTTAATAATAGCGAAAGCTTAATTAAAGATCAGAATGCACAGATATTTTTTAGTATTGATGAAAATATTAAAGTTAAAGGTAATGGTTCCTTGATTACTTCTGTATTTCAGAATTTAATTGATAATTCATTATCCTATGCTGGAGAGAATGTGAAAATTAATATAGATATGTATCATGAAGATGATGAATTTTACTATTTTTCAGTGATTGATAATGGTGTTGGTATTCCGGAAGAGCATTTGTCAAGAATTTTTGAAAGATTTTACAGGGTTGATGCTGGACGATCACGCAAAAGCGGTGGTACAGGTTTAGGTTTAGCTATAGTAAAACATGCCATCAATGCCCATAAGGGAGAAGTATCTGTAAAAAACGCCTCTGAAGGAGGTGCGGAATTTTACTTTAGTTTGCCTAAAGCAAATTGAAATAGCAAATTGATTTTATATTATAAGAAAGGCAGTTCTTTACAGGATTGCCTTTCTTGTTTTTTCATAGTTTATCTTCTTTATCCCTGTATTAAAAAAATAGTAGGGCGTTTATGTAATTCTGGTAATTGGCCTTGCCACTGTGCTACTGTTTTCGTCTTTATAAATTCAGTTTCAAGTGTAATATCACAGGCAACACAAACTTTTGTCTTTGGACTGCATGTAGATAGAATATCTTTAAGTAAATGGTTGTTTCTATAAGGTGCTTCAATAAAAATTTGTGTTTGCTTTTCTCGAATAGAAATTCCTTCAAGGTGCTTAATCGCTTTTGCCCTATCTCCTGATTTGATTGGAATATATCCATGAAAGGCAAAACTTTGTCCATTCATACCTGAAGCCATTAGTGAAAGTAGGATAGAAGACGGTCCAACAAGTGGAATCACCCTAAGGTTTTGCTGATGTGCCATAGAAACCATTTCGGCTCCCGGATCTGCCACCCCCGGACACCCTGCTTCAGAAACAATACCAATATGATTCCCTTTTTTAGCTGCATTTAAAAAGCTTGCCTTTTGTTGTGCCGAAGTATGCTTGTTTAATACATAAAACGTCAATTCATCAATATTTATTGATTTATCAACTTTCTTTAAATATCGACGGGTTGTTCTAACATCTTCAACAATAAAATGCTTTATTTGCTTTAACAATAGGCAAACCTCTGATGGAATTACGCTTTCTATTGATGAATCTCCAAGCGTTGTGGGAATTAAGAATATGTTTCCTGACATAAAATTTATTTTTGGCAAAAATAAAAAAGGCTGCTTAAATTTTAAGCAGCCTTATGGAAATATTTTAAATAATATAATTGCAATCAAAAAAGAGGTTGATTCGCCTAATTTTGCTGATAACATCTAACCCAATCAATATCCATAGATATTGGCAGTTTTTCTGCTTTCGGTGCATCCGTAAAGTGAGTGCTCAATGTCAGGTACATTGGTGTTTGAGGAATATTTGAAGTTTGCTGATATACAGTAACTCCATTGATTTTCCATTCCAGCTTATCCTTTGCCCAGTCTAAAGTATAAATGAAAAAGTTATCAGGCGATCCTGGTATTTTCAGCTTTTCTATCTTTTGATTAATTTCATTTCCGTTACTCCAAAAATTGCCTGCTTCAAATTTATTTTTTCCGGCTTGTGGCGATTTTATAATGTTCACCTGTGGAGTCATTTTTTCAGATAACAACCAAAATGTATGGGCAGCAGGAGCTGTATGGCTGTATTTTATTTTTGCTTCAAATCGTCCAAATTGCTGACGAAAACTCTGTCCCGTACTAATTAAACCTGATGTAAATTCAAATTTTTTAGGAATGAATCCAAATTTAGTATCCCATATTTTCCCTTCACATTCTTCGTTTCTAGAAACAATTCTGGCACAACTATCCCGCAATTCAATATTTTCATTTTTAAAAAACTGCTGTTCATTAGCCTGAACATAGTTGTCATTCATTAATGCCTTACCCCAAAAATACCCGGTAATCCACTTTGAACTATCCAATTTGGTTCCATTGAAATCATCCTCAAATGTTAATGTCCATTTGCCTAATTCTTTAAATGAATTATGGTCTTTGGTTTTTACATACCAAATAATATCTTCACTTTTACTCAAAGATTTGAATTCCTCAATCAGCTGCCATTCTTTAGATTTTTGAAATCTTTTCTTATCATTCATCTCTGCCTTTTGGTTAGCAAATTCTGAAGATTCAACAATTTTTTTTAATTCAAGAAAAGTCTGTATTTCAGAAGTGGCTTTAAGTTCTTCAGCCTCTTCTATTTTCCCTTTGTTAATAAGCTTGATGTAGCGTTTTACATTGGAAGAACGTTTATGTTCTTTGAATTTTTTATATTGCTTAAATGCATCAGTATCTTTAAAACGTTCTTTTTTTAGTTTTGAAACAGTTTGTTTAAAATCGCCAGAATGAACAAGAGTGTCTAACTCATAATAACGCTTTACATCTTCAGAATTTTCAAGACTGTTAAAGCGTTCAAAATCTTTTTCCAAAACTTTTATTTCGTTCTCGTATTTCTCTGTTTTCGGGAATTTGCTTCCAAATAAGGTGTTAAAAATATTAGCCATTCTATTAGATGTTGTATTAAGTATTGCCAATTTGTACGCAATTAAGGAAAAAATGTTATTGGATACATGTATATATGAGTAAAAAATATTTTTTTTTGTTTTTTTTCGATGTAGAGATACAAGCAACGAATATTTTTATATTTTTGCAATCGCTAATGCGAAAATAGCTCAGTTGGTAGAGCACGACCTTGCCAAGGTCGGGGTCGCGGGTTCGAGTCCCGTTTTTCGCTCATGTCAAGGGTGATTTTTAATCACTCTTTTTTTTTCTGCCCAAGTGCTGAAATTGGTAGACAGGCACGGTTGAGGGCCGTGTGTCCTACGGACGTGCGGGTTCAAGTCCCGCCTTGGGCACAAAACAATAAACTTCCGACTGATTTAGTTCAGTTGGAAGTTTTTTTTGTTTAAGTGTTTCTTTAATGCTTATGCTTGCTATGGTCTTCCTTTTTTTTTCTGCTCTTTCATATTTGCAGCAACCTGGAAGTGAATTATAAGTCTCATCTTTGGCTTTGTGCATATCAGTATCATGTCCGGCTTTAGCAATTGCCATGTGAACTTTATGAACATCTGTTTTTGAAGAATCAAATGAGACTTCAATCATTTTGGTTTCTTTGTTCCAATCGGCAGCAGTTACGCCATCAACCAATTTTGCAGCTTTTTCAATACGGCTTTCGCACATGCCGCAGTTACCATACACTTTGAACTTTTCTGTTTTAGCTTGTCCAAATACTGTTGTTAAGCTCATTATAGCTATTACCATTGTTAAATAAATTGCTTTTGTTTTCATATTACATGTGTTTTTAATTAGTAAATGATTTGATGTTTTTTAAAGTTATGAGTTACGGGTTAGTCACTTTCACAACCCGTAACTCGTCATCCCACAACTGTTCTTATTTATCTCTTGTATATTGGCAGCAACCTGGTAGGCTGTTATAAACTTCATCGTCTGCCTTTTCTAGTTCTGTATCATAACCGGCTTGGGCTATTGCTTTATGAATTTCTGACAGTTTTACCTTATCTGAATTAAAGGAAACATGAATCATTTTGGTTTCCTGGCTCCAATCAGCTTCATTAACTCCGGCAAGGGTTTTAACGGCTGTTTCAATGGTCTCTTCGCACATGCCACAGTTTCCTGAAACTTTAAATGTCTCGTGTTGCAAATTAATGGTTGCGGGTTTTTCTTGTTGAACATTCATATTCATATTATCCATATCATGATGTTCGTGGCCTGTAGATGTTTTACCACTTTGAGGATTCATCATACTGTATTTTCCAGCTAACTGAGCTGCTGCATCAATTTTAAATACACCATTGGTTGCTATTTCTTCTCCTTCGGATAATCCATCAGCTACTACATAAAAAATACCGGCCTCTGCACCTAAGGTAATCTCGCGGTAAATAAAAGAAGCAGTCTCCCGTTCAGGAACTTTTACATATACCACAGCTCGTTTACCTGTCCAAAGGATGGATGATTTTGGAATAAGCAACTCATTGGTATTTTCGGCAATATTCGATTTAAGAATTCCGTTTGCGAACGTTTCAGGTTTCACTTGTTGTTTTGGATTATTTAATTCAACCCGAACCTGAGCTACTCTCGTTTGCGCATCAATAAATGGGTCGATGTAAGTAACTTTACCTTTAAATGTTTCACCCGGAACTGACTGAATAGTGAAGTCGATATTGTCTCCTTTCTTTATCCAGGGCAAGTCACTTTCGTATGCATCGAACATTACCCAAACCTTAGATAAATCAATTACCTCGAACAACGCTGAACCTTCTTTTACATAGTCACCAATGGCAACATGTCTTTTGGTTACTGTACCTGTAATTGGAGATAATATTTCAAAGTATGTTTTGGGTTCGCCATTGTTCTCGATGGCATCTATTTGTTCCTCTGTTAAATCCCAAAGCTTTAGTTTTGTGCGGGCTGCTTTATAAAATGAAGGATTAGAGCTTTTGTATTTAACAGCTTCCAATAATTCTTTTTGTGCAGTAATCAATTCAGGAGAATAAATAGTACCCAACTTTTGCCCTTTACTAACCTGTTGACCTGTATAATTGATGAATAGTTTCTCGATACGTCCTCCAAACCGGGCAGTTAATTCCGAAATTTTACGTTCATCGGCTTTTACTTTACCTAAAAGTTGAACGTTCTTTTCAGGTACACCACGCATAACAACTGTTGTTTGAACAGAAGCTAATGCTAATGCCGATTCTGTCATTTGTATTTCATTCGGGTCGATATGCTCACCTTCGGCAGTGCCTGTTTCCATAGGCACTAAGTCCATAGCACAAATAGGGCATAATCCCGGTTTATTCTGTTTTATCTGAGGGTGCATTGAGCAAGTGTAAACCGTTTCTTCAGCTTCGGAATGTTCCTCATGGTTATGTGTTGCTTCATTTCCCGAAGAATGAAAGAACAGCCAACCCAAAAATAAGCCTGCAACCAATGTGATTCCAATCAGCTTAATATCTCGTTTATTTATATATTGTTTCATCTGACTATGTTTTTAATCGTTTTTAAGATGTTAGAGGTTAGAATTTAGATGTTAGAGGAATTATTCTCTATCTTCTATTTTCTAATATCTACCTTCTATTTCCCTTGCATATACTCAATAAAAGCCACCGCAGCTTCTCTATCTGCAACAGCCTTATGCATTTCTAACTCATACTTTAAAAGCTTTCGTTCCATTCTTAAAATCTCCACAAAATCTATATTGTTTGTGGCGTAATTCGATTCCAGGATAGAAAGAGACTTTTGAGCCAATTCAGTTTGTTCCTGATAAAGTGAAAATCTACGATTAGCATCTTGATAATCTTTCCAAATACTCTCAAACAAAACGGTAAGCGTGTTTTGTTTATCCGATTTTTCAAAGCTTTTTGCTTCTTGCAGATAAATAACTTCCTGAACTTTGGCTTTATACTTTGAGCGATATAAAGGAATGCTAATCCCTACTGTTGGAAAAACAAAAGCATCCTGCCCGGCATTGCTTGTAGTTGAAATCCCTTCACCGATAAAAGCATACTCCAAACCAACAGAGAATTGTGGTAAACCTTCTTTTGTGGCTGACTTTTTACGGTACTCCAATCCTTCTAACTGATAGTCGAAAGAACTTAAAGCATTGTTGTTAGCCATAATGCTATCCAATTCCGTTTGCTTGGAGAGAAGAATACTTTCTGAAAGTTCAGTTGTAATTTGAATAACTGTTGCATCATCAACATTCAATAAGTTATTGAACTTCACCCTTAAAACAGTTGAATTGTCTCTTAACAAAGCCAAGTGATTTTCAAGGTCGTTGATTTCCATTTCAACCCTATAAGCATCAACAGCCGAAGCTAAACCGGATTCTACTTTAATATTTGCCAAATTTTTGAAGGATGACAAAATCTCGTTATTCTCCAATGTAATTCCTATTGCTTTTTCTGTAAAGAACAGGTTGTAATAAGTTGCTTTTACATCATAGAATAATTTCGATTTAGTCTCTTCAAACAGTTCGTATTTTGCTTTTGCCAAAGCTTCAACTGAATTTTCACGAGCAGATAAAGTACCAAACCAGGGGAACATTTGCGAAGCAGATATTTTAGCTTGCTGTGGACCCAGTCGTGTCTCTATTGGCTGTACAAAATAACCAAAAGCAACTGTTGGGTCTGGTAAAGCTCCAACTTGAGGAACTCTTTCCAATGCTGCCATGTACTCGTTGAATTGAGCTTTTAAGGCAGGATTGTTTTGGGCGGCAGTTTCAAGATAGTTTGTTAGATGCTCCTGAGCAAAAGCGGAGGTGCAAATAAATAGAGTGAGTATTTTTAATGTTGTTTTCATTGTATTTTTTGTTATGTGTTTCGAGTTACGGGTTACGAGTTGCGGGTTTGTTTGAAATCGCAACACGAAAACCCGCAACTCGGCTACGTTCTCCAATTTTTCTCTACATAATCAATGAAAGAATTTAATTTTCTTCCAAGGTTGTCGTACGCTTTTAATAAATCACCAACATCTACAAACTCACTATGCGTATCTTTCAAAAAATTCAAATGCACAATGGTTTCATCGCATGAAGAATGAGAATAGATTAGAAATCGAATGAAATCACCTTTGTATCTTTTCCTACCATATCCTTCTACAATATTTGATGTTATTGATTTTGATGATCTCCTAATTTGTGAACCTTCTTCATATAGCTCATATTTCGGGAGTTTTAAAGTTATTCTGTGAACTTCAACCGCCAGCTTGTATGATTCGTTGTAAATGTCTAAATCTCGGTAGCTTTTCATGATAAATTATTTTTGTTGCGGGTTACATGTTACGGGTTGCGTGTTGCAGGTTATGAGTTTTAAGTTACGGATTTAACTCGCAACCTGCTTGCTCGCAACTCGTTTTACTTTCCTCTCCTGCCACATACTCCACAACACCGGCACCACAAATATGGTCAGCACCGCAATCAACATACCTCCAACGGACGGAATTGCCATCGGAACCATTATATCTGAACCTTTACCTGTTGAAGTCAATACAGGCAATAGGGCAATAATGGTTGTTGCTGTAGTCATCATGGCTGGGCGCACTCTTTTTAATCCGGCTTCTAGTACAGTGGCCCTCACTTCCTGAACGGTTTCTGGTTCTTTTTTATCAAATAGCTGTTTAAGGTAGGTACTGATTAGCACCCCGTCATCGGTAGCAATACCGAACAAAGCGATGAAGCCAACCCAAACCGCAACACTCAGATTAATGGTGTGTATCTGAAACATATCCTGAACATGAATACCGCCTATTGAGAAGTTCATAAACCAAGACTGTCCATACAACCAAAGCATGATGAACCCGCCAGAAAAAGCAACAAAGATTCCGGTAAAGATTAAACTTGCTGCTGTTACCGAACGGAATTGCAAGTATAGAATAAGGAAGATTACTATTAGCGAAATTGGGATTACTATCATAAGCCTTTTAGTAGCCCTGATTTGATTTTCGTAATTCCCTGTGAACTTATAGTTTACACCTGAAGGAACATTGAAAACACCTTGTTTTATTTTTTCATTCAAATAACCCTGTGTGTTTTCAACCACGTCAACCTCTGCATATCCCTCTTTTTTATCGAAAATTACATAGCCAACTAAAAAGGTGTTTTCGCTCTTAATCAGTTGCGCACCACGAGTGTAAGTAATAGTAGCAAGCTCACCCAACGGCACTTGAACGCCCGAAGGTGTTGCCACCAATATCTTTTTCAAATCTTCGGGATTATCCCTGTATTCTCGAGCATAACGAACACGAACAGGGAAGCGCTCACGACCTTCAACCGTTGATGTGAGTTTCATTCCGCCAATAGCACTACTCAAAGTCATCTGTAAATCGGCTATGGTTAAGCCGTAGCGAGAAATGGCTGTTCTGTCAATATCAAGCTCTAAATACGGTTTACCCACTACACGGTCGGCAAAAACTGACATTGGTTCAACTCCCTCTACATGTTTTAAATGGTTCTCCAATTCATAACCAACCTTTTCAATTGTTTCAAGGTCTGGTCCAAAAACTTTTATTCCCATTGGTGCGCGCATACCAGTTTGCAGCATGACCAATCGTGTTTGAATAGGTTGAAGCTTCGGAGCAGAAGTTAATCCCGGAATACTTGATTGCTTTACAATCTCATCCCAAATATCGCTTGGTGATGAAATGTGTTCACGCCATTGCCTAAAGTATTCACCCGATTTATCTTCAATCAACTGCTTTCGCTCAATTACTCTGAAATCATCTGTTTCAGGATTGTAAGTTGAACCATCAGCTAAAACAAAAGCACCTTCTTTATCAGTTTTAAATCGAATACGATGACCATTTTCATCCAATAGGTATTCCGATTTGTAATTGATAACATTCTCGTACATGGAAGTAGGAGCAGGGTCAAGAGCCGAATTTACACGTCCCCATTTGCCGATTACATTTTCAACTTCGGGAATAGCGTTCACCTTCTTGTCCAACATGCGGATAACCTCCAAGTTTTCTTCGATACCCGAATGAGGCATTGTTGTTGGCATTAACAGGTATGAACCTTCATCGAGGGCAGGCATAAACTCCTTACCAATGCCCGGAAAAGTTTCACTAAATGATTGCCAAGAATCACTTTCTTTAATACAGTCAGGCATAAATGAAAGAACCTTATTAGCACCTTGCCAACTTAGTAATCCAAATAGTATTACAATAATTGGAATGCTTAAAAATTGCCATTTATTAGCCAAAGCCCAGGTTAATATCCTTGGATAAACCCGAACAACCAATAGCATTGCTGTTAAAATCACTCCAATTAATATTCCTGAAAAAATCAGATTTGAGGCATCGCTGTTTTGTGCGCCTAATGGCATCCATTGCTTGGTTAGCAGCCAAACGACTATTAAAGCTACTATACCAATATTAATATAGTTAGGGAACTCTTTACGAGAATATAAGCGCAAGAACCAATTCGTTTGCTTCTTCGTTTTTTTATCGGTACTATTTCTCTCAATATTAAAACCCTCTGTGAGGGCAAGTAAATTGTTTACTCCAATAGTTACTATTGCAATTGCAATAAATACTTTACCAAAGAATAGGAAGCTGATACCAAGTAATACTAAAATTCCATTTAGTATCTGTTTGGTTTTTTTCTTATCAATCTTAATTGAGAAAATAAGATGTGCCATTGCAGGTATTATAGTCAAGCCAATAATCAATGCTGAAATCATGGCAAAGGTTTTGGTGAATGCCAATGGTCTGAACAGCTTCCCTTCGGCAGCTTGCATCGCAAATACAGGCAAGAAACTAACTATGGTTGTGGTTAAAGCTGTAATTACTGCCGGAGCAACTTCTACGGTTGATTCATAGATTACGTTCAATAGCTTTTTACCCTTGTTTTCAATCATCTCGACATGCCGGATAATATTCTCAGTAAATACGACACCTACATCAACCATTACTCCAATGGCAATGGCAATACCCGAAAGAGCCACAATATTGGCATCTACACCAAATCTGCGCATGGCTATAAAAGTCATTAGAACCCCAATGGGCAATAGGCTTGATATTAGAAATGATGCACGAAGATTAAGTACCAGGATAATGATTACAATGATACTAATTAGCACCTCTAAAGAAAGGGCTTCTTCAAGTGTACCAAGGGTTTCTTTAATTAAACCCGTACGGTCGTAAAACGGAACAATGGTAACTTTAGAAACTGTACCATCATCTAAGATTTTAGAAGGTAACCCCGTTGATATTTCACCTATCTTATCTTTTACATTATTAATAACCTCCAAAGGGTTTGCGCCATATCTGGCTACAACCACACCACCAACAGCTTCCACACCGCCTTTGTCTAAACCACCTCTACGGGTAGCTGGCCCAAAGCTCACATTTGCCACATCTTTAATACGAATTGGAATGTTATTCTTAACACTCACAACACTCATTTCAATATCTTCAAGACTTTTGATGTAACCCAATGCACGAATTAAATACTCGGCACGATTAAACTCAATGGTTCTTGCACCAATATCGAGGTTACTCTTTTTAACTGCATTCATAATTTGAGTAACTGTAACGCCGTGGGCTTTCATGGCATTCGGGTCTATGTCAATCTGATATTCCTTAACAAATCCTCCAATAGAAGCAACCTCAGAAACACCTTTGGCAGAAGTTAATCCATACTTTACATAGAAGTCTTGAATGGTTCTTAGTTCGTGGGGATCCCATCCGCCATTTGGATTGCCTTTTTTGTCCCGACCTTCGAGTGTGTACCAATAAATCTGACCAAGAGCAGTCGCATCTGGTCCTAACGAAGGTGTTACACCTTCAGGTAATGTTCCACTTGGAAGGGAATTGAGTTTTTCTAAAATTCGTGTTCTACTCCAATAAAACTCCACATCTTCATCAAAAATGATGTAGATACTTGATAATCCAAAAATAGAATTACTACGGATAGTTTGAACACCAGGGATTCCTAATAATGCTGTCGTTAGCGGATATGAAATCTGGTCTTCAATATCTTGCGGTGACTGTCCTGCCCATTCTGTGTAAACGATTTGTTGGTTTTCACCAATATCAGGAATGGCATCAACAGGAACCGGGTCGGTTGGAAGAAATCCTGTCTCCCAATTAAATGGTGACGAAACAACACCCCATGCAATGAATATTGCAAGAAGTAAAAACGTCACCAACTTGTTCTCTAAAAAGAACTTTATGATTTTATTCAACATGATTACTTTTTTTACAGTTTCTAGTTGCGGGTTACGAGGTAACAAGTTTCCTGTTTCGGGTAGACGAATTATCAAATCCAATCAACCCGTAACTCTCAACAAATATTTAAGTTACAGTAAAAAAGTAATCAATCAACAAAGGTATGTCTGCAATAAAGCAAGGCGGGTCTGAATTGTCGGGGGTGGCGATGAATCATAAAAAGCAACTTGCTCAATTTCTTCATCAATTGACAAATCAAAATTTAAAACAAAAAGAATTGGGAATAGAATATCTAGTTCTAAGGTTTGAACATTATTAACCTGAACCGGACTCACATAATCGTCTTCCACTTCAAAATGAACAGTTTTGTTCTCGCAGCATCCTCCCATTTCATCGCAACAGGATTTTGCTTCTTTATTAATTGAAGTTGAGACCAATTCGCCACCGCAATAATGCATAGAAAGCGTTACTCCAGCGGTAGAAACCAACAAGAATAAAGCAAATATGATATGTGATATTTTTCTAAGCATTACAATTAATATTCTTTACAAAGAAACAACAATTTATACAAATTGTTTATTGCCAATCATCTATTTTTTTTAAAAAAAATAGTAATCAATGAATAGCTTACTTTCCGACACAAAATTTTCTAAAAAAACTGACAACCGGTGGGTTATAAAGAATAAGTTGTTAAAATGCTGTAAAGACATTTATTTTTAGATAATTTAATGATTGGTTTTAAATCTTGGGTATTGATATTTATATGTTTTATTTGCTGTTTAACTTTTTCATCCAATCTCATAAATTAATAAATATGAAATTTGGTTACACCAAGGGTTATAAATAAAAGTGAGGCTTATTTTTATGGGGCCGGAGTTCAAAGAAAAGAATATTGGTAAATGATAATTATTATACAACTAAACAAATTTGTTTAGTTTTGTGATAATATGTATTTTTGAGCAGATAAAATTACTGAAGTATGTTACCGGAATTAAATAAAATAAAAGGGATTCATCCTGGAGCCATCTTGAACAGAGAGATAAAAAAGAGAGGATTGAAGAATAAGGATTTTGCATCTATGGTTAATGAACATGCTCAAACTATTAGTGCGATAATTAAAGAGAAAAGAGGAGTAAATCCTAAATTATCTATAAAGTTGGGAATGAATCTTGGGGTGGATGTTGATTATTTTATGTTGCTGCAGGCGAGTTACGATGTAAAACAAGCAAGCATTTCAGAAATTGTAAGTAAAACACCTGATTTAAATAAGATTAGAAAAATTCTGTTTTGGGATACAGATTTTGATAAGATTGATTGGCAAAGAAATAAAAGAGCAATCATTAAAAGAGTATTTGAAAGAGGTAATGAAACTGAAATAAAAGAGATTCTTAAATTTTATGGAAAAGAAACTGTTAAAGCTGAGATAGAAAATATAAAAGAAAGTTACTTAACTTCATTTGCTCTAAATATTGACAGATATCTCAGATGAAGATTTATAAAGAAACAGTTTCAGATTTACTATGGGAAACTTTAAATAAATTAATGAATCTAAAAGAATTAGAATCTTTTAGATTAGTTGGGGGTACTTCGTTAAGTTTATTATTAGGACATCGAATTTCTATTGATATTGATTTGTTTACAGATTCTGAATATAAATCGATTGATTTTATTGAAATAGATAAGGTGTTTCAAAATTCATTTACTTATGTAGATTATGGTTTTGGAGGTAATGATAGTATGGGAAAATCATACCTTGTTGGAAATAACAAAAATGAAGCAATAAAAGTAGATTTGTTTTATACAGATCCATTTGTATATCCAATGATAATTAATCAAGGAATTAGGCTTTCCCAATTGGAAGAAATAGTGGCTATGAAACTTGAAGTCATTGGTCATAATGGAAGGAAAAAAGATTTTTGGGATATTCATGAACTAACGAATCGTTTTACAATAAAAGATATGTTAGACTTTTATGAAAAAAGATATCCATATAGTTATACAAGAGAAGAAATTATTGCAAAATTAACAGACTTTGAGTTGGCGGATTCAGATTTAGATCCAATATGTCTAAAAGGAAAGTATTGGGAATTAATTAAATTGGATATTGAAGAAGCTGTAAAAGAATGTTTATTGTGATATTAGGAATGCTATAATAAAGAAGTGTTTACCTTTGTCTCTTCTTAATTTAAATTTACGTCTTTTATCCCAAGATAATCCTTTAAGATTTTTCGTATTATATGTAAATACATATAGATATTGTGTGGAATTATTAATTATATGTGAAAGCGTATAATTTTAGCTATATTTGAATAATTATATTTAAATGCATATAATGAAGAGTCTAGCAGAATTTGTAAAAGAAAGAAGAAAAGAGGTGAATTTTACTCAAGAGGAATTTGCGGATAGGGCGGGAGTAGCTTTAACTGTTTTAAGGAAAATTGAACAAGGAAAAAGTAATTTAAATCTAGATAAGGTAAACCAGGTGCTTGCAATGTTTGGACATGAGTTAGCTCCAGTTAGTTCAAAAGAGGTTAATAATATTTCTAATAAATGAGAAGCTAAAGTTTTATATAATGAATAATTCTACAGGTATTATATTCAAATAAATATAAAGAACTAATGCTTTCAGTATGGTCATTTAACCATCTTGCAAATCAAATATCCGCTTCCGTTGCACGTCTACTTTCCGATACAAAATTTTCTAAACGCTGAAAATGAGAATGATGTGAGGGTTGGGTTGTAAAAATAGTGTAAAGAATCTTGGGATTTATTTTTTCAATTATAGCAAAATAACATCTGAAGTTACTTCACTGGTTATTTCTCCAATGACAAACATAGTCATTATATAATTTAAAATCATTCCTCAATATCTATTTTATATGCAAATACATATAAATACAATAAAAAGTAGATGATTATATGAGAAAGCATATAATTTTAGCTATATTTGAGTGATTATATTTAAAGGCATATAATGAAGAGTTTAGCAGAATTTGTAAAAGAAAGAAGAAAAGAGGTGAATCTTACTCAAGAGGAATTTGCAGATAGGGCAGGAGTAGCTTTAACTGTTATAAGGAAAATTGAACAAGGAAAAAGTAATTTAAATCTCGATAAGGTTAATCAAGTGCTTGCTATGTTTGGTCATGAGTTAGCTCCTGTTAGTTCAAAAGAGGTTAATAATATTTCTAATCAATGAGAAAAGCTAAAGTTTTATATAATGATAAATTGGCCGGTATTCTCATTGAGAATAATGATGGAGATTACATTTTTACTTATGATAAGGATTATGTAATAAATTATCCGGATCACTTTTTAACCTTTACAATGCCGGTTAGGGGCCAGGAATATAAATCCAACAGGCTTTTTCCTTTTTTTGAGGGACTAATTCCAGAAGGATGGTTGTTAGAAATAGCTTCAAATAGCTGGAAGATAAATAAAAATGATCGGATGGGATTATTATTAGCTTGTTGTCAAAATTGTATTGGCGCAGTGAGTGTTGTTCCTTTAAAAGAAGAAGATGAGTAAAAAATGCTTGTATTGTTATAAGAATATTGATGGAGAAGGTGAGTTTCATAAATCTTGCAGCCAACGCTTCTTTGGTACAGTCAGGCCACCCATCATTCCCTATGGTCTGGATAAAATGTCAGAGTTAGCAAAAAATGTTGTTGAACGCAGTGTGACAGTTCCAGGTGTACAACCAAAGCTTTCAATGAGTGTAGTTGAAGACTCCAGAGATAAAACAGATAATAGATTGACTGTTGTTGGTGCATTAGGTGGTAATTATATATTTAAACCTGCTTCTGAAGACTATCCGGAAATGCCAGCCAATGAACATTTGACAATGCGAATTGCAGAAAGTTTTGGAATTAATGTAGTTCCATCGAGTTTAATCAGGTTACAATCAGGTGAGCTTTCTTATATTACCAAACGAATTGACCGAACAGAAAAAGGAGATAAGATACATATGCTGGAAATGTTTCAAATAACCGAAGCCTTTGATAAATATAAAGGTTCAATGGAAAAAATTGGAAAGGCGCTCAGTGAATATTCTGCTAATCCTTTATTGGATAAATTATTTCTTTTTGAACTGACCCTCTTTTGTTTTTTGACAGGCAATAATGATATGCATCTTAAAAATTTCTCAATGATTTTATCTAATGGGAAATGGATATTAGCACCTGCATATGATTTATTAAATGTGTCCATTGTTCTTCCTGAAGATACAGAGGAATTAGCTTTAACATTAGGGGGTAAGAAGAAAAAACTAAACAGGAAATTATTCAATAATTTTGGTGAGGATTTGGGATTATATGAAAAGCAGATTAATGGTGTATATAAACGTTATTTAAAGAATAGACCCAAAGCTATAAAGTGGATAAGTGAATCATTTCTTTCAATGGAAATGCAAAATAGTTATCTGGAAATAATTGATTATAGATATTCAATTATTTATGATAAAACTTCATAAGGAAATCTAGATATAAATAATTTTTAAATAAATAAGGCTTTGGGTATTACATTTATAATTATAACAGAATCAATTTTTTTGATGAAATTAATATTTATAAAAGAGGGTGTAGCATAAGTATATTTATCATTTTATGAAATATTGATATCTGAATAAAGAAGTTTTTTTCGGTTTTTATTAAAGAAGTATGATTATCATAATCATATAAAAACAAGACATTAAAATATAAGTCGGTCAATATCTGTTAAAAATTCATCTTCTTTTCTAATTAAAGGATTATACCAATCAGCTTTCTGTTTTGCCCATGTTAACCAGTTTTTAAGCTCATCTGTTAATGAGTTGGTTTCAATTGCTCTCTTTTCAATTTCATTGATGTAATTATTAAGAATATTACTTTTATGCCATGAATTAGATTCCTTAAATAGTAGTTTCACATCATCTAATTCTTGCTTTTTACGTGCTTCTAATTCTTTTTTTAAGCGTTCTTGTTCTTCATATTTTGCCCAATTAATTTCTCGCTGTATGCGGTCTTCTTTTTCTTTTTGACCAAGGTATTCAAGGTGAGCTAAAATATCCGGAAGCATTTCTTCAAGGGTATTTTTACCATCCATGAATTCCTTTACGTGTATCCATCCAATTTTTAAAATAAGTTTGTCGGTGGGGAAGTAGTTGTTTGTATTCCAATTGTTTTTATCTACTGTTTTTTCAATCCTCAGTTTCTCTCGAATAGCAATTGCAATTTCTTCGCCCTCAACAATAGCATAAGTAGAATCATTTCGAACCTTTATATCATGACCTCTTAAACGCAATAGTTTAATAAGGCTATTGAAAAAGCGTAATGCCCTGCTTACATTCGATGGAGCAACTTTAATGCTAATTTCACCATAGTAGGTGTGTACTAATCCATCAGACCAGCTTCCTGTTTCTTTTTTAATAAGTGTTTTTTGAGCTTGCGCAACTAGTTTATCAGGATTTGATAATCTTGATTGCACCTTAAAGATATCCTGATTAAGTTGATTGTAGCTTTTTCTTAATCGTTTAATTCTTGAAATGGGGGAATCCTTTGGATTATGTTCCTCTTCTCTATCTGAAAGGTCAATCTTTTCAATACCTGATGGATTATCTTTGGGAAGTTTTTTCCTGGTCACAGGTTTATTGTATTGTAGCTTTTGCCAATAGCCAACTTCCGGTAGGGGTATGTTGAGTTTTTTGCAACGCTTTCTTAAGCCATTATCGGAGATATTGTACTTTTTTGCCAATCGGCTTAACGGTTCTTTCCAAACCAGTTCGTAAAATTCCTGACGTGTAAATTCTGTTTTTTTCATGATGAATCAATTACTTCTTAAAAGTATCTTTGTTTCAGTAGTATAACTACCATAAAATAAGAAAGTATATGTTACGCCACTTTAAAAATATGTATGTAAGAGTAGTTAGGCTACTCAAATTTCCATCAAAATAAAGAACCCACTAATCAAGGAAACCATGGTGTCAATCAAACCCATTACCAATAATATATAAAATGCTACTTTCAACCATGATTTATAAGTAAGTTTTGCAACAGCGGATACTGGGGATTTGGAGGATATCAAATATTTATCCTATTTCAATACCCGCAATATCTGCTGCGTTCGACAAAGCTCAAATGAGTTTGATTTCAATACTCTCATGCACAATGTTTACTCGATATCTCATAAATATAAACTATTGTGGATAATGCTATGAAGTTGATTATCTTTTTAAAAAGTTCTTTAAAGAAATTGTAGTAATCCCTAATATCTTTGACTTAAGTTGTAAACCATTGTCTGAAGTAAGCATAATTGGATTCTCTTCTTTGTACTTCAATGCAACTGACAAAATCATATTATCAGGAGAACGTTTGTCGAAATCATTAGGCAACAGAGATACATCAGCAAACTCATAAATGATTTCATGTGAATCCACATTGTTCAAGAAACGTAGGGCTTTCTCTGCATTTTGCTTATTTTGCTCGGTAAGCTTTATTTTAAGTTTATCCAATTCGTCTGTTACCTTGGCTGAAAGAATAATTGGATACTTCTTATCAATTCTACTTATAATGTTTGGAAAGTTAACGAACACATTTGTATCAATGATATAATAGTTCTTCTTTTCAGGCTGAAGTTCTTTTTTCGTACGTTCAAACTTAGATAAATCAATATTGCCAACAACCTTCACCTTAATATTATCAGTTTTGACCGTTGAAGATTCTAGAATAGGTTGCACGTCCTTTTCTGGTTTATCGACTACCACCTGACTTGACACAACTTTGTAGTTATTATCGACCGTATCACACTGCTTAATGAATTGAATCACGTTTGGTGAAACAGAATGGAAGTGCTGAAGGGGCATATCCGAGATAATTAAGGTAGTGCTGCGAGATCTACTGGTAGCTACGTTGAATCTTCGCTCTTCCAATGCAAAGCCCGGGTTTCTGCCAGGAATATAAAGGATTGCGTAGTCTACGGTCATACCCTGGATTCGGTCGATTGTTTCAATCGTAATATCCAAGTCCATATCTGCCAAAGAGAAACGCTTTTGAAGTTCTTTTACTGTGTCCCGGAAAGGCGTAATTATAGCCAAACTCCGTTCAGGATACTTTTTTTGCATTGTATCTACAACCAAACGAATGATGTTGTTAGCTGTATCAGAATAGAGACCATCTTTGAGGTCATTTGTACAAGTAAACAGCACCCCTCCCTCGTTAGAAAATAAAGAAGAACCTGCCTCGGAGAAGTCTTGATATTCTTTTTTTACAGAGATGAATTTGTTGCCATAAAAGATTTTTGTTAGTGCCGCACTCTTATCAGTAAGACGGAATGTGGTAACAATTCTGTATGCTTTTATATTTGATCCTAAAGCGAAAGTCTTCAAACCTTCAATTTGAGTATTCACATTCCATGCGTTATAAAGCGGATTATTTAACTTTACAATTGGAGGAAGCTGCATGGGATCACCAACAATCAGACACTTGTTTCCTAATTGTTTGAAAGCTGCTATTGTAGTCAAAAACGCTTGGGATGCCTCTTCTATAACAATGAGATCATAACTTGGCAATCCATTCAGCTTCATTTTATTTTCGCTGAATACACTAGAAAGGCCATAATTTGTAGCACACAGCAACTCACCATCTGGAACAAGTAAATCTGATCCGGCATTTTTCACACCCCCAATTTGCTTTTGTTCATCAATGGAGAGGTTTGTTTTGCTAATCTTTCCAGCTGGTATATATTTTTCCAAAGGTCTTTGCTTAATCAACTCAACCAGCCCCTTATTTGCCATTGTTGTTACACATACATTATGACCGTTTTCCAAGTACGATGCTATTATTGTTGCAATGTTATAACTTTTACCTGTTCCAGGAGGGCCTTGAACGATCACACTATCCTGCTCATCTAGTGTTTTAAGGATAGTATCAGAAATGTTAGAGGGATTGTTTTCATCATAAGCGAGTTCTTCCGGGCGCCAATCCTCGTAATCAATAAGAGGTTCCAACATCAATTCTTTGTTATCAGAAAAAACATCCATATATCTACTTAAGTTCTTGTAATAATCCACCGGAGGAAAAGGATTATACACAATCACACTTAACGACTTTCCTTCTGATGTGGTTTTAACGAATAAATCATAAAGTCTTGTACTAATTCCCGAACATGCAACATAATCATATCCATCATTCTTACACTGGACATAATACATGGGAACAACATCTGATGCCGAGGAATGATAGTCTGGATTCTCACAAAACTCCTCCCAATGGCAGGTCCATTCAGTAGGGTGATTACCAAGTATTTGTCTGGCAGATTTCTTTATTACAGTAATTGATTTCTGTACCTTCAAACGAGGAGCCATACGACGAGGAAACTTAAGTACTACCATTCCTGTTTCCGTTTGAACAGAATCTACATAGGCAATTGAAAGTTCATCAGATTTAAATAATTGGCGCATTTGTGATTTATTGACCTTCTGCTGTTCTAGAATAGCTTCTTTGACCTGATCCGCAAAAAATGCCTTATAATTATCCACCTTTTTGTTTGTCGCCATCATTAGAATTCATTTAAATCTTCGTTACCATCTTCTTTCTCTGCCATCGCACCAACATAGTGAGCAAAGACTGCATCCATATTGGTGTGCGCCGCCACTCTAATGAGGGTATATGCCGAACCCTTAGCTCCGTTTAAAACCCCAGAGTAAAGGTTATTTACTACGTCTACTTTATCTTTTCCTGTTATCTTTATTACCACATCATCTTTTTCTACCAGTTGCAAAAATTCATTCGTTGAATTAATATAATGAAAGTTCTTGCCCTGACCATCAAGGTAAACGCAGATAGCCCATTTATTATCCATCATTTTTTTCCATACAGAAGGAGAGGTGTACATTACACCTCTAGCTGCACTACAAGCATGAATATATCTTCCATTTTTCAATGGATGGATCGATACATCCTCTGCATTTTTAATGAAATCCTCCAAATCTTCTTCTGGCTCTTCATGCAGTTCCTGGATTAAATTATTATATAAACGGAGTTTGGCGAGGTAGTTTGTATCTGCGATTTGCTCTGGTGCAATACCACACTGCTCGAGTACGTTAATTTCTTCATCTGTTGCTGGTAGTGATTCTAATTCCAGTGGAGTTCCATTGGAACGCATAAGATTTACTTCCTCTTTTGTATATGGTCTCGGAGGCCTTCTGGTTTGCGGTGATCTTGGAGTACTACCTAAAGGTTCATAATCTGAATTTTTCTCTATAGAACTGATGTATTCATCTTCATTCGATGTGTCGTAGTTATAATCATCTGAAATCTCCACTTTTTGATTAGCTGAATAATACGCATTTCCGGATCCGGTGTTATTTCTATTGATCTCTTTATTAGTAAATTCCTTAGGTGAGGAAGAACTTTTTGTACTTGTATCTTCTGGATCTTCTGAATTCTGTATACCCTGCTCAATGTTTGGTTCATCCAAGTCTTCTTGGCTTTCCTCAATATCGTCTACTTGATCCGAGCGTGTAGAAAAGCTTGGTCGATAAGGCTCTTCAAATTCACTATCATCATCTACTTTATTACCAGATAATTTACCTTTAATCCCCTCAACTAGTTTATCAATTTCATTTATAAAATTATCATCTAGTATTAGGGTATTCTGTTCTTTCACGATATCCAGGGCATTTTCCTGGCTGTCCATAATGTCTTCAATTAACTCTTCGGTGATGTCCTCTTTGTTGACATCAAGAAACTTCATATACTCTCGTACAAACAATGTATATACGCGTTTACTATCAAGGGATTTTACAAAGTAAAAGTCATTGGATCCGTTTTGATGATAGAATTTCTTTAATGATTGGTTAATTGAATTGTCTGCATTATAGGTTATTAGAATTTTGCTGCATTTATAAAGTTTTAGCAAAGAAAGTTTTCCACAAAAATCGGCATATAAGGCTTGCCAATTTTTATTATCTATAATACCTGCAATGATTAAAGCAAATAGCTTAAGGTCTTTATCTTTTTCAGAATAAAGTGAAACGTCAACGGGCTCCATTTTTAAATCATGGGCTGTTATTGTTTTTATACCCAATATATCACACGCTTTTTTAAACGAATCTCCAGATGGAAAATATAGCTTATTTACAATTCTTGAATTTGTGCCAAAATATTGATCCAAAGTCTTATCCGAATAGTCAAGCGCATACAAATCTTTAATATGGACCTTTTCATTCTTATTATTGAACCATAGTGCATGTTCATCTTCACGGTATTCATGTATTTTGGGATCAAAGGATTCATCATAATCTTTAATCATCCATTCATTCAATTTAGTTCTTCTGTCCTGACCCTGGATAGAAATCAATGCATAGAGTGCATCAAGGAAGTTTAACGCGTTTTTGAATGGTAATTGACTAAACAATGACAAATTGTTAGATGTTTTGATATCAGGCAGATTGATTAACGGAACTTTGTTTTCCCAATCTTCAATTGCTTTTACGTACCTTGACACTTCAACTCCATAGTATAGATCTTTCGGTGTTTTCATATCATCTTTTGTAGGAATGCAAGCCAGATCATCAAATAACTTATCGGAAATAAACTGATTGATGCGAGAGATGGATACTTCCTTTTTAATGAGGTACTTACTCCAAAAGTAAATTGAACATTCTCTGTTTATAAGTAGATTTATGTCATTTTTTTGAAAATCGCAGTGAACATCTAGTTGTCTAAATAGCCTTCCTACATACTCTGTACATTCTACCTTATATGCATCACTGACATAATGAAGTGAATTTACACCACATAGTTCAAAATCGAAGGATGGATTGTAAACAGAGCCCATGGTTAAAGTAGAGGCTTTGCAGAACTCATTGTGCCTATTCAGCAGTAATAGTGCATCTAATCCTTCCATATCCCTTAAAACCTCTCTCTCATTATTTCTAATACTAGACAGATCATTTATGAATTTAAAGTGAAGCTCTCTTACAGAATCACAATCTTTAGTTTGCATTGCAATATAGCAATCTAACTTATGTTGTTGCCACTCACTTAGTGTAGACACATAATCACTATCAACTTCAGCAATAAGATCTTTTATCAATCTACGTTCTTCAGCAGATTTAAAAGAAATCTGGTTTGGCAATTGTATGTATGAAAATGGCTCTGATTTTTCGCAATCAATATAAATAGTATCTTTTATTGTGTAGAATTGGCCATCATGAGCTTTAATTCTTAGGTTTCTGAGTTTGGAAACCAATTCATTTTCATAAAAAAATTCAAGTTTTTCTCTATTTTCAGAGAAAAGTTTTGGAAGGTTTTCGTCTTCAATTTTATCCAAACGCGGTATAACTGTCTGAACAAGAATATCTACGATTTCATATTTTATACCAATTTTAACCCAAAATGATTTCCATTCTTCAATATCGTCATTTTCATCCAGATAAGTTGAGCTAATAAATAAAGCATTGTTATTGTATATTTTTACAATATGTTCAATACCAGCCCCATCCATATATTTATCAGAGAAATATACAGGTTCATCTAAACTCTGAATACTACCATCATTTAGCATGACTGGCAAGCTTGCCACATCTTCTATAAAATTATCAGAGACGTTATTTTTAAGCCAACGCCAAAATACTATGTTTAATATTTTATTTTGAAGAGTGTTACTGAAAGCTTCATCGTTGTTTTTCAGCCAATTAAAGAAATGGTTTATGGTGAACTTGGTATTGCCAAGTTGGCTTTCCCAGTATTCAACATTATTTTCAGTTTTATAATCAGGATCAATTATGTCTAAATCTGAGAACTCAACAAGACCTTTGTCAAATAGTTCTTTGGCTTTTGCACTTAGAGTTTTATGGCCCCCGGCAGAAACTGCTGCAATATCATGTCCATACAAAAACACCTTTGCATTAAGCATCTTTTTTTGCTGATCTGGGGTTAAAGCATTAATATGTTCAATTATGAAATTATGAAAGGCTATGTTTTTATCTTTTTGATCTATCTTTTCGTTTATGGATTTTAACTCTGCAACAATCACATTATCAAAGAAATCTCCAAACTTAAAAGGCTTTACTCCAATTACAGCTAATGCTTTTGAATTACCATACTCTGGGTTACAGATTGAAACAATGTATTCTGGAAACCAATCGTTTTCAACTATAGCAACAAGTTCTTCATCAAAAGTATATAGATTATTAGTATTTGCATCAACATCGGAGGTATCTTTATCAACTAAAATAAGACCTTTAAAAATATCCCCATCCTTTTCTTCCTCAAATATTAAATGATAGTTATCATCCAGATATTTGATAAAATCAATATTTTTAAGACCGTCAATATCTTTTGAATCGCTAGTATTAGCAATTATGTCTTTTAAATTCGTCTTTACTATATCCTTATAGAAATTATTTTTTGTAAGTTCATAAACCCATAACGTTTGAGAAATAAAACTCTTAAAATCATATATGTTGTTATGCCCGTTATAATAGTCTTTATCTAACACATACATCCAACCATTATTGAGCCATTCTTTTGCAGAGTATTCATCGTAAAAGTTAGAAGGAAAGAAGATTTGCTCTTCTGATAAACACCATTTTACATCTCCTTCGAAATCATAAGTCTGAATAGTATAGTTTCGAAGATCACCATCTTTTAGAAAATCCTTGTTAGTAAAGCAATAGTCAATGAAGCTTTTGCTAGTATCAAAGTTTTCATTAATTGCTTCGCTAATATCATCTTGGAAATCTTCACAAAGAATAATGTCCTTAATAATAATTTCATCAGCAAAGTTTTTTACATTAAGGTTGTCTTGGAAATATTCACGAACACTTTTATCATAGTCAGATGAAACAAATTCGATACACACATTACTTAACCAGTCATAATCAGCTATATCTTGCCCATGTTCAGAACTAAAGAAAAGGACTGCTTCTGAAAAAGTAGACACTACTTCGTCATTGTCGTTAAAGAATGGTAATGATTCTATTTTATCATTACTTTCTATCTCATTCTTCGCCAAAAATTTAAAGAAATGAAGGGAAGTATCTTTTACTTTAAGCTTTTCTTTGGTAGCATTAATTTCACTAGGGGATAGAAGTACATCATTGATAAAATCTTCCGGTAAGAATTCAGAGAACTTATTTTCATACTCTTCATCCCAAAGTTCACTATTCTTAAGGAAATCTCTTGAGGCTTTTGACAAATGGGGGATATGTTCATCAAATACCTTTAAATCGATAAGATGTTCATCCATGTCAAAATATAAGTCATCTGCTTTTCTTAATTCGCCAGTACCTTCCTCAATAAATATCTCTTCTTCAAAGAAATCTTTAAGTTTATCTTTCTTTAAGAGGAATTCAATAAATTGATTGTTGTTATTTTGATTAACTACCCACTCTCTAAAATCATCATCAGAACAAATTTCCTTCAAATCCTCAAAATACCAGATATTATCTTTACGTTCCAGGTCTTTCAAATATCTTTTTAAGAAAGCTTTGAATTCTCTATCGTTACGAAGAATTTTCAAAGGAAGTGATCCTTCGTAGCCGGTGATCTTGAAAAAATCATCGTCGTCCATAATTCCTGATGACATCAAACCAGTCTCATCAAGAATGATATTTTGGACCAATTCGAAATGACCGTTTTCAACGGGTATCAGTTCATCATTTACAATTCTTGTATCAAATCCAGCTTTAAATCTATCTATAAGGTTCTTATATTTTTTATGTTGACTAATATTGGTTTCAAATACAGGTACGAGATTAAAAATTGAGTTTACTTTATACTTTTTCAACTCACACAAATCCTTTATCCAATCAAAGAATTTACTGCCTGCTATTTCGGCAATTTCCTCATTGATGTTTACTTGGTTAGAAAAATCAATTTCGATATCATCACGAGGACCTGTGGGAATCATATCGGTGTTCATTAAGAACTTGAACCCCCACGATGCTTTTGTTGGTAGATAGCAATATAATTGCGCTTCGTCAACCTCTTTTAGATTAGCCCCATCAATCTCGCAAGCAAAGGATACCCTTGTTTTATCAAAATTATAGTATTTTAGGGGAATCTTCAGTGCACCAGAGTCCTCTTGATCATCAATATCTGAATTTATTGATTCGGTAATATCTGCCGGTACTTTTTCGTCATAATTATTTACTTGCCAACGGTTGTTATTACACAAACATTGCAAATCAGGCTCCGACGTACCATTATAAAAGACCTTAACGGAAGATAAATTAGGAATAAATAAGATAGCTCGCTCGTTATGGAAAACGTCTTGGAACATATTTATATAATTTTTCCCAGTATCTCTAAGTATTTTAATGTTTTTTGGACGTAAGGCTAGTTTAACTCTGAATTTCTTATCCGCATTCGTAAACACATAGCGTTCACTTGGCGATAAATCTTTGTAAGGGGTCACAATAGGAAGAATCTGCCATGGGGTATCAACAATATCCCGCGTTTTTTCTTGATCGAAACGCAAGGAAAAATCTCCTGTTTGAAGATAGACAAAGTTGTTGTCAAGGAATACGGTTTTGAAACCAATCCCCTTGTACCCAATAGCATCTTTATTACCTGTTTTCTCTTTATCGTTGATACTACATATAGCGGCAATATTACGTTCGTTAAATTCAGCACCAGAATGGAGAAATAACAATGAATCATGCGTGATGTGGAATTCCACATTTACCAGCTCACGGCGACCGTTGATAATATTTGGATAGTCATTCGCATTCTGCAGAAGTTCGTAAATAAAAATCTCTTTGCCACTTGCCGTTAACTGATTTTTTAGCGTATCCAACATTTTGACAATCTTCTGACCTGCCCCAGCTGGATAATCCATAATGCTATTATATAGTCTTTCAACGATGTCTTTTCCAGAAACTTCTTTATATGGTTTCGTTTCATCAACTTTAAAAAAATAGACATATTCCTCTTTTCTTGCACCGTTTAATATCCAGGAAAACTCATAATATTTTCCATCTAGGGGCTTTTTGCCATTAGGATGATATACTATAGGCTGCTGTTCTTTACCGTTTTGAAGAATAAGCTTAGAGAAATCAGATCTTCGAATATCACGTATACTAAAACTTCCATCTTTGTTTTGAGTAAATTGACCAATAAACAAGTTGTCTTTTAATTTCAGATTTCTTATAAATAAAGCCTCTTCATTACTATCAAATGATTTTACTTCCTTGATTATTATATTTTTAATACTATTGATATATAACTTATAGTTGTGTTTCTCATTTCGAAGTAGGTCAAGATTAATAGAACAAATAAACTCGCAATTGCCTATCTTTACTTCAAATTTTTTTGGAACGTATATGGAAAGAGGGCATAGTTTATTTTTCTCGCCATTCATGACTATATCTGTCAACTTGCCACAAAACAAATTCTTTTGTTCTTCGGGGATGTCTTTATCAAAAACTCCAGTAAATTTCACATCTCGGAAAAACTGATTAATTTCCCCATCGTTGGCCTTCAGTAAGTCGTATTTAGATGAATATTTTGCCATATTGAATTCTTATTTATTTTTTGAGATATGAGTATTATTTTTTCTAAAATAGAAACTATAATTTCTCAAGCACATTATCTAGTAATTCACTTGCCTTATTTCTATATGAATGACTAACATCTTTTCTTCCCATAAACTGTCTAAAAAAAACAAAATTGATTTGGTTTCCATTTATTTCTGTTGTTTTACAGATATTATCAATTTTCTTATCAAAATTATTATCTAAAGGAAAATAGATATCAAGAATATGCCAACATGGATGAACTCCACTTACTATTATAGTTTTTAAATTAAGTTGAGACATTTGAAGAATAAGAGATTGTAAATGTGAACGGCAATTTCTAAAAATTGCATCAAAATTTTTAGTTGGCATTCCTTTTAAAGGGAATGTGCTTGACGAGCATTTTACTAAATCTGTAAAAGCGACACCATTGTCTTTACCTATCGACTCGTACAAATATGGATACCATTTGTATATTGTACTAAAGTAACTGTTTAAACCTGGTCCTTGTCGTAGAATTTGAAGTGGGGAAAAATTATTTTCTCCAATTGATGTACTATAAGGGTTAACTCCAATGTATAAAACCTTGCTACTTAATTTTCCCCAGAAATATTGAGATGGAGGGATTCATTTGAAGTATAAGAAAACGGTTTGTCATTTATATTTTGCAAATAATCTTTTGTGTTTTCAGCACAGTTTATATTATAGGGACATGACATGAGTAATATATTTTATAAATATGTTTTGTATGGACTGGAATAGTTATGGATTAAACTTTAATCTGATCTGTTAGGTCAATTTTATTAATTAAGAAATCAATGGATATATAACTATAGTCTTTATTAGTAATGGCTTTTACTATTTTTTCAAAGTCATCACCAGCACCTTTAATTGGATATTTAATATTAAACTTGAGTTTACTATCTTCATTGAAAATTTTGCTTTTTCGATTATCGCCTACATACCAATTGTTGTAGAAATATAAATAATGTGCCTCCAAAGAAAGGAATTTGTGGTATCTATCTTCTTTAATAAGAGGATTTACTATCTCTTCTATTGCCCATAATAGCTCAAATGGAGGTGTTGACCGATCTCTTGTTTTTGTGTATAAATCTGGATAGTATGACTTAATAAAAATTAGAAACACAAGCAAATGAGGAAATACAATGTGTTCCCTGTCAAATGACGAAAGTATCAATTTTGTTTGTGCAAAAATCTTCTCTTGTCCTCGTAACGGCACTGATTTACTTTCAAAAAGCTTGGTAAATATTTCGATAAATAGCTTTTTATCATTATAAGAGTCGGAGTAATACCTTGGTTTATTTACATCGAAAAAACTATCTAGTTGAAAATAATCAAACAAATAATTGGTAAATACACCTGGGTTTGGTTTGGGTAGACTATATTCAATATCGATAAAACGTCTTAGATACTCATCTGCATCAATTAAATCGCTTCCATATACGCCTCGTATGGAGTGACCTAATTGTACCTTATCCATTGCTAAAATGGAAACAATTCCTTTCACACTAAATAGATGCTTTATTTGTTCCAGAACTTCAACAGAGTAATCAGGTCTACAGCGATCCATTTCATCAATAAAGAAAACTATGGGTGTATTTTGTGTTGAGTCTTTTACAAATGATTCAAGCTGCTTGCGAAATTCTTTTATGCCTCGTTTACGATTGGTATAGGATTTTAACTGTTTTTCTAAACCTGTTATTGCAGTTTCAGACAATGCATTAACAGCTTCTTGGGCAAACCCTTTTCCAATATGTTTTTCTACTAAGGCTTTATCAGCCGCTGTAGCAATTTTTTTTGTTAACGGAGCAGCTTTTTTTAAAATATTTTTAAAGGATTGTTCTGTTTTCTTATCCATTAATTGTTCTAATTCAGATATTAAGGCAACAAATACATCTTTTTCAAAATCATTTTCCCAGGCATTATAGTAAAGTGTTTTAAAGCCTTCGTTTTTTAGATGTTGCTGCCACATCTTTACGAATGTTGTTTTTCCAGTACCCCAAGTACTATTCAAACCTAATACAAATCCACAGGTGTAATTTGTTATTATTTGGGTAAGAATTAACGCAAATTGTTTACGATCCAATTGGCAATTTTCAAATGGATTATCAGGGTTTATATATAAATCGTTGTGACGTAAATTCATTTGTTGGTTTAACTATATAGTTAGGTAAGTTTCTAAATTGCGCTTATTTTTCTCTATACATCATCAAACTCTGCAATAATATTAGTTGATACAACAGGATTACTAAAGCTAATTAAACTTTCAATGACATTGGATAATCCCAATCTGTCTTTCGTTTTGTAGGCTAATAGATACAGTAAAGCTTCTGATGATAATAGGATAAATCTTTTAATATCTGTATTCCAGGTGATTTCATTCACAAAACTTTCAAAGTTTGATTTAAAGGAATTGCTTACAATTATAAAACCTATTTTTTTATAACCTTCTTTTTGAAGCTTTGGACAGTAATGATTAATATATTCTCTAATTGCCCTGTCATCAACACCCATGCTATATCCATTGCTATATGCTTTTGCATCTACAATAAAAGCTGTATTTTCTTCCCGAAACCTTAATATTGCATCAGGATTACGGCCACTGCCTTGCCCAAGTATTTCGACATCGAAATCTAGTTGTTTAAATATTTCTGCAACCAATTTCTCATAAGCACTCCCTTTTGCAGATGCAGATTTTTCAGTTTCAGCCCCCAACTCAACTAGTTTAGCTACTTTGGGAATAAGATAGTCGCTCAGAGCAAAACTAGATGATATTTTAAGAGTAGTTACTTCCGGTTCTGCTTCATCAGTTTGTTTAGCAATAGGAGTAATCTTTTCAATGGCTTTACTTTCTTTAGGATTACCGTTATAATTCCAAAATGCATGCTCTACATCCCAGTTTGTTAGTTCCTGTTTTGAATAATCGGATAATACAGATTTTATTTCTTCATTAAGATTATAAAAGTTCTTATAATTTTCTTGTTGGTCGTTTTTATCTTCCCAAATATTCAAAGCCTCATAAGCTTGTAATTGAGAGGTGTAGTAGATAGGCCATTTACTGTAATCTGCTATTGACCAGAAGTATGATAAGAAGTAACCAACAGAACTTGAGTTAGGAACTTTACGCTTGTCAGTAGCTTTGTTCCGTATATCCAAACAATAGCTTTCAAGCATCTTAATTTTTTTTACAGCTTCATTCAAGGTACCAGGTAAAAGAATCACCTCTTGAATCAATTTTGTAAGGGAGGTTAAATTCTCTCCGGCTGTGCGTACCAGCAGATTAAAGAACATTTGGCCTTTTATCGCTGTAAATCCCCAAAGGTTATTACGCTTATTGTAACTATCTATTGAAGTTTTAAACTCTCGAATATCTATTTCATCATTCTGAAATTGAGAAATAATACCTTGTAAATAACCAATAGCCTCTATTCGTTGAATATCAATATTGGGTAGCTCTTTGCCTTTGTTATCAAGAATTACTTTGTCTGAAGAATTGTAATTATCCCAAATGGATCTGATTTGTTTTATAGTGTCTTGAGTAAGCATCTGAATCAATTAAAAGGTTTTACGGTTATTAATTTTTCAGAGGTTTCTGTAAATGAAACTCCATCCCAAAAACTTTCTTCTCCGGATTTATCTGATTTATTATAACAGTAATTGTATTTATTAATTATAGAATTGTTCTCATTATGCCAATCTCCTATATTTTTGTCCTTTGGCGGTAATTCTACACCCTCTTTAAAAATTTTAAAATTAATATTCCCTTTAGTCAAAACCTCTGTTTTTCCAGGCTCTTTAATTAAATGTGAATCATCTTGAATCACAAGATTGTATTTGTAATTATCACCATGGTTGACACATTTAACTTCAAACTCTAATTTTGTTCCCTTTTTTAATATGTTTTGGGTTATTTCAATTTTTCTTAATTCGGTTAGAGTATTGATACAATCGCTTAGCTCACTGTAAAATTTTGGAACGTCATAACTATCGTGGCTTGATGGATTAAGAACAAATTCTCTGTGGGAATTTAGTCTTTCAAACAAACTTTTATCCAATCCATTACTTTCAGAGAATACAACTGCTTCAGATAGTAAATTGCCAAGGGCTTTTAATTTTCCTTCGTCGTTTAATTTATACCTATTGGGTAGTATCTCTTTAAGAAAATTTTCAGCTTCTTTTCTTAGGAAATTACCTGCAATTTCATATTCATTTAAATCAAGGTAACGAATCGCCTTTCCCAAATATGACTCTGAATCATAAATTAAAGGTAATGGAATCTCATTGTTTTTATGAGAATACATTTCAATGAACTTCCAATTGTTTTGTTTGTAATGTTTAATTTTATTCTGAGCCATTTGGAAGAAAAAACGGTCATGAGTCATTATAAGAAGCTGATGTCTATTGGCTTTTCTGAGGATAATGTCGAGCACAATGTTTCGATGACTCATGTCAAGACTAACCAATAAATCATCTAAAACAAGCAAACTACATGCATCAGCAAAGGTTCCTCGTTCATCAAGCATAGCAAAACGAATTGACAATGCAATTGCAGTTAGTTTTGCCTCGTTTAAAAAGGTATGAGGATTTGGTATGTCACGTTTACTAATATCTAATTTGTCATCCAGTAGTTCTGCTGTTAAAAAGATTTTAGGTTTATGTAGTTTTCCGTCTTTAGCTCTCTTGCCAGTGGGTTTATTAAAATCGCAAACAATTTTATCGGTGTTAAAGCTTATCTTAAATGATTCATTAAATTCTTTAGTAAGATAATTGTTAGTCGCTTCTGTAATTTTTAATAAATAATTTTTGAGTAAATCGACAAATTTTGGCAGCAAAACCTCTTTATACATCTTGTATTCTTCAGAACTCTCGCTTATAGTATGTTTCATGCTCTTGTTGCGAGGCAAATCTTCATGAACAGTTAATATATAATCCCACCAGTCTGATGCATATGATTTTCCGGAAAGTTCACCATTTAATAAAGGATATTCTTCTTCAAAATCTATAAACATCAATAAATCTTTAACAAATAGAGGAAAGAGGTTTATTGGTTCGCTATTACGGAAATCATATAGTTTTGACAGGTATTTGTAGTTTAAAAAATCACTGGCATTTAAGGTTTTTCTAACCAAAGTACCACCTTTTGTATTGATGCCATTAGGACGATTTGAAATTACCTTTTGCGTTATAGTCCCGTCTGAGCTAATAAAATCTATGATTATACCAGATTCAGAACCATTTGTGGCATAGCGGTTTTTTAAACTTTCAGTTTCATCATCACTAAAATACTTTTTAATTTGATGATTTCCAGTTTTTAAACAACTTTGTAAAAAGGTGTATAGAGCCCAATAGATCGTGCTTTTACCACTCCCATTTTCACCATAGAGTAATAAGTTATCTTTTTCCAAATCAATTTTATTCTTTGGGTATTCGGCTTCAGTTCCATAAAAAAACTTGAAATTTCTTAATGTAATCGATTTTATTCTTTGCATTAGACAGTTAAAATAGGCATTAGTAGATCACGTAATTCAATTTTCATTGCTTTAAGGTTGTTCCTTATCTCATTATCCTTCTCCCTAAGTTTTTGGTAGGCGTTGTGGATAATTTCGCGTTGTTCTTCCTCTTGTTTGCCTTCTATGCTTTCAAAATCACGCTCAGCATAGGTGATGAAGGAAATACCAGCTTTCTTAAATTCCTCAGGAAAATACACTTCAAATACCATTGCATCAATTACCTCTTCAAAGATTTCAGATATGTGAGAATTTGGCACGAATTCATTTAGTTGTTTTAATTTCTTTAGCTTAAGAATGTAATCTACAATAGTTGAAATGGGATTGTTTATTTCTAATTGAGGTAGGGGAAACTCTTTTACGTCTTTTACTAATATCTTTGGGAATGCCCCTTTTGTAGCCTTAGGTGAATTATTAAAATGAAAAAAAGTTGCAAGTCTTGAGTTGAGTATGCCAGTCAATGCTTTTATGGAATATTCTTTACTTGATTTTACAATTATGATTGCAGGGTCATTATATAGCTCATCAGATGTAATAGCAGCAAATATTGAGGGGTTTGTGATTTCCCGGATAAGTACTCTTTCACCATCAAAAAATTTGGGGTGTCGAGGATTCGCTATACCATCACAATAATCAATATATTCTTTTTTATTCCAAGAAACCTCATACCTTGTTACATCTGCTCCCCAAAGCCATTTTTTTAAAGATTCTTTTTCAAATGAATCATAATGATAAACTCTGTTTTTTATAATATCTTCAGATTGTCCTTGATATTTGTCGTAAGCAATAAGTCCCTGAGATACATCAGGAAAATAGTCAATAAGTTGTTTAGTACCTAATTTAATTTTAGACACTATATCAATAATATTGGTGTCTAACATAAAAGCTAGCCCCCAATTTTGGTTCATTAGTTTTAGGTTCTCAACATTTATATGAACTCTAGGCTTATTTGATAACTCCTTGAATGAAGTTATATCCTTTGTTTTTCTATAACCTACATTTTTAAGATTGGACTTTCTCCATGTATTTATAGTATTACGTACTGTTGCTGACTGAAAAATACTAAATTTAGTACAATCTAGAATTTCTATTAATCCCCATTTGTCGAGAATATTTAAGCGATATTGCGCCGCAAAAGTATTGAATAAATATGTGTTAGGGATTATATATGAAAAAATACCATCTTCCTTAAGTAATAAACGAGCTTTTTCTGTGAAGTAGTGATATATCTCATAATCTGGAAGTTTACCTATGCTATTTACTACAATATTTCTATAATCACCCTTTATAGAAACTCCATATGGAGGATTCCCAATAACAATATCAAAACCTTCAAAATTACCATTTACATCTAGTAGGTTTGGAAACTCAAAACGCCATTCTATAGCCTCTTGGTAAACCTTTGATTCCTCTCGAGCTTGCTTTTCTTTTTCGAGTTTAGTAATTTCTTTTTTTAGCTGAGCTGTAGTTTTTAATTTTTCAATACTATTAATTGTTTCATTTAATCTTCTTATCTCTTCATCTTTATATATATTCGAGGAGTCTTGATAATTCTTAATTTTTTGCTTTAACTCTTTAATTCTTGATTTCTTGTCCAATGCTCCAAAAAGATTATTACCTTCTTGAAGGATTAAATCTGCTTTTAGAAGGTTAAGCTTTTTAATTTCCTTATTAGAGAAATATGTTTTAAATGCAGCCTTAACATCTTCGATAAGTTGTTTAAATTCATTTTTCTTATTGTGATTTGCTTCATGTAGATATTCTCTAACTATGGATTTATATTTTTCAAGGTCAACCTTGTTTTCTTTCTCACGACCTTTATTAAATTCTCTGAATATTTCATCAATTGGAGCATCAAGGGAGTAACGACTAATTAATGAGTTACCACAAATAATCTTATAATCGAGGTTTGGTAAAGGTCGTGGTGTTGGTTCATCTACAACCAAAGAAAGCCAAAAACGTAACCTGGCAATATCAACAGCTCCTTCTTCAATATCAACTCCATATATAGAGTTTTCAATAATGCTTTCTTTCACCCTTGCCGGACTCCATGCTGTATAACCTCTTTCAAATGCGATTAATCCTTTTAATGCAAATATTTCATGCAACAAACCCATAGGAAAAGCACCTGAACCAATAGCCGGGTCACATATTTTTACATCCTCTAATAATGCATCAATGGTACGAAGCTCCTTATCACTTAATTCAGCTTTTTGTTTTTTCTTTACAAAGCTGTTAAGCTTTTCTTTCTCGGTTTCAGCTAAATGCGTGCTCAGGTATTCAATTAAGGATTCTTGCGTCATATAATGTACAATCTCCTTAGGAGTATAGAAAGCCCCTTTATCTTTATTGTCTTCCAGTAAGTTTTCAAAAATATGCCCAAGCATTTCAGGGTCAACACCAATGTCCTGGTCGTCTGGGCTGCTTTCGTCCACTGTGAAATTGTATTTACTAAAGAAAGCAAACAACTCAATAAAACGTTGCGGTTCAAATTGAATGTTTTCAGGTTCGGTTTCATCTTTTTCGAATAAACCACCGTTTAAATATGGTATGCGAGTATTTGTTACCGAAAACACATCATTATTCTCAGTTCGATCTTGGTTTAAAGTATAGAAGAATAACGGCACCAATGCTTTTTGGTAAAAATGGTTCTTATCAGGAAATTCCTCGAATAGCCGGAAAACAAAATCTCTCTGACCATTACCCCATTCTTCACCTAATGGCACACCCATCCAACCTTTCTTCTGAAGAAAATATAGGAAGACAATTCGACCTAGAAATTTCTTAACAAAATCACTTACTAGTTTTTCACCTTTATCATGGTCTCCATATACTTGCTTAGTAAACAAAGAAAATGCTTTGGGATTATCCACAATATAAGCCACAAAAGTTTCGTATTGATGAAAATAACCAGCGTAAAATTCCTTTGAAAGCTTCTCTACCGAAAAAGCTTTTAGGACGTCTTCCATAGTAATATTTCTGGTTTCAATTTGATTGAATAGCCATTCAAATTGGTTAACCGCTGTCTTTACTGTTTCAAATTGTCCAAACAAATAGGTATACCGCTTTGGATGTGTTTCTGTTTTTACCTCGTTATTGTCCTCATCCCAGTATAGAGACTTCGATATGAAAGTAAATCGCCAATCTAAAGCTTTATGGTTGTGGTATGTAATAATGGCTCCGTCAATATAACCAAACCCGATTTCACTAGACAATATATTTCGTAATCCAACCCTATTTTTGGTTACTTGTTGGTTTTCTTTTAAAACAACTTCGTAAAACTTGATTATTTTGCCATCAGCAAGCGATATATCACCAAACTCCCAAATGTGTTCTACATCCTTGTGTTTAACTAAAGAATCATCTTTAAGGTCAATGGGTGTTTGAAAGTAGTTGTTATCAAGGTTACGGAATAATTCTTTAAGGAAATTTTTCCAAATATTGCTCTTGTATGGAGCATTGAAAATATTTTTTAATGTATCTCTTTTCATAGCTTAACGTTAAGAAGAAAATGATTCAGATATTATTATCTGTGGCTTATTCTTCGTTGTTTTGACTCTTACTTTCGGTTTTTCATCAAATGATTCTTCTTTCAATTCTTCAAGTGGATAGGCTTTAATAATCTTTAAAATCTCGTTGTATTCATCAGCTCGTTTTAGCTTTTTACTGATACTTTCTTTTTTAAATTTGTTGATTTCACGAGGTAGTTTCTGAAAACGTCCTATCTCAATAGCTTTTTTAGCTTCTAACAATAATTCTTTTTCATCATCAGATGAAAATTCCTGTAACGATAAATCTCTAATGATTGCAATAGCACGTTTTTCATTAGGTCCCTGTTTAATACTAGCTTTAGTTCCCAGACTTAATAAGCTTAAATCTTCAATAAAAGAACTTAAAGCTGTATTGATTTGAGTATAATGAAATTCAGGTAAGGCAATTGCTCTTTCTGTATATTCAGCTTTGTATAATCTTGCCGCTTCAACAAAGGTTAGTTCCTCAATTGAATTATCAGCATGCATTAAATAGTAGGCATCTCGTTTACGATCTTTAATGTAAGCAATTGTTTGTCCTTTAAGTGCTTTGTTGTTTCTGCCACAGCGAGCTCGGTGGGGAATTTTGTTTTTAATATATTGGTATTCTTCCGGATGTTCTTCTCTGAATTTTCGTAAGTAATTAAGATATTCTAAACGTTCATCTTTTTCTTCTTCAGGGAGCTGTTCAAATAGTCCGAATGAATCATAATCTTCCTGAGTAGAGTATATCTGGCTATCTTCTCCTAAAGCAGAGTGGAAGGCTTGCAATTTTATATATGCTTTTTTATTCAATTCTATCTCATTATCTGCTTGTTCTGTAGGGAAGAAGTTGTAGATATGAATAAAATTAGAAGGCGTACCAACTCGATTTACACGCCCGATACGTTGCATTAGTCGAGTTGAATTCCAAGGTATGTCGTAGTTTAAAATTACATTTGAGCGATGAAGATTTACTCCTTCAGCCAATACTTCAGTTGTAATTATTATATCGTAATCATCTTTTCGTTCTGTTATAGGTTGATTTGCATCAAAGTTTTCCGCTATTATATCGGTAAGTTCTTTAGCATTTGAAGAATCAACACTTAAAATTCTTTTAAATCCATCATTTTTAAGCTTATCTACAATGTGTGCTGTAGTTTCTTTTGATTCAGAGAATATTACAAGTTTGTTATTGTCGTTAATTTCAGAATTAAAAAACTCTCCTTTTAACTTATGTATTAAAGTGTCATATTTAGGGTCATAACTATTGACAGCTTCCCATTTACCAACTAGTGTTTCTAATATTTCATTATCCTTTTGTATGCCTTGAATAAATTCTTCGGAAAATTCTTCAACATCAAAAGCTTGAATTTTTGCCGGGTCATCTGAATTCAGTAGTAGTTCATCTAATTCTGCTTCATTATCATTCAATATAAATTCACTAACACCAAGTTTTGGAGCGATGTAAATTTTTCCATTTTCAATCATTTTTAGCATTGCCCGATTTGCATCATAATATCGACCTAAACTCATTCTAAAAGCATGGAACGAACTATCAATACGCTTAACTAAAAGGATTTTCATAATAACTGCCAATTGCTCAGAGATACGATCTGCCTGGCTTGCATTCACATTTGTTGCTTTTTTATATTGCTTTTTGGCTTCATCGCTCATAAATTTTATGGCTTGATAACGATAATAGCCTAATCCCTTTTTAGTATCCTTTACCAATTTTAAAGTCTCATCATATAATTGGCTAACTTCATCATTTAACTGATAAAGTATTTGTTTGGGTGGTATAATTTCAGGAAATGAAACTCCTTGTTCTTTGATATCATTCAAATAACTAGGAGTATTTCTGATATCGGTTCGAGTTCTTCTAACAATAACAGGTTCCAATACTTTTGTTCGTATCTCTTCGTAGATTTCTTTTACCCCCTGAGCAATTTTAATTTGGTCTCTTTCTTTTTTTAGTTTATTGTATTTATCAATTAAAGGCCGGAAAAAATGCTGTAAGTTTCCAACCTCTAAGGTTGATTGTTTAGAATCTTGAAACAAATAGAGTTGGTTTCGAATATCTTCCGGTTTATTGTTTAATGGAGTAGCTGTGACAAGAATAACTTTTTTCTTATCAGATAAATCATTTCCTTGCCTTTTACGTTTGGTTTTACATATTTTCTGTAACTGGTGAAACATCTCCGACTCATCAGAACGAAATTTGTGAGCTTCATCCACTATTATTAAGTCATAATCTTCAGGGTGTTTGATTTTATGAAGAGAACCATTAGTAATAAAATCGATATTGGGTACTTCAAAATCCCTAATTGTTCTTCTCCAGCTTTTTTCAACTGCTGGAGGATAGATTATCAACGTTTTTGTTCTATATCCATTAGCAAAGTAGAATTTCTTAGCAATGATTGTGGCAATGATAGTTTTACCCAAACCTACCACATCAGCCAATACAAATCCGGAGTGTTTTAGTAGTTTAGAATAACCATCGTTTACTGCATCAATTTGATAAGCAAGTTTCTTATATCCTTTGGGAAGGTCTGTAATTGATTCCGGGTCGTATTCAATTGCTTTACCAAAGTATTCGATTAAAAGTTTAATATATATTTCAAATGGTGAAAATTCATCACTGATATGTGTTGTCTTTTTTAGCTCTTCAAGGGATTGTGGCAGAATATCAATAGCTTCCTTCCAAAGATCATCAAAGGTAGTACTAGCAAATACCACATCATCATAGTAAGGTAGTAAGACATTGAATTCAAAGTTCTTTTCGATACCCGAAACTGAAAGGTTAGATGACCCCGTAATTACCCTCCCAGGATTATGCTCATTCCATTGTTTTGGTCTGAAAATATAGATTTTTGCATGAATGTTTTTATCAGGATGTGCTTTAATTTCTATTTTACCAGAAGTGATATCATCAATGAATTGAACTATACCATCTTCAACATCTTTGGTATAATCACATTGTTCTATATCATTTCTTAAATCCCTTAAAAACTCTTCTCTAGTAACTTCAGTATTAAAATTAAACTCCAAACCTTTTCTAGCAGCTTCACTAATCAAATGGTCAACATCAATACCAACTAGTATGCGTATCTTTTCAACATCTTTTAAAAATTCTCTAATTCTGAAATATCCCGAGGAACGAAAATAACCGACCAAGGCGTCAAAAGCATTCACTTCTGTATGTTCAAAAATACCTTTGAATTTATTAAGAAGAGTGTTGTCCTCTTTATTTGTAAAAAACTTAGTACTCATAGATGCTTATAACTTCATTTCAACAAAACTTAAAGTTGCTTTCGCTACTTTCTCGTCTTTAATTATTTCGTAAATCTGACCCGCCAACCATAAGGTCAACAACTCATCCACGTCAATCTCGAATATTCTGGCTAACTCAATTACCTGTTCACGTTTTGCTCTTCTTTCGCCACGTTCAATCTTGCTGTACATGGGAGAGTCAATCTCTAAAGCAGCAGCTAATTGTCGTTGAACCATTCCTTTTTCCTCACGGAGTTCTTTGATACGTTTTCCTACAAACATGCTAATTATTTTAAGACTTGTCAGAATTTGACTAAAAGTACAAAAGAATAGAAATGTAATAGCAAAGTGTAGAATAAAGTTATCAACAATATAAAAACATACTCTTTAATAATTATTTGGGACAATATGGATTGTGTATTAAGGATCTTAATTAAGGAGAAGTGAATCAATTAGTACACTGAATCAAATAATAAATAATGGAATGGCTTTATTAAATTTCAAATGGATATGGTATATTGGTATTGATTTAAAATTAATTGTATCATGAATCTATATCACAAATACAAACAAGTTCTTGGTTAAGTATTCATCATTACTTAACTAAAAATGAAACATTTTGAAGAAGATTTTCCTCTTAGATTAAAAGTAAAAACGAAAAAAGAATTTCGTCTTAAAAAAGCGTTTGGATGTTATTATCCTGGAGTAGTTGATATCCCAAAAAAGTTCAATAATGTAAGAATTTCAAGAATTCAGAACTATATTGAAATGGGTGGTTGTCAGTATTGTTTTCCTCATGGCAGAGAAACACCCAACTCAACTATTTCAAAACAACGAAATAAGAATTGGAAAAGATACCGCAAAACAAGATGGAAATGATTTAAAAGGCATCAGTTATGGTGCCTTTTTTTTTAATAATATCTGGCTTTTTTGTATTCCATATTTACATCTTCAATATCAGAATGTACTTCTTTATTTGCTAATGAAAGTCTGGCCTTCAATCTATTTTTTTTATTTTCAGATCTGTTATGAAGTGTTTTCATTCTGCACCATTTACACCCACAATTTAGTGAATGATTTTTGCTCAGATAGTTTGTCCCCCTGTATCCCCAACCAAAGGAATCCCATAATTTCTTTCTTTTTTCTGCGTAATGACGGTCTTTGTTAGTAAGCATCAAGTATAATTTAAATTATATTTCAAAAAAGGCAGAGGTTTTAAATTCATGATGTTCATTTAAATGTACATATCCTAGTTGATTTGTAACTAATTTTGTACCATTAATTTCCTTTTCAGGCATATTATCATGATGATGGCCATAGATCCAGTAATCAACATCTATGTCATAAATCAATGGATGTAATTCTGTTACAAAAGCAGGACTGATAATTGATGTTTTGTACTTCTCTGGATTACACAGCTGACTTGGAACATGATGAGTAACAATTACTTTTTTAGAGGCTTTAGATTTGACAATTGATTGCTGAAGAAATGCAATACTTCTTTCATGTAATTCATTAAAAATGTCTGTATTCAGATCTTTTCCATGATAAGTGATTTTATAAAAATCACTTACGTTATTTTCAATATATAGAGATTTTTCTATAGGTATATTTGACCATAAAGTGCTAAAAAAGAATTCCACTCCTTCAATAGCAATAGATGTGTTGTTAACCATCCATATATTTTCCCTTATGGATTCAAATACAGGTTTATCAATAATTCTTAAATCTTTACCGGTATAGAACTCATGATTTCCCGGAACATAATATACAGCTTTAAAACGTTTTGAAATATAATCAAAGAAAGAGTGTTTAAAATGCTTCTTTCCCCAATAAGTTATATCTCCAGCCAGAACTAGTATATCTCCAACTGGATTAATTGGATTTTTATGAAGATATAAACTATTCTGGATAAACTCCAGATGTAGATCGGAACAATATTGAATAACCATAAGGGAAAAAAGAATTTGAATTCAAACAAAATAAATAAAAAGTTCAATAGTCAACAATGATTTACTATTTTTGAAGCTGAAATATTAAAATAATTGTTGCGTCACTGACGCTTCTCCGTAGATAAAATCGCCAAAATAAATCGAGAGAGAAGCCAGGAAGTGAATGCACCCTGACATGGGTGTGTTCCTTTCGCTTATATGGTTCTCTCAGGTGTTTGGCGATACCTATCTGCGGCTATATATAGCAAAGGTTCACGCCCACCTTCATTTTTAAGGGGTTCGTGAACCAATTAAGGAACGAGCCTATGACCAGTTACCATTTCGATGAATCAAAAATAGATCCGTATTTTAGTAAGTTATCTTATGATGAACTCAAGGAGGTAATTTGCCACTTTCATAAAAAAGATTGTACTCTTCCCAAGATTATGGAAAAGTACAATCTTGAAAAGGTTACTTATACTCAATTCCTAAAATTATTGCCTCCTATTGTGCATACAGATAATATATGCATAACATGTGGAGAAACCTCTCATAAGCTTCATATAAAAAGAGGAAATCTATCGAATCCAATTTGTCTATCTTGTCATAAAACAATGTTTTCAGAGGTTGATCCTTATGAAAAGTTATTTCCAGATGACGGCTTTTGGGATGGAGCAGCGTATTCTTACAAAAAGGGTAACGTCAAAACAATTAAAATCTCCAGAGAAAAATATGAAACGCTTGATCTTGATGTCAAATTATTTTTAGGGAGTTTAATTCATACAGGTATTTCAAAAGACTTTTCTGTAATTGGTGCTGGAATAGTAGGAGATGGAGATCCAGCACCAAATATATTTTACCTTAAACATTTAATGACAGAACTAGGAGCAGGAAACCATTCTCCTTATGCAATTTATATTGAAATTGAAGAAGATATAGCCAGAAAATATTTTATGCCATTTAGAAGACTAGATCTTTCATTGGAAGAGCAAATGGAACTATGGGGAAAAGTTGCATTAAATGAGGTGATTGAGATTTTTTATGGTAGTCTGGACTCTAAAGGCCTTGTTACGAACCAGAAAGAAGCAATTGCACCAATTATGACTGATCTGCTCAAACTATATTCTGTTGGACAAATGGTGAACCTGATATGGCAAGCATTAAATTTCAAATACGATGAATACCTAAAAGGTATGAGAGACAAAAATCATACTGCTAATTCCATTATTTATGCATGTCTGAACTTTGGAGAATCCAAAAAAAGACGAAATCAAAAAGTTCAATGCTTTAATAGGCCAGCACAATTTCCTCAATCAGAATTATCAAAATATCTTTTTAATGATGTATTGAAAATTGGAGATATTGGATATAGAGAAATTCCTTCTGAAATGGAATTAATGAAAGATCCTAATATTACCAAACAAGGAGATAATCTCACATTTAAATAATATAAAATCTAACAATTTACAATTGGGATGCATACATGCATTCCAATACTTTTTGGTTTTCAAGGGAGGCAACGGCCTCCCGATTTTTTATAGCTTTATTGCTTATGAAAAAATATACAGTAAAAGTGCCATATAGCATCATATATAAATAGAGTTCTAGTGTTATTTACTAATAAGAACCATGTGTGATTAGGTGGGTTATGATATCGTATGTAATATAACAACGCTGATAAATAGATGTATAGTGGGATTCACCTAGAAGATGCATGTGTAATTAGGTGGATTATAAACCTAAGTGTAATATAATGCCTCAGATATCATCTTTATAGAATAGTTATCAATTTTATTTTACAAAATATTAAAATGCAAATAATTATAAATTTTCTATATTTAACTGTCAAAAATTAATATAGCGACACAGTATGACTCACCCCATATTTATTTTTGAAATAAGGGTTACCGAAAACTTTTTAGAGTAGGTAAATTTAAAATTTTATGATTATGCCAAGTTTTTGTTGGAAAATTAAAGCATTAAAAAGTAATGGACCAATCGCACAAGGAATGGAAGTTGAAGTAATAAAACAAAACAAAACACAACAGGTGGACCAACGCAAAATGAAATTCGAGATGCTTTTAATTTAAAATATAATATAAAGGCTCAGACTGGTATTTATACTAATAAACATATGTTTGAAATTATTAAACCTAAATAGTTATTTTATGAACATGGAAGATATAAAAACTCAACAGGAAGAGTTATATCAACAGTGGGAGGAACATGCAAAATATGAGTATTTTGTCCGAGATGGGATTCTCAATTATGAAGTATGGAATACTACAAAACCTAAAATTATGTTTCTTTTGAAAGAGACTGCTGATGATTTTGTAAATATTGCAGATAATGACATTGATATTAGAAATGGTAATGGAAGTCATTTTTGGTGGAATATTTGCTATTGGAAGTATGTAGTTTCAAACAAATATATTAATAAGGATATAGTTTTTATTCCAACACGTGAACTTCCAGAAGCACAGAAAGACTACGTTTTAAATGATATTGCATATGTAAATGTGAAAAAGCAATGCGATAATAAAACTAAAACTAGCGATAGTGAAATTCTTGAATATGCAAATAGAGATAAACAATTATTAGTAAGTCAGATAGAGTTGATTAATCCAGATATTGTTTTTTGTAATTCAGTAACGCTTAAGGTATATCTCATAATGTATGGAGATCAATTAACGAAATTAAATGATATATGCTATAAGCATAATAATCGATTGATACTAAACTTTAGGCATCCTAGCTATTTTCAAATAGCAGGAGGAAGACAAACTCATTTTAGCGACTTATACAATGCAATTGATGATTCTGTAATAAAGCAATTTTCTTGGTAATATTGATTTGACACTTTCTGAAAACCAGTTAAGAAATAACAAAAGAAGATAATCTTTTAGAAAAAGATAAGAAAATAGCGACATTCTTTGACAAACCAACTCTTTAGTTTTGTTCGGAACATAACGGAGTGAACCGAAAATCCTAAAGAGTAGGTAAATTTAAAATGTGTCAAATAAAAAAAAAGGTCGTACCAATAACTATTCTTGTAGGCGTAATCCTTTCTTCTTGTTCTGAACCATTTAGTGATTTTAACAAACTAAGCATTAATTATATATTAATTGATGTGCAAAGAATTAATAATCAGTCAAAACAAAGTTTTGTAATAATTGATTATGTGCAGTTAATCCGAGATTACAAAGACAAAAACATCTGGAAAACCTTAAAGGAATTTGCTGAAAACGAAAATTTGATAATATTTATATTATCTCAACTCAAAATAGATTTTGATCCTCAGAATGTATTAAAGGACTTGCACATGCTAAATGTTGAACTTCAATATGTATCCCATACTTAACTTTTAAATGAATAAGCAAATGCAAGACAATCATTTAATAGATATACTTTCCTAATTTTTCTCTAACTGCTTCTGTGATAAATTCCTTTATAGAAAGTCCTTTGTTTTGAGCTACATATACTTTTAGTTCTGTATGTAATGTTTTGGGTAAATAGATTGTTGTTCTAAAATAATCTTCCATTTCTTTTTTTCTTGAATGATGTATTTCAGAAATATCGTCTTCAATCTTTCTGATTTGTTTAGGCTGCTTTGTAAGCTCGACTTTAGGTTTTAATGTACTGCGTATATTTAGACTTTGCTTTTTCATAATTATGTTTTGATGTTTTAGCATAAATATGTCCAGACATATTTATGCTAAAATGTTATTATGCTTTTATGTTTATATGTTTTCGTTAGAAATTAATGTTAGGACTTCATTAGCTAGTAAAGTAATTTCTTCCTTTGCCTTAGGATCCTTGTATTCATAAACACCAAGACCGCAAACAACAGACTCTGAATAGGCAACTCTATTATTGAGCTTAGACTCTAAAGTGGATATGCTAAAATCTTTTAGCACTTCATTAACCTCATTAGTTAATTTTGCGCGAGGATTCACTTGGTTTAGAATAAAATAACCATTTATATCCTGCTTAATTAATAATGCTTGCTCATATTTTTCAATAAACATTTCAGTAGCCCAAAGATCGAGTACTCCGGGTTTTATAGGTATTAATAATAGATCAGATATTAAAATTATAGTACTGGCTAATTCTGAAAGGGCAGGAGTTCCATCTATAATAACGATATCATAATCCTTTTGAAAAGAATTAATATTCTTTCGTAATGCCTTTGGGTCAGTAATGGATACTGATAATACTTCTGGTAAATCGTCAGCTCGTAATCCGGACCACCTTATGGATGAACCATTGGTGTCGGTATCTATAATAATTGTTTTATACCCCATGTGTGAAAAACACACGGCTAAATTTGTTGAGAGGGTACTTTTGCCGGTTCCTCCCTTGAGGGAGCTTATAGATATAATCATTTAATTAAATTTTTGGTTTTAGTTTTTTTACTTTCTTCTTTTTCTTGAATTTATCTTCCTCCTTATATGCTGAAGCATTTGATGAGCTTGTACTCAACGATAAGTTTGAAGTTAGTTGTTCAACCTGATGTGATATACTCTTGTCAACAGATTGAGAACGCATGTTATCTAGATCATCAAAATAGGCTTCCTTTTCTTCCAAAGATGCGTATTTCCAGACTTGATCTGTTTTAAGCTTACTTTCTACTCTGTGATAATTAAATATTTTGTCAAATGCTTTTTCACTTTCAAGGTAGAAATCAACTCTTTTAAATCTGGATTTATCATTTGTATTAGGGGAGAGGGCTATTTTTTGTTCTTTATCACGAGCAGAAACAATTATATGCACATGCATGTTGTTCCCATTGTTATATTCTCCATTTCTTTCATATTCTAACTTGCCAGCCCAAACCAGATTGTCAATCCCTAACTTTTTGCCATCTTTTAAGTTAAAACTTGCGGCGTATTGTTGCATTACCTCACAAGCATATTGCTTAAATTTTAGTGGACTATGGTTTATGTGTTTTAATTCATGTTCGTCCGGAGCAATAACTAATGAATGAAACTTGGTTCTGTTTTTAGCATTCCGTTTAGTGTTATTATCAATCATGCTTATAACTGCATTGGAGCTTAATTCATCATCTATATGATTGAAAAACATTTCTCGTTTGTCTAATGGGTGCTTTTCATTTTCTTTACTTAGGTAGTCAGCCAGAGATTTACAGGAACCCGTATTTGAATAAGTCGTTTTTCCATGAATGGAAGGATTAATTATCTTTATGTACATTTTCTTTCTGTTTAGTATCATTTGATTTTCGAGCCTGTTCGAGTTTTTTGTCAAAAGGGGCTAATATCTTTATTCCCTTATGGACTTTTTCAATTTTAGTGCAGTGTTCTCTTAAAGCTTTGTAGTTTTTAGAATTCTCTCTGTTGGCATCTTCTAACCATTGAAAAGATAAATTGATGGCAAAAAATAAACCTATTAAGACAACTAATACTTTTGAAATCTTTTTTAAATGATTGAACAGCTCAATTCTACTTTCTATCTTTTCGTGTAATAAAGATTCATAGTGTTGTAAAGATTTATTGGTAGTATTTTCTATAGTTGCAATACTATCTTTAAATAATTGCTCATTTTCGGTCCTAGTTGAAACATCTTTTAGTCTTTTAGAAAGGATTAATAGATCTTCAGAAATCCCTCGTAGATGTGTTTTTTCTTGTTGCTTCATCCATCCTCTAAAAGTTGAATCAAGACTCTGTATTTGGTTAAATACATTTTGTTTGACCTCTTTTAATGTTCCTTTTTTTAAGGCTGAATTAATCAGTAATTCAGCTCCTTCTGTAATGCCCTTTTTTTCTCTTGAACATAGTTTTTTAAATGCATCATGTATTTCCGGGGATACTCTTATAATTTTCATAATATATGAAGCGTTATGTATAAGGGTGTAGCAAGAGGGAATGTAACAGCGTTACATTCAGTTTCTGAAAACAGTGTTTTCAGGGCATAATAGATGTTACATTATTAATTTTAATGTAACATCTATTGCTACACCCCTTATTTTAGTTAAAACTTAGTGTTATTTTCTTCCTAATTTCTTTTGTAATGCTATGACGCTTGGTAGTTTGTCAATATTTCTTGCTATGAAGAATAACCTGTCATTTAATGTTGTTATTTCTTTTTTAGATTCCAATAAGGCAGATTTTCTAGTTTCATGTTTTCTTATTGCGTCAAAAACATATTCACTAGAAAGAGATTGATAGAAACTACCATTTTCAGCTTTTGATATTGAAATAATAATAAGTGCAAATTCATCAATCTTAAGATTTCCATGATCCTTTAAGATTATTAATGAAATATAGTTAATAGCATCTTTGGACAAGCATCGTTTAATATTAACCATTTGATTAGCCAAATTTAGCCAGCTTCCAATTAATGCAATTGCAATCTCATATGAAAAATGGATAGTGATTTCATTTAGAGTTGGATTTTTTGAATTGGAGGCATCAATTGGATGTTTGTATCGCCAAAGGTGTTTGATTGAATTATTTGGGCTAAAATCACTAATTGAGGATATGTTAATTTGGTTAGTGCTACTCATTGTTTTTGTCGATTAGTTGATTTATAAAATTAAATTCTTGGCTATTAACAGGATATAAGTCTCTTAATTCGTTAAAATGAGATTGTTCTAATAATTGATTTAAAAAAAAATCATTTTCTAAATGTTTAAAAAGTTTATTTTCTTTTATGTGTTTTATAATGTCTTTATTGTTTTTAATACAGGGCACTGCTGAGTCTTTGGAAAGATTATGCTTGTTGTTTGCTTTGGATGTGTCAAGCTCTTGCTTCGAAAGTGCCTCGTCGAATTTGCCCCAGCATATTTCAATAACATTTTTTGTATATTGGTTAATGCACTTCTCCAATATTATAATAAAACCGAGTTCTTCAATTTCTAAAAGTGTTTTGTTATATGTTTTAGAATTTGAGAAACCTGCAACAGACATGGCTGATTCTGTATATAACGTGAAACTAGATTGCCACATTTTGCTATTCGATAATTCAATTATATACCAAATCAAAGCCATGTGTTGATGTTTTATTTTAGGATTTTGACCAGATATTCGCATAACGGATTTTGTCAGTTGGAATAAATCCACTGATTTTGTACTTTTGTTCATATTATTTCAAGAAAAAGAGTTAATGAATTGGCGTCCTGCAAGGCGCCTTTTTTTTATGCACCTTATTTTCTGTTACGCAATAAGAAGTTGCTTGCTTCTTGATCCAAGTCGCTTTCTGTTAGTATCCTGTTGGTTTCCAGAAGCCAACGGTCAATTTCGTCCTTATCAAAGAATAGTTTGCCACCGCCTGGTTTGCTGTATGGTATTGAGTATGAACTAGTTAGTTTATATAAATACGATGGTTTAAAGCCGGTGTACTCAACAACTTCGTTAAATGTAAGAGACTTTTTCTGACTCAATAGTAGCTTTTCGATTTTCGTCAATCGATCATTTATACATTCGTAATGATTCATTTTATTCTAAATTTAAAATTAAACTTTAATACTGGCCAGTATTTTTTAATTTAGATCTGAAACGAAAGTATAGAAGTCAAAAGAAAGAATAAGGTCACAAATAAATTGTGAAAAAATATTTAGTTAAGGTATTTATTATTAGTGTGTTTTGGATCTAGTGAAATTAAATAGTATGTCACAATTATTAAAAGGTGACATGTTATTTTTGCTTATTAACATATGGTAGTTTAGAAAGATCTAGGTCAAATTCATAGAATTTAAGGTCATTTTTTATTTTTAAGAGCAAATTATGTTCTATGTATTTAAAGGTTCTACTTTTTGCCTTTTTCATATTTTTTATGCTATCACCATCAAACGTAAATCGCGTATGAAGTACTTCGTTTGTGTTTCTATTTACAAAACAATTTCTCTGACCTATTGTGTAAAATATATAAAATAAATCTTTGCTTTCTATTTTATAGTTTATACCTCTAGTTTTAATTGTAATTTTTTCAGATGGAATATCAAATATAGTTTTTGATTCAGGATCGATTAAACCTTTTAATTGAGTAATCGAATAATTTTTAAATAATTTAAGATCTTGAATAAAGTATCTTAAAAGGTTTAGAAAATCTTTCTTTGCTTGTTCGTTTTTAAGTTTGAGATATTTTATATTCAAATCAATATTTTTATTCACATTTTTATTTAAAATCAAGTCAACCCTTGGAGACCATATTACAATTGAAATTATACAAATAATAATAAAAACAATTGATTGAGATATTTGGGATAATTGGATAATTGTGCTCTCGTTATCTAAAGGTTGATTTATATCCTTATAAGAAATATATAATAGAAGTGATATTAGGGAAAGAAGAGTAATTCTAGGTAGCTCAACTTTAGTGTTAAATAAAACCTTTTCATTCAATATTTTATTCCATAATTTTCCGAAGTAAATTGTTGAAATTTTGTAAAAATTATAAATGATAGAAATTATAAATATTGTGATAGTAATAGTATTTAAACTCATATTGTTATAGGTTTATGATTGGAATAATATTGGCCGCCTCCTTTTGTTTTGCATCAACAATTCGGGCATAAATCTCTGTAGTGCGTAACTCTTTGTGGCCTAGGCGTTTAGATACTATATATATGTCGGCACCGTTAGTTAGCATCAATACGGCATTGGTGTGACGACTTGAATGAAAAGTAAATTCTTTATATATCCCAGCGTTATATGCCCATTTCATTAAAATGTTGGTAGTCTGAGCTGTATATTTTAGATCAGGAATAACTAATTCATCCGGAGTACCTCTTTCACCAAGTAAATCTCTTGCATTTTGATTGATGTATAAATACTCAAGTCCATCTGTTTTCTTTTGAGTAAATACGATGCGTAATTCATCCTCGTTTTCACGAACTTCTTTCCATGTAAGTTTTTCTATGTCTGAATATCTTAATCCAGTTAGGCAAGCAAATAAAAAAGCAGTTTTAATGCTTGGGATTCTACATTCAGCTTTTGCTAGTTTTTGAACTTCGCTATGAGTGAGGTAGGGGCGTTCGACTTCTGCTTTTGGAAAACCCTTTACTCTTTTTCCTGGATTTTCGAAAATTATTCTGTCATCAAAAGCTTGGTTTAATGCAGCTTTTACTTTTGCAAAATATGTTAGTTTTGTATTAGGAGATAACTTTTTTCCTTGTGGTGTTGTCGCACTCTTATCAAGATAGTCCTTAAATTCTTTAACTTTTTCTACGGTAAAGTCTGTAAAAGTTAATTTTTCACCAAAAAAGTCGGTAAAGTGTTTATATGCACTATCCCAATTGCCATAATTTCCTTGGCTATCGAATCGCTCATCTGTAAGTTTTCTGAAATACTCTACGAAATTTGCATTAACTATGATATGATTCTGGAAACCATATTTACCAGAGTCGTATTCTGCTTGTTTTTTAGTCCTGATTTTTTCAGCTAAATCCTGATTTGTTTTGTTGTCTTGCTTTTGTTTGGGAGTTTTGGGTTTATCGTATAGATACAATTCAAGATTCTCAAATTCTCGATCATGTTTTATCTTACCATTTGAATCTTTTGTATACCCTTTATAGTATTCCAGGAACAAACTCCTTCGACCATCTTTTAGTTTACGCGATCTTAAATTTATTTTCATCTTTTTACAACTTTTGGTGAGGAATTGTAAAAATAAAGTAAATAAATGTAAAATAAAATACAATTGAAGTAAAATGTCTTAGCCATTAATATACGACTGTATTTTATTGTGTCGTGTGTTAAGAGGTTGTAAATCAGTAGTTATTTGACTTTGTTGTGACTTTAGTTTACTTTGTTTGACCTATGTGAAAAATGAAAAACTCAATCGTTACTTTCCGATACAAAAGTTCTTAAAGATATTGCCTAAAACTTCATCAGTTTGGATTTCACCGCCTGTAATGTGTCCTAAATAAATCAACACTTCCCTGATATCTTGCGCTAGAAAATCGCCTGAAATACCATCTTGCAATCCTGTTACAACTCTAATAATTGACTCATGGGATTGTTTTAAAGCTTCATAATGCCTGGCATTAGTTACAATAACTTCATCATTATCCACAGCTTGTATGTTGATGGTTTTTATTAATTCATGTTGTAATTGTTCAATTCCTACTTGTTTTTTAGCTGATAAGGTGACAATTGCATCGGATCCAGAAAGCTCTTTAAATTTATTTTGATCAAATCGGGTATCTATTTCATCATCATTTAACAGGTCTATTTTATTAATGGCAACAATTAACTGCTGATCCTCTTTCATTTTGTTTTTAACAGCAGAAATAGCTTCATGAATTTTCTCAATCGGATCATTGATATCAAGCATAAGAATTACAATAGAGGCTGATTCTATTTTACTAAAAGTACGGTCAATACCTATTGTTTCAATGGCGTCTTCAGTTTTTCTGATTCCTGCAGTATCAATAAATCGGAAAGTGATTCCTTGAATATTTAAAGTATCTTCAATAACATCACGGGTTGTGCCATGAATGTCAGAAACAATAGCTCTGTCTTCCTGTAAAATAGTATTAAGCAGTGTAGACTTCCCTGCATTTGTATGACCTACAATTGCTACAGGGATACCATTTTTAATAGCATTACCTAAAGAGAAAGAGTTAATTAACTTAGAAAGTAATTGTTCTATTTCATTTACCAATTCTACTAATTGTGAACGATCTGCAAACTCAACATCTTCCTCGCTAAAGTCAAGTTCCAATTCAATTAATGAGATAAAATTAAGCAGTCTTTCCCTCAAATGAATTAATTCAGTCGAAAATCCACCCTTCATTTGTTTAAGAGCAACCTTACGTGCCGCTTCAGATTGAGATGCTATTAAATCAGCAACAGCTTCTGCCTGCGACAGATCCATTTTACCATTAAGAAAGGCACGTTGCGTAAATTCACCAGGTCCTGCTAATTTGGCACCATTTTTAATAAATAACTCCAACACTTTTTGTTGAATATAAGGTGCACCATGACAAGATACTTCAACAGTATTTTCACCGGTAAATGAATTTGGTGCCTTAAAGATACTTACCAGAACTTCATCCAGTTCTTTTTCATTGTCTATTAATGAACCAAAGTGTACTGTATTGGCTGATTGATCAATTAATTTTTTTCCGGATTTAACTGATTTAAAAACATTGTCGCAAATAACAATGCTATCCGGACCAGTTAATCTGATAACAGCAATAGCTCCAGCTCCCTGTGCAGTTGAAATAGCAACGATAGTATCTTCTAAATTTATCATAGATTCAAAATTTGTCACAAAAATAAACAAAGCGTTCCATAGTTAATCCTATGTTGAAAAAAAAGCAAGACCTTTTTTAAAATCTTGCTTTATACTTTTCTTTTTTCATCATCCTAAAAAGAAATATACTCTTCTTTGCTTGTTTTCTTTTCTGGGGATTTATAACCAGATTTGGAGGAGGGTACAATGCTTGGTAATTTCATGTCTGAAAGTTTTTTGTTAATGTCTTTAAGACTGTCTTTCTTTTGACTGTTCTGAGAATTCACGTTTGCTTTTTTTTTATGTTTCTGTTTCTTTTTTTTCTTTTTGGCACTATCCTCAATTATTACAGTTCCATCAACAGAAAAGAACTCAAGCATTTTTTGTAATACTTGTGATTCTTTCCTAAGTAACTCTGATTCTGCCGACATATCTTCAGACATCATGGCAATACGTTGAGTATGCCCATTGAATTCAGACACAGCATTTGAAATTTGTGTAGCTTCACTTTGCTGTTCAATAGCTGAATCTGTTATCTTATAAATATATTCGGTTGTTTGCTCACTTTCCTTTTGAATGCGCATCAAACTAGCCCCTGCAAGCGAGGAATATTCTTTACCTTCGGCAGATATAGAGTTCATATCGCTTGATATTTCCTGGGCTTTTTCAGCTAATTCCCTGATTCCTTTTGCCACAACACCAAAACCTCGTCCATGTGAACCTGCTTTAGCTGCTTCAATACTTGCATTTAGTGCAAGTATATTGGTTTGCAAGGCTATTTCTTTAATATTTACAGATTTAGCAATTAGCTCATCCATTATTTTCATGGCATGTTTAGTTTGAATCATCTCTTGTTCTATTGTATGAGATGATTCTTTATTTATTGTTGCAATTTGTTGAGCATCATTAGCATTTTGAGTAATTAAAGAAGCCATTTCCTCCATAGCAGCAGATAGTTCTTCGGAAGACGATGCCTGTGACGCAGAATGTGTATTTAAACTAACTGCTTTTGTATTAAACCTGTCACTCGAGTTACGGATGCTTTTAGCTGCGTGAGCCAACTTTACAACCATTTCCTTAATTATCCTGTTACTGGTTAAAATACTATGTGCCAACTGACCAATTTCATCTTTTTGAAGCATTTCAAATTCATGATTTAACTCTCCTTTGGCCTGTTGGTCTGCAAATTTCACTAAATTGTGAATAGGGGAGGTGAATGATTTTGTTAAAAACCTTGATGTAACAATACTAACAACCAAAAGTATTAAAACCCCACAGAATAAAATTAAAGTAGAATTATAAGCCAGTACAATATTGTTATTTACTGCTATCTCAGCTTTTCTAAACAAAGCCTCTGAGAGTAGTTGTATTAATAAAATACCATTGTCCATTTGATCCGAAATCAGCAAATTACTTTCGTTGACAGGTTCGGCTTTTTGAGCTTTTGCTACAATGCCTGAAAATGAATCCAATTCAGAGGATAGAATGCTAAGTTGCCCATTCATAGAAGGATCATCTTTTAATTGCAACTTAATTTCCTCAAGAATGTTTTTTGTAAACTGAAGGTGTGTTAATCCATCATATAAGAACTGTTGATTTTTACTATAACCATAGCTCCTTAAATAAAATATAGCCTGCTGCCAATTGCGTTCCAGCTCGGCAACCATTTTTACTGTAGGTAGTTGTTCAACAGATACAGAACTTGCCGATTTTTCGATTTCGTTCATCCGAATTATGGCTAATGTTCCAAACAATACAAACATGGCAAGAAACGAAGAAAAGATAAAGGTTAGTTTTTGGGCAATCTTAAAATTTTTCCATTTCATTTTAATCCCTTTTAGAGTTTTTGTGTGTAAGTGTAAATAAATGTTTCTCTGCGTGTGTGTGATTATCCTTTGCAAATATATTTTTGCAAACTGGTAAGTATGTTATGTAAATATTATCCTGATGTTATCATATTGATTAAACATTTTTTTTACACACTGGTTAATTATCTACTAGTATATTGGGTTACTGTTGAAATTATTTTTAATTTGGAAAGTGTAAATATTTAGATAAACATATATCACATGAGCGTATTAGTTTCAGAAAAATCTAAAGTCATAGTTCAGGGATTTACCGGGAGTGAAGGCAGTTTTCATGCTTCACAAATGATAGAATACGGAACCAATGTTGTAGGAGGTGTAACCCCTGGAAAAGGAGGAACTACCCATATGAACCTACCTGTTTTTAATACTGTTGAGGAAGCAGTAAATAAGACCATGGCTGATGTGTCTGTAATTTTTGTTCCACCACCATTTGCTGCAGATGCAATTATGGAAGCTGCCAATGCCGGTATTGGTGTGATCATCGCTGTTACAGAAGGAATACCGACCTCAGATATGGTAAAGGTAAAAAACTATATTGCAGGTAAAAATGTACGTTTGGTTGGCCCCAATTGTCCCGGAGTCATTTCTCCTGGGTTGGCCAAGGTAGGAATCATGCCTGGATTCATTCATTCAAAAGGCAGAATCGGTGTTGTTTCACGATCAGGAACATTAACATATGAGGCTGTTGATCAGCTTACAAAAGAAGGACTCGGACAAAGTACCTGTATAGGGATAGGGGGAGATCCTATAATTGGAACCACTACAAAAGAAGCTGTGGAGCTATTGATGAATGATGCAGAAACAGATGGAATTATTATGATAGGAGAAATAGGCGGCAGTATGGAAACAGAAGCTGCTCTTTGGATAAAAGAACATAGTACTAAACCTGTTGTTGGTTTTATTGCAGGACAAACAGCTCCTAAAGGTAGGCGGATGGGACATGCCGGAGCTATTATTGGTGGGGCAGAAGATACTGCAGCGGCAAAAATGAAGGTAATGCAGGAGTGCGGTATACATGTAGTGGAATCTCCGGCTGATTTGGGAATCACTATGAAAAACGCACTTTCATAAGCATTTTTACTTTTGAATTAAGGATATAATAATCAAATTCATCTATTGCTTTGAATAGATAGAAAATTCAATACTTTAAAAGGAGGGAAGGGATTTTATTTTATTCTCTTTTCTTCTATTTTAGTTTTATAGGCTTTAAAACCTGCCTTTTTGTATGTAGAAAGCGCGTTAGGGTGATCTAAATCGCAAGTATTTAACTGAATCCATTCAGGATTTAAATTCCATGCTAATTCTATAGTTTTATTGAGTAAGTATTTTCCAAATCCTTTACCGATAAAAGGTTCTGTAAGTCCAAAATACAGGATTTCTACATATTGAGATTCCTTGATTAGTTCACAATATCCAGCAAATTTTTTATTAATGCTGAATGTGTGAATATGTGTATTAGGATGGTTTATCTTTGAGTTAAGTTCTGACGTATCCATAAAAAACCTGTCTAACCAATTGAGTTCAGCTCCAACATCACGGTACATTCTCAAATACTCTGCAATATCAATAGGTTTAGCAAATTCTTTTATAATAATATGCTCCTGAGAGTCTTCCCTTTTTACAGGAGGATTGTCCATTCTTAAAAAAGTGATTACCGATTCAATTGTTTTATAATTCATCCTTTAGCTATAAAGCCTCTAAAATAAAACAAAAATCCCCCGCATTTATAAATGAGAGGGATATTATATATATTATTAGTAAATACTATTAATATTAAGAAAGAATCATACTTTCTATATCAGATTTCACATCTGAAATTCCTCCAATTCCAAAGTTCTCTACTAAAACATTAGCAACATTTGGAGATAGGAACGCAGGCAACGTTGGTCCTAAATTGATATTTTTAACTCCCAGGCTCAATAAGGCAAGCAATACTATAACTGCTTTTTGCTCATACCAGGCAATGTTATATACAATAGGAAGATCATTGATATCTTCTAAACCAAACACTTCTTTTAATTTAAGCGCAGTTACCGCCAACGAATACGAATCGTTGCACTGTCCAGCATCCAAAACCCTTGGTATTCCACCAATATCACCCAGTGGCAATTTGTTATAGCGGTATTTAGCACATCCTGCAGTTAAAATAACCGTATCGTTTGGTAATTCATTTGCAAAATCGGTATAATAGTTTCGGCTATTCATTCTTCCATCACAGCCGGCCATCACAACAAATTTCTTAATAGCTCCTCCTTTAACAGCATCCACAACTTTATCTGCCAATTGAAGTACTTGGTTATGTGCGAATCCTCCTACAATTTCACCTGTTTCAATTTCTGTTGGAGCCGCACATTTTTTAGCATGCTCAATTATTACACTAAAATCTTTTGGCTGACCATCAACCCGGTTTGCAATATGTGTACATCCATCAAAACCACTAGCGCCTGTAGTATAAACACGGTTTTTATAACTGTCATTTGGTGGAACAATACAATTGGTTGTAAACAGAATAGGACCGTTAAACGATTCAAATTCCTCTTTTTGCTTCCACCATGCATTACCATAGTTACCAACAAAATGCTCATACTTTTTAAAGGCAGGATAGTAGTTTGCTGGTAACATTTCACTGTGTGTATACACATCTACACCTGTTCCTTCAGTTTGCTTAAGCAATTCTTCCATATCCTTTAAGTCATGACCGGAGATAAGAATTGCAGGATTGTTTCGCACACCCAGGTTTACCGAAGTAATTTCAGGATTACCATAGCTTTCAGTATTGGCTTTATCCAATAATGCCATAACATCAACACCATATTTACCACATTCTAATACCAAACCTACCAATTCGTCTCCACTTAAAGAGTTATTGGTAGTTGCAACCAAAGCTTTTTGGATAAATTGGCAAATTTCTTTGCTTTCATATCCCAAATTTAAAGCATGCTCTGCATAAGCAGCCATTCCTTTAATACCATATGTAAGCAGTTCTTTCAAAGAACGAATATCTTCATTTTCGATTGAAAGAATACCAATGGCAGGCGCAACTTTTAAGAAATCATCTTTTGATTTACCTGCATATGTAATACTTTTATCATCAGAAGTTACCGAAGCTCCGGCCTTATTTAGTGAAGCTTTAATCTGATCTCTTAACTCAATACCTTCAGTAATCTTAGTTACAATTTTACCTCCATCAAAATTGGCATTAGTAATTGTAATGAATAAAGCATCAATCATGAATTTATAGGCTTTCCCATTTTCTAAATTATGATCTACTGCAACTGTATTTACATGAGCAAGGCCTTTTGTCACAAATAATAATACATCCTGAAGAGCGGCAACCTCGTCGGTTTTTCCACAAACTCCTTTTATTGTGCAGCCGGTTCCCTTTGCTGCTTCCTGGCACTGATAACAAAACATCGACATAGTTTTCGTTTTTATATTAGATATTTTTAAATTACTTACAGATTATTGTTTATTGATAATATTCTATATCCACTCCTCGGAAAGAACCTCTCCTTCAATAGAAATTACTGCCTTTTTAATTGGAATTTTTCGAGAGGCTAATTGCACAGCTTGTTGAGCTAAACCAAGCAACCCTCCACAACAAGGAACTTGCATAATTACAACAGTTAATGAGTTAATTCGGGCATTATCAATTAAGGCAACTAACTTCTGCAAATAAATATCCATACCACTGTCAAGCTTTGGGCATGCATTTGCCATTACCTTACCTTTAAGAAATTTTTGATGAAAATTGCCCATGGCAAAAGGAACGCAATCTGCAGCTAATACCATATCCGCTTCATTAAAAAAACTTGCGCCCGGATTTACCAAATGCAATTGGGTTGGCCACTGACGTAGTTCAGATGTTTGAGGTATTGCAGTTGTTTCTGATGCTAAAGAAAAAGTATTCCTTTTAATTTCCCGATTTTGTGACCCGGGACAACCACCTCCCATATGATGTTCAGCTTGTGGTTTTTCATTATTATGCATAACATTTATAATTTCTTGTAAATCAAAATCATATTTATCCGGATTCTTTTTCAAAAATCCCATAGCTTCTTTTAAAAAATCAATTTCATTATGATCTTTTAAATGCTTTAAGTGGGCTATAACAGTATTTTTCCCCTTTTTAACCATGATCTCCATTACCTTTACTTCATCATAAGGTTCAGCCTCCCTTCTCTCAATTTCCATAGCTCCCATAGGACAATGACCTAAGCAAGCTCCCAAACCATCACACATCAGGTCGCTGATTAATCGCGCTTTACCATCAATAATTTGTAACGCTCCTTCATGACATCCAGGGACACACTCTCCGCATCCATTGCATAATTCTTCGTCTATTTTTATTATATCTCTTTCCATCTTTATGTCAATTATAGTTTTCTTTAATGCAAAGATGTACCTAAATGCACTACCAAGTCTGTAACATATGTTACAATCATGAAAAAAAAATGTATCTTTCTTTATGTTTTTAAAAAAAACATGATAAAAAGCTTTTATAAATAACATGACACAAGATTTTACAATACTTGAAAAGAGTCCCCTGTTTATGGGATTAAGCCTGGATGAAATTGATAATACATTTGATGGAATCCATTATCAGTTAAAAAAATATAGTAAAGGACAAATGGTAGTTTATTCAGGGCAACAGGTGGATAAACTATATATTGTATTATCAGGCAGTGTAAAAGGGGAGATGATAGATTTTTCAGGAAAAACAATTAAGATTGAAGATATTGAAGCTCCTCGGCCCTTGGCTGTAGCCTTCTTGTTTGGTAAATCAAATACATTTCCGGTTAATATAATTGCAAATATTGATTCCCAACTACTAATTATCCCTAAACCTTCTGTATTAAGAATATTTCAAAAAAATGAAAAGATACTTTTGAACTTCTTAAACACAATTTCAAACCGCTCTCAGTTTTTATCACAAAAAATAAAATTTCTTACATTTCAAACAGTAAAAGGTAAAATAGCAAATTACATTTTACAATCCTCTAAAGGGAAAAGCCAAGTAGTACTCGACAAATCACAAAACGAGCTATCTGAATTGTTTGGGGTAACCAGACCTTCTGTTGGCAGGGGAATGCGTGAACTACATAATGAAGGAATTATTTTAGCAAACGGAAAGAACATTGAAATAATAAACATAGAAAGACTGAAAGAGTGTCTGAAATAAAAACTATCAAACGCAACCTCTATATTTTTTTATAGTCATCTTGATATATAATAATTTAAAAATATTGAGTAATGAAGAAGTTGAAGTTTTTTTTGTATACAATTACTACTTTATTAGTTATTACTGCATGCGACGACATTGAAAACTATGATGCCTATGAAAATTACGCATTAAGTACAGGTACTGTCATATTTGAAGACAACTCATTCCATATTATTACTGATGATGGTTTTAAGTTTTTTCAAAAAGATGATATTAATGATGTTGAAGATGGGATGCGTGTATTGTTTAAATATACAATTGTTGAAGAAATTGAAGGTGGGGAAACTAATGATTATTATGTAGTTATAAAAAATATAAAAGAAATATTGACAAAACCAATATTTAATTTCACTAACGAAACTACAACTGAAATCACAGATTCAATTGGGGAAACTCCAATTCATATTGTAGAAACTTGGTTTACGGATAATTATTTAAATGTTCATTTTGAGTATTATGGAAACTACAAAGTCCATTATGTGAATTTAATACATGATATATCAAATCCTGTTACGGAAAATGGCGAAATAATACTAGAGTTAAAGCACAATGACAATGGAGATATGTGGTCATCTGTTATTTGGGGCGTTGCATCTTTTGATATTTCAGAACTAAAAAAAGAAAACCAAAACTCTGTTAACCTGCTAATAAGAAGCTATGATTATAACCAGGATTATGAATATAATAAGGTTTTAACATATAAATATGAGGACGGAGATAATACGCAGTCGGCACATATTTACAGTAGATACAGAAACTTATTAGACAAAATCTATATTAAATAATCCCAAAGGATAAAAAAAGGCAAAAAAAGAACAGTTTAATGACTGTTCTTTTTTTTAGTTAAAAATCTGAATACCTTATTGTTATTCAGATCTACATTTTGGTTAGTCAAAATATTGTTAAGTTTTTAAGTTTTTTAGTTGGTATGATAAAAATAAATTCCCTATATTTGCACCGCATTTGAGAAAAACGATTGCTCAAATATATTAATTGGATCTGTAGCTTAATTGGATAGAGCACTGCGTTACGGCCGCAGAGGTTAGGGGTTCGAGTCCCTTCAGATTCACTTTTTTAAGATGTAATAATCTGAAAAAAATATTTAAGATGGACCTGTAGCATAACTGGATAGTGCACTGCGTTACGGCCGCAGAGGTTAGGGGTTCGAATCCCTTCAGGTTCACAAAAAAAGTCATAACTGTAGTTATGACTTTTTTTGTTTTATGTGTTAGAATACATTTTTTCTATTAAAATTTAAGCCCTCCTTAAAACAAATAAGAAGGCCATAAAAATTTATAAGGATATTAATCCTTCAATTTTTGATGCTTCTGCAGTAATTTTAACAATACTTTCAGCGTCTTTCATAGAAGCTTTACAGGTGATTGATACAAACTTCAGGTTTTTTGTATGTTTAAAGGATAAAGAACCATGTTTGGGGAGCAAAGCTTTTACCTGATCAACTTTGCCACCTTCATTTGGTACAATAAATTTAAACATGTATAGCATTGGCCACTTTTTGTTCTCCTTTAGTTTTTCCAACAACTTTTGATATTCTTGCATTTTCAATCCTTTTATTTAAATGCAAAAGTAATTAATTATGTTTGAATTTGTTTTTATTTCCGTTTCATTAATCCGTAATAATAAAGCACCTTGTCAGTTTTTACAGGAATTTCATAGGAAACCATTAATCCATTATGCATGGGGGATACCCTTAAAACCAGTTTGAATTCTTCTTGTTTAGAAAAATACACAGAGTATGGCATATTATGGTTGAACTCTGAAATTGAGTAAAAGCATTTCTGCTCTTTACCATCACTAAAAAACAAGGTTGCTAAATCATCTTGCTGTATTTCAATTTTAAAAATATTATAACAACTGATACTATCTGCTACATCTAAAACATTGATACCAACAATTCCCGATTCAAAAGGATCTCCTTTAATTGATAAAGGATTTAAAAACAGATTCCACTGCCCAACCAATTCTTTCTCGGACTTTGGATAAAAGGGTTCACTTAAAGAACTTAATATTAACTTCCTATATATATCATTATTTTTCTCTAATTCAGTACTAATTTTGCTAAGTGTTGCAATGGAATCTCTTAATTCAACATTAATATTGCTATTCTTTATTAATTGGTTTTCGATATTTGAATACAATTGATCAAATCTGCTTATCGCTTCATTTACAGATAAGTTAATTTCTTCAGGAGGGAAGAATTTATCTTTTACATGCATAAAGAACTGATTATAAATATTCCATTCTTTTTTCAACTGATTATAATCCTCATGTAAATTTTTATTAGATTTTATCAATGTATCTAAAGTGTACTGAACTTCTTTTTTGGTTTGTGCGTGCGCAATTATTGATATTAAAACAGCAAATACAATAATTATATATTTTTTCATAATGATTTAATGTTTAAAGAATTATATAAAGCTATAAACTTAAGAAAATCATTATTAAATGTCCAGTAAATCTTTTTTATTACATTTAATCTTTATTGCGAAAAGTTTAAATAGACCAGTATTCAGAAAGGTTCATTTTAAAATCCCCTACAATATTAACATAATATCAACTATAAGACAATTTGAGTTCTATATTTTCAAAGTAGTATTGTAATACAAATTTAATTAGAGTGAGAAATTCATTTTGTAAACAGGTTCGTCATCTTCATTAACCATCCAATTAGAAAACTCATCTAACCATTTCCAAAAAGACAATAATATTTCAAAAGGTACTTCTGTAAGATTACAAATTACTTCTCTATAACATTTCAACCAAACAATTCTAGCCTTAGGTGTAATTTTAAACGGCAAATGCCTATCTGCCAACATTGGGTTTCCTCGCGTCATTTTATAATATTCCGGACCTCCAAAACGTTGAATAAAAAAATCAGCAGATCTTTTTTTTGCACCTTCAAGTAATTGATCTGAATCTGGGAATATATCTTTTATTTCACTTTTGACTAATAAGTCATAATGATCACTGACCATTTTTCTAATCCCATCTTCTTTTAAATACTCAAATAATTTCAAATCAGGTTTGAAATTTTTCCTTCTTTCACCAAAGGGTAACTTAGTTATAGTGAAGCTCTCAGTTTTGTACATATATCTTATTTAACTTAATTTATACGCTTAGATTTTGAAATATACAATCACTTTTAGGATAAGTGCGAAATTTCAATGCTATCTTAAAAGCATTTAAGATCTAAACAAAATAGAGAGACAAAGGTTTATATAAAGGCTAAGCAATGTAGTATAAAAGCGGGCAACTCAATTGTAATTAAAATATAATTCTTTTGCGTGAAGGTTTTTCTTTTGTCTTTAGATCAAAAAGGTTTTGTGTTGGCCATTCGTCAATCTTAGCAATGCTGCGGTCCATCATATATTTAATGTCATTAGCAAACTCAGGACCTTTCCATGAACTGGTATTAAATACAATTGCATATGAAATGCCATCATCGCGTCGCATAACTAAAGCAGATGTTCCTGCTAATGTTCCTGTACGATACCAATATTTACCATCCCGAACACCGCGCCATCCTAGTGGACTTCCTCCTAGAAGCTCTTTACTGACCATTTCATTTATGCTTTCTTCCGAAAGTATATCTTCAGGTTCATCAAAGCCATCTATTGCTACAACAAGTTTCAGAAGATCTGTTGTGGAACTTACCCAACCACCGGCTGCACCTAAGGTTTTTATGTCGTTGCCACCATAACTTCTTAATACTTGTTCTGCACCTCCCATATGATCTTTTACAAAATATCCATCCTGAGGTTCATAGTACTTTACTTCCAGGTCCAGGCGCTCCCAGGGATAGCTTCTTCCTATTTGCATATCAAAAATCTCCAATGGATATAATACATTGGTTTTCACATACATTTCATAATCTAAACCGGAAGCTTTTTCTATAACTTGTTCAAGAATTGTATAACCAAAATTGCTATAGGACGACATTGTTCCAGGAGGATAATGCAAACGCTTTTGAAGCATAAATTGAATAATATCTTCACTTTCTATAGGATACTCTACCCCAAGCTTTTGACTAATGACCGTTGGCATAAACATAGGATCACCCCAGCGGTTTGTCCAACCTGCAGAATGGTTTAATAACTGACGTACTGTAATCCTTTCTACTTTTTTATCCCTATAATTCAGGTATATAGAATCATTTAAAATTCCATCAGATCCAAAAACTTTACTTTCTAAAGTCAGTTTTCCTTCTTCAGAAAGCTTCATGATGGCCACAGCTGTAATTAATTTTGAAACACTGGCTATTCTAAACAAATTATAAGGTTCAACACTAATAGAACGTTCTTTGTCTGCATATCCATACCCTTTTGCAAAAACTAACTTGCCATCTTTTGCGATTGATAAAGAAGCTCCTGCCAAATTATTTCTCCTAAGAAACCTATTTACATTGTAATCAACAACTTCAAATTCTTCGAGGTCCGAAAAAACATTTGATATACGATGTGACGAAACTGTTGGTTTAGGGGGAATAAAATCTCCACCAAACGAGTTTCCTGAATCAAATACAGAAAGACTTATAATTCCAAGCGTTAATAATATGGTTGTAGACGTTGTTATTTTATATAATAATGACATTAAGCTCGATATTTATTGGCTCAAAAATACACAAATACTAGAAATATCCCACTAGATATATACTTTAAAATTGTACTCCAGCCTGCATATACACACATTTTAATGGCCTATACGATAATTTAATGCAATTGTTACCCTTTTGCCCGTTACTAAGGGGTTTGTAATTCCATAAAAACAGGTTTAATCCTACTTATTATTCTATATAATATAATGATTGAGAAAGGCAAACTTGCTTGAGGAAAATCCTGCGGAATCCAGTACCATCCAATTATAAAAATTGTAACCAAGACCAGGTTAACCCACAATAATTTCTTGTTTTTATTTGATTTCCAATTGAATAAAGCAATAATTATAAATGATGGAAAAGACCATAAAATATTCATATTATACCTGGTAACCTGATGATCAGTAGCCAGCCATAGATATAATATTAATAGCCCGATTAAACCACATACACCAAACAAAATTCTATCAAAAATATTCCATGCAAAATGTGCTTTATTAATTAAAAATGATCCTAATAAAACTAAAATAAGAAGCATCCATGCACAAAAGATTGGGGTAATTCTAAAATTGTCTCCAGTTTTAGTCAAATCTTTTTCTAATAAAATATTTGTTTTTGCTATCAAATCTCTTGAATTATCTGTGCTACTGATTTCAGAATTATTTAAAACTTCCATTAAAAAATCAGGTAAAAAAGTAGATTCTTTTGGGGTAGCAATTTTATCTGCCGGGAGTCCAAGAAGAATTTTTAGCCCCATTTCTATCCATGGAGATTCTGATAAATAATGATGTAAGTAATTTCGAAAAGTCCTATCGCAATTTATTGTATCGCGCTTAATTATAACTTCACCATCAATATTGTCCTTAATTATATCAAATATTCTGGTGGCACAATTGTCATAAAAAAAATCATATTTATAAAAGCGATTCTCTGGCTTATAATTCTCAATTAGTGCATTAAAAATTTGTTGTTTCTCTTTGTATGAAAGGTTCAATTCCTGTTCAATCACACCCCGGTTATCTGAAAAATATTCTGGTAAAAACCTTTTAAATTTATTATAACTAAGAAGATAATTCAATTTCCCGTTTGCAAACTTCAGGTAAAAGTTTGGCGTATTAAAATCAAAAGTTCCATAATTGAATACCAAATCAACATTACGTTCCTTATCAAATACCCTAATTGCCGAGTGCCCAAATGCAGAATATAATTCATCTCCTTCCGAACAAGTTAATATCGAAACAGTTGCGCTTTTTGATAGTATATTTTTGCTATACAGGCTTACAGGTAATATTACCAGGATGACAAATCCAATTAAATGCCTAAAAAAATTATGCATATATTTTAAATTTGCTCCAAATATAATCAATCAAACCATTCCTTGTAATAGTAAAGGGTGCAGAAATTTTAATACTCTTGAAAATTCAACTTTGTTTAGTCCCTTAACAGCATTTCTTACTCTATCCGTAGTGTAATATATACCATTAGAAATATTGGAAATTAACGAATTAAATACTTTGTTTACAACGAATATTTCATAATCGAGCATACCCTTCTTTTTATCACTTGTTTTTTGTTCGCAAGAAGTATTAACTGTTTGCATTTTTTTGCCAGGATATGTTTCTGCAACCCAATAATATTCCGGATCAGCGAAAAGGTTCATAAACCAATCAATACACATTTCGGTTATCTGAATTAACCATTTCTCAAAACTTAATTTTATTTCCAACATAACTTAAATACTTTATTAGGTGATTAATTAATTTACTAATATGATTTCAAAACTAATACTGTATTTTGTTGTATTAAAGACATTTAAGTAACTTTTTCAATATTTAAGTTAAACTTGATCGACTTAAATTCAAAAATAAACTCCTTAATTATTACTTAATTATACACTTAATTATTTCTTAAAATACCTATATTTGTGGATTAAAAGCCTGTAAATGACAAGTATTAGAAACCAACATACGATCAAGTTGTTTTCTACTATCCTCAACCATATTTCCGAACTGGTTGTGGGTGTAGATAAAATTGTTGGTATCTATAACCAGGAAGATGGAAATAATCTTCTTGAAGGAATTAGCTTATACATGCAGAATGGTAGTCTTGTTGAGCACAGGTTAGAAATAGACCAAAATAACCAAGGTCTACTTCAACTACAGAGCGATCGAATACAATACAAATGGTTAAACTCAGCTCAAGTTCCGTTTGAAGAAAGGCATTTGGGTACAGGACAATTAAATATTTTTAACGAATATGAAAACCTGATATTGTTAATATCAATACCTCAGTACAATAGCTTAAAAAGAAACTTGGTTTTTATCTATTTTAAAGGTGATTTTGATCAATTTGGAGTTCAACACGATAAAGCTAAACTTAGTACACAGAATAAATCTATAATTGGACATTTAATATCAAAGTCTGTTATTTCCCTAAACAAAGTTTATTGGAATCAAGAAGCCAAGTTAATGCGATTTGCCAGGAAATCACAGGAGGTCATTAAGTATCAGAAAAATTCTATTGATAGTGTAGCAAAAAGTGAGGCATTAGAAAATCTGGTTATTGGCTGGGTAATGGATTATCTAAATAATTTAAGTCAAGCAGGTTCGGTTAATTATGTTTTACAGAATGAGGCACTCCAAAAGATTACAGATTATAAAGGTGAATTTTCAGAACTAAAAAAAGCTATCCAGGAAGCAGCAGAGTATGCGTTTTTATTAAATAGCTATAGTGGATCTGATATGGTTACCATTGAGGCTGATTTCATAACCTTAAATACATATGTAAACAACAGCGAGTTTACATATGAAAACATAAATTTGCCACCACGATTGAAAAAAACACATGAATTATTAGACCGGTTGGAAAAATATGCGCTAAAAATTTCTCATGAAGGACTTAGCCTTACCAGCTATAATGTTGGCAAGTCAATGAATAGACCAATAACAGCTGCTGCAATTTCTGATTCACTAAGTAAAAACAAGGATCGGATAAACACCTTATTTAAGCAGTTTCCTGATAAATGGAACTTTATAAAAAACAATTTCAGACCAATAATCAATGTTACAGCAAGGGATAATATTCACTTAAAAAATTGGGGATAGTCGTTTATTTACTAATCCTTACTCGATAACAGGAAATACAACTCATTTTACATATGTATACACAAAATACGTTATCCTTATTAATAGCCTCTTTTGAAAATTAGTGGTTACATGTAACTTAAAACAAATTTGTTACACATGTAACTAACACATTAATCACCCCTGTTTAATATTATAAAAAAAGGATGCATATATTCTATGCACCCTTAATATTATTATATCCGATTTATTCTGTAATTAAGCCACCTACAAGATCATTAACATCATTAATATCGTGACGGTGCATATAATCCTTTATTCCATCAATAACCTTTATGGTTACCTGTGGATCAATGAAATTAGCAGTACCAATCTGGATAGCCCTGGCACCAGCCAACATAAACTCTATGGCATCATTTGCATTCATAATACCCCCCATACCAACAATAGGAACCTTAACAGCATTGTAAACCTGCCATACCATCCTTAATGCAACAGGCTTAACACATGGCCCCGATAAACCACCTGTAATAGTAGATAAGGAAGGTTTACGTTTTTCTGCGTTTATGGCCATGCCCAATAAAGTATTTATAAGCGATAAGGAATCTGCTCCCGCGCCTTCAACTGCTTTCGCTATCTCTGTTACATCTGTAACATTAGGCGACAACTTTACCATTAGGTGCTTTTTGTAAACTTTTCTAACTGCTTCTGTAACAGCAACAGCTGAAGGACAATGTACTCCAAAAGCCATCCCGCCTTCTTTTACGTTAGGACACGAGATGTTAAGCTCTATTCCCGGTATATTATCCAGTTCATTAATTTTCTCTGCCGTTGCCACATAATCCTCAATTGCAGAACCAGATACATTAACAAATATTCCAGTATTATAGTGTTTTATCCTTGGATATATATCACTGATAAAATAATCAACACCTTTATTCTGTAATCCAACAGCATTGAGCATTCCACTAGGCGTTTCTGCCATCCTGGGATATGGATTACCTTCCCGATGGTGTAATGTAGTTCCCTTTACTACAATACCTCCTAAATCATCAATATTTATAAAATCCTCATATTCTTCTCCAAAACCAAAGGTTCCAGAGGCAGTCATAACCGGGTTTTTAAGGGATAGTCCGTTTAAATCTACAGCTAAATTTACCATTCTTTTAAGTCTTTAATATCAAACACCGGTCCTTCAGTACAAGTACATTTATGACCCTCTTTAGTATCTACAACACAGCATAAACAAGCACCTATACCACAAGCCATCAGGTTTTCTAAAGAAACCTCACATTTAATATCCTTGTTTTTTGCTTTAGCAGCTACGGCTCGCATCATGGGATCCGGTCCACATGTATATACTATATTCATTTGGTTCAAATCCTCATTCATCAATGGATGATCCGTTACAAAACCTTTTATCCCCTGAGAACCATCTTCTGTGGTAACAGCCACTTCAGCAATCTTCTCATAGTTATCCAGTTCCATTAAGATTTTGTTATTTCTGGCTCCCAAAAGGAAGAAAGGTTCAACACCATTATCCTTTAATATCCTACCTAATATTAACATTGGCGCTACTCCAACACCACCTCCCACAAGCAAAGCTTTACTGCCTTTTGCAGGAATTGTAAATGAATTTCCCAAAGGATAGATCATATCAATTGAATCTCCTTCTGAAAGCTTAGCAATTAGGCGACTTCCTTCGCCAACTTCCTGAATCAATAGGATAATCTCATTTTTACTTTCATTTACTTCGTGTATTGAAATAGGACGCCGTAAAAACGTATTGGGACCATTTTCTACTTTTATGTCTACAAATTGACCGGGGTAAATCGAAGGCAATTTATCTTGACTGGCAGCATGTATAATCACATACTCATCGTTAATTCTTCGATTTTTAGTGACAGTTAATAACTCTACTTTTTTGCTCATTGTATAATTACATAATAAAATTTGTTGTTTACTCATGTAAACACCTTGCGATAAATCATGCAAATATAGAGATTTTGAGTTGATTATCAATCATCAGGATTATAATGCAGAAAAATCCTTTTTGCCTTTTTACATTTAACAGAACAGGATGTTAAACTCCCGAGCTCTGCATATAGGAAACTTCATCCTACCCATTAATTTTATCACTAATCTAATTTATAGGCAGTTATCCTCAAGGCTTTAATTATTATTTATAGTTAGTACATACTCACCTGAGGATGATCGTTGAAATAATAGCAAATGATCAATGCTTTCTTTCCGGATAGTAAGTTTCAAATGAATAATCAGAATAAAAGAATACAATCTTTTCTAATACTTTTTCATTATTTTCTTCAGAATCTTGAATAATATTCTCGGAACTCTTTTTCGTAGATGGTTTTATAGACTTTTCTATGGTTGATTCACTTTCCTTTGCTTTATTTAAATCAGGACTTTTTTTCACATGTACAGGAGGCTCATCTGTTTGAATTTCTTCAGTCCTAAAGAGTTCTTTATTTACATGTACATTTTCAACCTTTTCATGTTGGTTACGATACATATTACCTTGCCCTAACATTAACCAATCCGGATTAATATGAGGGAATTTAGTAAGGACTTTCTGCAGAATATCCAGACTAGGGTTATTACGCCCTGATAAAAGATGAGATACACTAGATCTGTTTACACCGATCATATCGGCAAACTTAGATGATGATATTCTTTCTGACGATAATAATGTCTGTAACCGCTGTTTCATTAATCAACACAATTAACAATTGTAATACTAATTTTATTACACATGTAATATATAAAAATGAATATTTATATTACTTATGTAATCACAATAGAATGCACTAATAATATACAAATGTAATTAATATTCTATTATATACAAACGTAAAATACTATCAGACTAATAAGCCATTAAAACACCTTGCTATATTACAGGAAGAATGTTTTGGATCTGGCACTATAGTCAAGCTATTGTTTATATATATAGTATATGTAGTTAATTAACTGCACTTTAAAATTTATTACATAAGTATATATTTTCATGGTTTTATGAATATTTCCTTCAATTGTACAATATAAAACAATGTCTAATGCACACATATTCAATATATTAACACTTGCTAAAATAATAGGTTTAAATAAATGATTAATAGTATTGGTTATTAGCTATATAAGTGTATTATTTTGGTTGAATTGAGTTCTTTTTTCTTCGCTATGACAGTATTCTTGTTAATATTTAAATATATACTCCATTTAACCTATATAATAGTCTGAATATGTGCTATATATACAATATGAATAAAGGTGTTATAGAGGATAATTTAATTTGATCAATAATTATTACTTTTGTAATTTATTTACATTAATCTGCACTACTCTCCTGCTCTATTAATATATATTACACTTATAAAAGCATTAAAAATTTACATATGTGATTATATATGTAAATTAATTACCTGAGGATTAGATTACGTATGTAATCTTTTTCATTGGTGGGGAATTCGTATAACTATACTTTACTGGAGGATATTGAATAATCAGTTTTATAAAAACCTACGTTTTTAAGCATTCTTCATTCCTCTACAGTAAATATTTTATACTTAAAAATTAAATTGACTGAATAGATACTAGTTTTTATCAATTTATAGCGATTTTGGTGTATTCAAACCTTATATAAAGAGTCCGTAAATATTAAAATCTAATGCCCTATATTATGTTAATTTTGTAAGTACAAAAAAAGGGAGGTAAATCCCTCCCTTGTATTCATAAAAATATATGTAACTCTAATTAAATTCTTTTGCTATCATTTTTGTCCAGTTCAAAATCCGTTCATCTGTTAAGGCTGCTTGATTTTCAATATCCAACGCTAAACCAACAAACTGATTTCCTCTAAGTGCTTTTGATGATTCAAATTCATATCCTTCTATAGATGTAAAACCAACAACTTTCCCCCCTCGTTTTTCAATAAAGTCTGCCATTATGCCAATTCCGTCCACAAAGTTTTCCGGATATCCCTTCTGATCACCACCTCCATATAATGCAAATGTCTTTCCCTTTAAAGATTCTTCTTCAATAGAAGGCAAAAACTCATCCCAATAGTTTGGCAATTCACCATCAAACCAAGTTGGCACTGCTAATATATAATTAGTGAATTTCATAAATTCTTCGTTGCCTATATCTTCAACATTGACCTCTTCAATATTACCGTTTCCTAACCCTTTTATTATTTTTTGGGCTTGTTGCTTTGTTTTAATACTATTAAAACTATAAAACAGACCTATGTTTTTCATAATCTACCTCTTTGATTAAAATGTTAAGATTTCCCTTGCTGCATTCTCTATTTTTTCAGTATTGGGTAAAATAGCTGCTTCTAAAATCCTGTTGAATCCTACAGGTGTAAATTCAGCCCCAACTCTCATTACCGGTGCATCTAAAAACTTAAAAGCATGCTCCGAAATATAGGCAGAAACTTCTCCTCCAAAACCTCCAAAAACCTTATCCTCATGTACAACCAAAACGCGCGACGTCTTTTTTACAGATTCCAAAATAGTTTCTTTATCAAGTGGCACTAACGACCTTAAATCTACCACCTCGCATTCTGCTATACCTTCTTTTGATAATTTCTCAGCTACATCCATACACATGTGCGTAGTATTGCCATATGTTATCATAGTTAAATCAGATCCATTTCGCCTTATCCTAGCCTTGCCAAATGGGACCTCAAAATCTTCTGGTATTGGTGTAGCAGCTTTAGGGGAATTGTATAATGCCTTAGGTTCCAAAAACAATGTCATTCCTTGCGAACGCATAGATGTTCGTAGTAAACCAGCTGCATCATCTGCATATGAAGGATAAACAACCCTTACTCCCGGAAAAGTGGTCAGCGCTCCCTCAATTGTTTGCGAATGATATAATCCACCGCCAATATAACCACCAGAAGCCAACCTTACTGTTACATTTGGGGAATACTGACCTTTGGTTCTCCAATATTCATGCGTAGTTTCTACAAATTGCTCCATGGCTGGCCAAAAATAATCTGCAAATTCAGCACCCTCTACAACTACCCTTATATTTTTATTGAAACGCGACATTCCGTTGGCTGTTCCCATGATAAAGTCCTCGGCTATAGGCGCATTAAACACTCTCTGGTGACCAAACTCCTGTTGCATTCCTTTTGACACATTGAAAATGCCGCCTTTATCCTTATTTGCCATATCCTGTCCATATATAAAAGTGTCCGGATTGCGGCGAAACTCAGCTTTTAATGTACTATTTAAGGCCTCTATAATCTTCTTTGGTTCAGATGTTTCATTATGAGTTCCATCTGGAAACTTCTGAGGTTGATATGCTGGAGCATAAACAAAATCATGTACGCTGTCAGGGCTTGGATCGGGTGCAGCCATGCCAGCTTTATGAGCTTTTTTCACTACCTCTTTTACGTGTTCATCAATCTGATTCAGTTCATCTTCTGTAGCCCTGTTATACCTGATTAACAACCTTCTGAACTTAGCAATCGGATCATATTCCCTTACATAATTTAATTCTGCTTTATCGCGATACAATTCATGCCTGTCAGAATTGGAATGCGAATGGATTCTGACACAATTGGCATGAACGATAACCGGCTTTTGATTTTCTTCTGCCCACTTAACTGCTTCTGTCATGGCATTCATTGAGTCAAAAACATCTTTTCCATTACAGTAAAGGATTCTGATATTCTTTAATCCTTCAAAATTTTTAGCAACCTTCCTGTTGGCCTGTTGGTCTTTTTTGGGGACTGAAATACCATATCCATTATCCTGGAAAACGAATACCACAGGAAGCATTTCTTTTGAGGCTCCATTTATAGCCTCATAAACATATCCTTCTGATACAGAAGACTCCCCCTGCGAACTGATGGCTACACCTTTAGATTTATAATATTTAATTGCCCTGGCTATACCAACAGCATGCAAAGTATGATTCCCGGTACAAGACGATACATTGTGAATGTTCCACTCTGGTTTGGCAAAATGGTTCGACATATGCCGGCCTCCTCCAGCAACGTCTGTATCTTTTGAAATTCCATTATATATTATTTCTTCAGCCGTCAAGCCTGCAGATACAGATGTTTGTAAATCTCTATAATATGGAAACAAATGATCCTTGTTCCTGTCAAAAACCTGACCTATTGCCAACTGTATAGCATCATGACCCGCCGCCGGAGCATGGTACGACCAACCTATAGCCTGCTTTAAATAATTAGGAGCACGATCATCAAGGCTTCTTCCCAACCTCAATAATTGATACCATTTTAACAAAGTTTCCTTATCTGTTGTTTTTATTTTGTATATTTCTTTTATATCCGGATTCATAGCTAATGTTTTAAATTACAGACTGTATTAACGATTTACTGGCCATTATATATCTCTGTTGATATCAAATTCTTCCAGGTAATCTCCAACTTTTTTCACAAAGTTGCCTCCCAGGGCACCATCCACAATCCTATGATCATATGAAATCGATAAAAACATTTTATGCCTGATTCCAATAACATCTCCCGTTGGGGTTTCTATCACTGCAGGTTTCTTTTGGATTGCACCTGTTGCTAAAATAGCTACCTGTGGCTGATTAATAATAGGGGTTCCAATTATATTCTGGAACGATCCAAAATTGGTAATTGTAAATGTTCCTCCCTGAATATCATCTGGTGACAGTTTGTTTTCTCGTGCCTGTTTTGCTAATTTATTCACTTCAGCAGCCAAGCCAGTCAGGTTTTTATGATCAGCATTCTTAATAACCGGAACTATCAGATTGCCAGAAGGTAAAGCAACTGCCATACCCACATTGATATTTTTTCGATAAATAATTTTATCTCCATCCACCGAAGCATTAATGCCTGGAAAATCTTTTAGAGCCTTGGCTACCGCCTCAAAAAATATTGGAGTAAACGTGATCTTCTCCCCATATTTTTTTTGAAATTCCTCCTTATTGTTATTTCTCCAGATAACAATATTGGTCATATCTACCTCAACTACAGCTGTTACATGCGGCGAAACCTGCTTTGACATTACCATATGGTCGGCAATCAATTTACGCATACGGTCCATTTCAACAATATCATCACCTCCATTAACCGACACCGGAGGTCTTTGCACCTCTTTTCTTTTAACAGCTGGTTTAGTAACGCTTGGTTGTGATGGTTTTACAACAACCTCTTCATCTGAAACTTGAGAAACATTACGTTTTTCAATATAACTTAAAATATCATTTTTAGTAACTCTATTATCTTTACCCGATCCCGATATTTTATCTAGTTCAGCAACAGTTACGCCTTCTTCTTTAGCAATGCTTTTAACCAAAGGAGAATAAAACCGCCCGGATGCCCCAAATTCCTGACTTACCAGAGAGGTATCTTCTTGCGTAATTTCGGTTACCGATTGCTCAATTTCAGCAGAAACCTTTTCTGCAACACCGTCTTGTTCTGATTCTTCAGCACCTTCTAAGGATATAATAGCAACAGGTTTGCCCACTGCAACCAGAGAATCTGTATCGTATAAAATTTCCTTTACAACACCGGCCACAGGCGATGGTATTTCTGAATCAACCTTATCTGTTGCTATTTCCAAAAGAACATCATCTTCTTCTATCTTATCTCCAACAGACACAAACCATTTTGTAATTGTTGCTTCTTCAACGCTTTCGCCCATCTTAGGCATAAGTATTTCAAATGTTGACATATGTATTGTTGTTTTATTAGAATGTTAACTATATTCGTTTCCGAATGTTAAACAACCATTATTTAAAATGGTTCTAGTTAAATGCAAAATATTAATACCCAATGAAACACTTAAATTTTAAAAACATCCTTTATGTGCCACTGGCAGCTTTAATTGGATGTGCTACTCCTCCTACAGAAACAAAACAGATTCCCACATTATCTGTAGCACAATTAAATCAGGATGTTAAACCTGGCGAAAACTTTTATGCATATGCAAATACGCACTGGATGAAAGCGAATCCCATTCCTGATGATAAAAGTCGTTACGGATCTTTCGATGAACTTGCTGAAAATAATAAAGAGCAGTTAAAGGTTATTTTCCAGGAAGCTTCAAAAAACAATACTCCCGGTAGCATTGCCAAAAAAATCGGAGATTTTTATAATTCGGGGATGGATACTATTGCCATTGAAGAAGAGGGACTAAAAAACTTAATGCCTATATTAAATAAAATTGAGCAAATTGATACGAGTGATGACCTTGCTGCGGCAATTGGCTATCTGCACACCTATCAACTTGCCCCTTTCTTTTACTATTTTGCTAGTGCCGACAAAATGAATAGCGATATGAACATCGCCAACATCTATCAAAATGGTTTAGGTTTACCCGACAGGGATTATTATTTGCAAACAGATGAGCAATCTGAAGAAATTAAAAAAGAGTATAAAAACTACATTGTTAAGCTTCTTTCATATGCAGGTGAAGATGAAGCTAATGCTGTAACCTATTCAAATAAGATTTATGATTTTGAATATAAGATGGCTGATATATTTTATACAAGACTTCAGAATCGTGATCCACATTTGACTTATAATAAAATTGAAGGCAATGCATTATATTCAACATATGCAGACTTTAATTGGAGTAAGTATTTTGAAGGTTTACAACAGTCAATGCCTACTGAAATCAATATCTACCAAACATCTTACCTTAAAAACATGAGTAAGCTGATTGGTGAAACTAGTTTAGATGTTGTAAAAGAATATCTTAAACTTTATACATTAAGATCAATGAGTGAGTATTTGGGATCTTCATTTGTTAATGCCGATTTTGATTTTTATGGCAAAGTTATCCAGGGAAAAAAATCAAAAGAACCCCGTTGGAAAACAGTTCAGGGCGTTGTGAATAGCGGTTTAGGTGAAGCTATTGGTCAATTATATGTTGATAAGTATTTTCCCCCTAAAGCAAAAGTCAGAATGGATGCTTTGGTAGAAAATATACGCGGAGGTTTTGCAAAAAGACTAAAGCAATTGGATTGGATGAGCAACGAAACCAAGGTATTAGCACAGGATAAACTGGCAGCTATTTCTGTAAAAATTGGATATCCAAATCAATGGAGGGATTATACTTCGCTTGATATTGTTGCTGATTCTTATATACAAAACATATTAAACTCCGGAAGTTTTGAGTTTAATTACGAAATGAGCAAAATTGGTAAGCCGGTAGATAAAGAAGTGTGGCACATGAATCCGCAAACCGTCAACGCGTATTACAATCCTTCTGCAAATGAAATTGTTTTCCCTGCGGCAATACTTCAGCCCCCATTCTTTTATATGGATGGTGATGATGCCGTAAATTACGGAGCTATTGGCGTTGTAATTGCCCATGAAATTACACATGGTTTCGACGATCAGGGGGCTAAATATGACAAAAAAGGTAATTTAAATACATGGTGGACAGAAGAAGATACTGAGAAATTCAATAGCAGAACTCAGAGATTAGTTGACCAGTTTAATAACTATGTTGTTATTGATACCATGCACGCCAACGGTGAGTTTACTCTTGGTGAAAACATTGCTGACCTGGGAGGTTTAAATATTTCATATACGGCATATTTAAATGCTATTAGCGGACAAGAACCTATTGCTGAAATTGGAGGTTTAACTGATAAACAAAGATTCTTTTTAGCATACAGTGCCATTTGGGCGCAGAATATTAGAGAAAAAGAGATTGTAAGAAGAACAAAAACAGATCCTCACTCACTTGGTAAGCTGAGAGTTAATGGACCACTACCAAACATGCAGGAGTTTTACGATGCTTTTGGTATTGACGAGAACGCTGAAATTTATATCAAGCCTGATGAAAGAGCTTTGATTTGGTAATAATTAATAACAGATATTATGAAGCGGGATTTGTAATTTATTATAAGTCTCGCTTTTTTTGTATTTCTATCACTTATCTGGATAAGACATCATCTACACATCTGACACATAAAAACCACCTGCTTTCCCATGCAAAAAAAGGTTGACTCAACTAATGAATCAACCTTTAAATTATGTAATCTGAATTAGTTACGCTTATTCTACATCCGGAAACTCTACTGCACTATATTCATTTACAGCAGCCTCAGGAATATTACAATTGTATTTCTCATTAATGGCCTTAATAAACTCATTGGCAATAATGGCAGAACCTCTTCCTGTAGCATGAATCCCGTCAAGAGAAAATACACCTCCCGTAACAAAAGTTGATGTATATTCAATCCCATCAACTACAAACACCTCATTACTTACCTTGTTCATCAATGCATTCAGATCAACAAAAGCAAGGTTGTAATCCTGACTATTTGCAATGGCTTTAATTGTGTTATTATAGGCAACAGTAGCCGTTGCTATACCTGCAATTTCTGTTTCATCCAAAACATAGTCTTCAGGGATAGCTACTTTTGATCCCCATCCTATTTCTGAATTTTTAATACTACTCAATGCCGGCAGCAACACCTTTTCTCCAGCTTTTATTTGACGTATTTTACCAGGATGGGCATATTCTTCATCTGCAATTACTAGTGCATTAAAACCAGATTTAAATTCAATCTTTGGTAAGCCCATCATATCAGATGCCACGTTATATTGAGCATAAGCAGCATTTAATAAATCTGCAGTAGCCTTATCTATAAACAACGCATTATAAGGAATAGTACTTATATATGGCAGATCATTAATATCGGGCACATTGGCAATTACCCCCTTTGTACCGTTTGAAAACAATGAAGCTGCTACTGTTTGCATATATTGACCAAATGCTTCCGGAGCAGTAATTTCATCCGCCTCACCCCCAGCCAATGCATAGGTTAAAACGTCGTTACCACCTATCCAAAGCGATACAAATGTTGGATTTTGAGCAATAGCATCTGCAACCACAGATGTAGATGCAGCATCACTTGCAAAACGCCAAAAATATGGGTTCATAGTTCCATATCCGGGAGCCAACAGATGCGATACTTTTGCTCCTGGAACACCCAGATTCTGAACTGGCCCATTGGCATCATACACCCTTTCTGTAAAAATTCCCATATCACCAACTGTTGGTACTGGAGTCAGGGATGAGCCTGAACCCTGCAATTCATAATATCCGTTCATTACACCTGGTGCAATTTCTGTTGATCCAACACTTTTTTCGGATTCAACTAAAGGCTGAATAAAGCCAGTACTCCCAACTTGTTCCAATTGTTTTGCAAGAATATAGCTAAAACCATTTTCCTGCCCCTTTTTACCCAAGGCTCCATCTGTATATCCTGCAGTATAAGAGTCGCCTAATGCCACAAAGGTTGTAAAATCTGCCTCCCCGTTCGAAGGCTTAAAATCGTTATACTGCACTTCGCACTGAGTAAATAACAACGTACAAAGTGAAATTCCTATATATTTTATCTTTTGCATATTTCTGATATTATTCAATTAAAAAGAATAGGTTAAACCAATACCCGGTATAATTGCTCTACTGTTATAGGTCCCTTTAAAACCTGCCGGTTTATATTGGGAAGTTCTTTCGATACCAAGTATGTATAGAAATGATGCATCTACCGTTAGTTTATCATTTACAGCTATAGAACCTCCAAAAGATAAACCTACCTTGTTCATTCCGGGAGTTTCCGGATTTAGATAATCATCCGAAATCGGTGTTTCATCATAGTAGGCTCCTGCCCTGATTGTTATTATGTTATTTAAAATATACTCGGCTCCCAAACGGTAAATTAATGTGTTGTCATAATTTCTTGGATTATTCGAGTCTGCAACCAGTTCCGACTCAAAATCAAAGTTTAACTCTTCATATGCATTCCAAAATACATATTGAAAATCTGCTGCCAGGGTAAGTTTTTTATTTAGTTTATATCCCATACCCAAAGTTAAATTGGCAGGCAAAGGTAGCTCTGCATCAAATTTAGTTGACCGGGGGAAAGCATAATCATATAATGATTCTGGTCCCGTAAATGTTACATCTCCCCCTTCCAGTTTTACTTTAACCTTTGATCGGTAGTTTAAGCCTACAGAAAAAGCTTCGCTCGCCTGGTAATAAATTCCGGTATTAAAACCGAAAGAAGTTTTATTTCCTTTAAGGTTTACAGAAGCACTTTCTTCGGCACTGCCAACGGGTAAAGCCCGGTTTAAATCAACAGCGCCATATACTACCATGGCTCCAATACCAAAACCAAGTTTATCATTTATTTTATAAGATAAAGTTGGTTGAGCAACAATGGCCTGTAAAGAAATATCCTGAATTAGATAGCGACCATCCCATTCCTTATCCCAAGCCAAAGAGTTTCCATAGGGTGTGGTAATACCAAGACTTAATACAAACTTATCTGAAAGTTTACGCGCTCCATAAAAATAAAAGGGAGTACCTGTTGGACTATCTGTTTCGGCCTGATAATTAGAATCATATTTTGAATAAGTAACCTTTGAAAACACTAATGTCCCTCCAAAAGAAAAATCATATTTTTTTTGCATCAATGCTAATGCTCCTGGATTAAAATGTACCGATGATGATCCTAACATTAATCCTGCACCCGTATGTCCCATTGATACATTTTTTTGACTCTGGGTGTTAACCTGATATCCTTCAGCTTTGCCTGTATATGATAATGCCGCCAAAGAAATTGCGAAAATGAGTTTTTTCATTCTTGTTGAATTATGGTAAAATTTTCTCAAAACAGGCGCAACCTACAAACAATATTCTTTTTTATACCAATACAAAGTACAAATTTATGCAGAAGTTCAAATAATTTAGGATTTAGAATTAAATAGTCGTAGTGTCAACATCCGTCCAAAACGCGAATACTAAGCATATTCAACACTTTTGAGTGTTTTACAAATATTTTACGTTCGAATATATTGCATATATAATTTAAACAGTCGACTGTTCAAATGACAATCCAGCCTAATCCGATCGTACCCCCTAAAAAGTAAATTGAAAGCCATAACATAATCGTTAAAACAATAAGCTATCACTATTGGGAGCAGTATAAAAAAAAGGCTGCCTTTAATATTTTAAAGACAGCCTCTTTTGTATTTTTTGATACAGCTTATTAAATACGCTTCATCATATGCTCCACTTCTTTTATTTGGGCAGTCAACATTTTTCGCGTATCCAGTTTTTTGCATTCCATAACGTAAATCTTTGCCAACTTTTTATTGCGACGGTTCAAAGCAATTCCGGCCAGATTTAGTTTTGCCACAGCCTGGTCTGTTTTCATCCTAAGCCCATTCTTCAACGACATCTTTAAGAGCTTATCTGCTTTTGAAATTTCATGTTTCTGTGTAGCAACCAAACCTGAAAGAAAATAGAAATAACCTTCCTGACTTTTAATCATAACTGCAGGATTTTTAACTGAACTTAAAATCTTGTCTGCCGCTAAAAACTTATTTTTTCTCACAAAAAACAATGCAAGTAAATTTCTTGGGTTTTTAAAATAAAACAGCACAAATATCCCGGAAATCAAAATGGCAAGAATACCATATGATATTTCCCCTTCAATAAACAAAAACACAGAACCAACCAAAAGAAAGCCTGCTATAATTAACTTTAAAAACTTTATTACCATACTTTGAGTTCTTTAATTTCCGGTTGCAAAACAAAGGATTTTTATCAATAAAACAATAAGTTCTTGATAAAAATGCACCAATACGCAGAAAACAAGAAATATTTTAAGATGATGCACTGATGCATTTTTTACTTAGTTTTGCAAAAAAAATTATGGAAGGATTATCTATCAATAAAGAATCATCAAAAGATGATATAATTAAGGAACTAATGGTATTATTTATACCCTATGCAAAGGAGTTGATAAATTCAGGGGCAGATTTTAGTTACATGAATATGTTTGCTGATAATTTTCGTGAGCAACTGCAAAATATTACCAATTTTAATGAGCATGAGATATTTGAAATACTCAATGAAGCCTGTGATGCTAGTTGGAAATCGCAAATAATATAAAAAAAGCCATTGTTATTAAGAAAAACAATGGCCTTTATAGATGTAGAAAAGTTGTTAACGATATAACTAATTATTTATCAATTGGATTTTCTTTTTTTCTCCTGATCTGCCTGATATTTCAAATCATCCATCTTATTTAACCGTTTTAATATATCATCAAGTACATTTTCAGTAACTCCTACAATATCAAGTTTTTCATATACTTCTTCATGTAAAAACAGGGCCATAATGACCTCTTTAATATGGCGAGTCCACATATAATAATCATCAGGAACAAGTTGGTTTAGCATAAATTTTCCTGATAAAAACAGATTATCACTACACAAAAACATCAATCCCTTGCGAATATCTTTATACAACTGCTGAATATGCATCCTTTCCTTTTCAAACTTCTGAATTAAGGGATTTTCGTTGATATTTAAGTCATTATAACTATCCGAAATTGATTTTAAATTTCGGTTTAGTTGTGCATTTTGAGGTAACTCTCGTCTTTTAGGGTTATGCAAGGCATTCATCTTTAAACTTTTTCTTTTGTTTTCTAGACTTTTGGTAATTAATTCTGGCATAAGATTTCTTTTTTGTGGTTAAAATTAATTGGTTATTTATTCATTTATGTTACATATTTAGTCGTTTTTAATAAACACCATGTAAATACAAGTGTTTATTTGTTAATTATACTATTTGTTATAAATCAGGTTTTTATATAAATGATTTAGATTATTCAAAAACAAATAAATGACTTCATGTTAATATCAATTTGTTCATTTTTTGAATAACCATACTGAAATTATACATTTTTTAACAAAGCTCAAAAGATTTAAGTATATTTTTTACCAAAAAAAAGGATAGTGTGCAAATTTCGACATTTCACTATCCTTTTTCGATAAAATTTTAACTAAAAAAGGCAAGACAACAATTCTTCAACTTATTTTCTTATCCTGACAGGGTAAGGTGGTCTTATACGCTCAACAGACGTTTGTTCTTCCAGATTTTTCATTATTATATCTATTGCTTTTTCTAATTGAGGATCCCTGCCTCCAATAATATCTTTGGGCCATTGCTCTACCTCAAAATCAGGAGCAACTCCAACATTTTCTATTCCAAAGCCTTCTTCTGTTGTCCAAAAAGCAAGGTTGGGGGCGGTCACTATACCGCCATCAATAAATTCCGGGTATCCACTTATGCCAACCAATCCGCCCCATGTTGTAGTTCCCACAATAGTACCCAAAGCAAATTTTCTGAACATCCAGGGAAAATAATCTCCACCGGAACCAGCCCCTTCATTAATAAGCAAAACCTTAGGTCCCTGAATAGAGGCTGTTGGTGCTTTAAAATCCTTTCCATATCTACAATGCCAACTCGATACATAGGGTCTTTTTAAAATATCGATATAATAATCGGCCAACTGACCTCCCCCATTATATCTTTCATCAATAATTATGGCTTTTTTATTTACCTGCGGAAAAAAATAGCGTTTAAAATATTGATGACCTTTAACAGTTGTGTTAGGCACATAGACATATGCCACTTGTCCGTTAGTAGCTTTATTTACCTTCTTTAAATTGGTTTCTACCCAATCCATATTTCTCAGCTCATATTCACTTTTTACAGGTACAACTTTATAGGTTCTTGGATTATTCCCATAGATATCATCGCTCACCGTAAGCTTTACAATTTTTTCGGCTGTATTTTCAAAAAAACTATAAAAATTATCACTTGAATAAACTTGTTTGCCATTTACCTCTATAATACAATCTCCAACCTTAATATTAACCCCTGGTTCTGTTAATGGAGATCTTAATTCCGGTGTCCAGTTTAAGCCTCCCAATATCTTGCTTATCTTATAGCGGTTGCCATCAACAACAAAATCTGCACCCAGCAGCCCCCCCTGCACTTTTGGCGATTCATGGTATTTATCACCTTTGCTATTAAATCTATGATGCCCAACTGCCAGCTCGCTAAACATCCACTGCATTACCCGGTAAAGGTCACTTTTACACGACAGGCCTGAAAGAAATGTTGAATATTTGTTTTTCATAGCTTCCCAATTGCAACCATGCATCCCCGGATCATAAAAGTAATCCCGGTTCACCCTCCATGCCTCGTAAAAAATATTAGCCCATTCCTTTTGCGGATCTATTTTAATTTTAATGTTCTCAGTCGTTAAATTTTCCTTTTCAGGCTTTGTTCCCACATCTGTAATGCACCATTTATCTTTATCTTTATATAGCATCTTTTTGTTGTTGGCAGATACAACAAACATACTGGCCTCCATAATCTCCTCCTCTTTTCTTTCATTTAAATCATACTTTTTCATTTTACCAGGAGATGAGAAATCCCAAAAATCACTTTTTACCAGATAATATATTATACCCTCCTGGGTACTGTACAAATTATAATACAGATTGGGTTTTATCGGCAATGCTACTATCCTTTGACTAAGGCCTTCCCAATCAATAACAACTTTAACCTCTTTTTCGTCAGCATTCTCATCTTCATCCTTTTCCTTTTCCCCTTTTTCAATATCATTTTCTTTAGCTAACGGATTGGGTGTATCTTTTTGTAAGGTGACAACATAAATTGATGAACTCATATCCATATCCAAACTGGATTGATCAAAACCATTTACAACAGGGCCTGCATCAGTTGAGGCCAACATATAAATATATTTCCCGGATGGATCAAATACCGGATTATATACCATTGACAATCCATCTGATATGGCATAGGATTTTTTCTCATCTATTGAATAAAGGTAGGCTATTTCGTAATTTGTTTCTGTATTCATAGAATAGGCAATCCATTTTGAATCAGGAGACCATGAACTAAAGAAGTCAATATATGGTCTATCGCTATAAATTGGATTTGTTCCTATCTTTGAAATACCAGAGGTTTTTAAATCGTACAAATAAAAATTTCTCCTATTGTCCACAAAACATAGACTCTCACCATCAGGAGCCCAATGAATATAGGCATAAAAGCCACTGCCACTTAACTTTTCCTTTTTAACACTGTTGGTAGCAATATTCATAATATGTAATGCATATTCCCCGGATTCATCTGAGAAATAGGCCATTTTATTACCATTGGGCGACCATGAAGGAAACCGCTCGTGCACTCCGGTTGTCTGTGTAAGATTTTCCATATCGCCTTTATCGGCAGGGACAGTAACAATATCCCCTCTATAATCAAATACCGCCCTAACTCCGGATGGAGAAATATGTGCACTACGTATATAAGAGTTCCCCGTTACAAAACGCTGTCGTAGCTCCAGCAAGTCCGTATTTATTGTCAGCTTTACATCTATTATAGTATCCGATATTCGATCATAAACATGCAACGAACCTGCTTGCTCAAACAATATACGGTTTTGGTAAGCCGAAATATTTAGCACAGGGAAATCATTATAAAAGGTGTGTTGCTTAATGTTTTTAGAAACAGTATTGTATGAATATATATTAAACTCACCGTTTCTGTCACTCAAAAAGTAAATATCATTCAAAATCCACCGAGGCTTATAATCATTGCTACCCCCTTGCGGCTTTGGAATTACTTCAACATCATGTGTTTTAACGTCATAAATCCATAGTTTTGACTGTGTTCCACCCCTGTAGTTTTTCCATTGATGAAAAGCTTCAAAAACAGGAGAATATACAACATAGTTGCCATCAGGGGAAAAACAAGAGCTAAATGCTGTAGGTATGGGAAGTTTTACAGGGTTTCCGCCTTTTATAGGTACAGTAAACAATTCCATATACCTATTGGTAAAAACATGCCTTCCTGAATTGAACAATACCGTTTTGTCATCCGGAGAAAACCCCCTGACCAAATCGCGTCCCGGATGCCAGGTTAACCTTTGGGGCACACCTCCTGTTGAAGGAACAATAAAAACATCAACATTTCCATCATATTCTGCACTAAATGCAATCATTTTTCCATCATTGGAAAAAACAGGGTTTGATTCTACTCCTTCATCTATAGTCAGCCTTCTTGGATTAGAGCCATCCATATCGGCAACCCATAGGTCTTCAGCATAAACAAATGCAATTTGATTTTCACTTAAGGCCGGACTATGCATCAGCTTTGTACCTGATCCATTATTTGCCATCACAGTAGTACTAAAGGCTACTGCCACAGCAATACAAAACAAATGAAACTTTTGCATGATTTTATAAATTATATGATGACAGACAAGAAATGACACTCCTACAACCCAGGCTCTTTTAAAAAAGTAGAACCAGATTAATAAAAATAACCAAACAATTTATAAAAGTCAATTTTACCAGGTGATTATTAACAACTTACTCATTGTGTGATGAATAATTATATATCCAACACCAGCTCGTCATAAGCCAAATTTATATTAGCAGGAAGTAGTGGATTCTCTTCATTATACAACCCTAGCTGATGCGATATATGGGTTATATATCCTTGCGCTGGCACGGCCTTTTGGATAACAGCAACAGCTTCATTCAGGCAATAATGTGAGATATGGGGTTCTTTTCGCACTGCATTAACAACCAACACCCTTGATCCCTTCACTTTTTCCAATTCAGTATCCGATATAAAATTAAAATCAGTAAGGTAGGTAAAATCATTAATTCGATATCCCAATACAGGCAAATTCAAATGTTTTCCCCTGATGGGAACCACCTTTAAGCCTTTAATGGTAAATGGAGCTTCCGTAATAGTGTTTAATTCTATTTTTGGAACACCTGGATATGGATTTTTATCAAAAGCATATGAAAACTCAACCCTAAGGGCATCAACAACCCTTTGTTCTGCAAAAACATCCGCATGGCGCCTGGTGATCCAATTAAAAGCCCTTACATCATCTAAACCGGCAATATGATCCTTGTGCTCGTGAGTAAACAAAATTCCATCTAAAGTTTTTACATCAGCCCGTAACATTTGTTGCCTGAAATCTGGGCCGGAATCTATAACCAAGGTAACATCATCCGTCTCTATCAAAACAGATGAACGCAGCCTGACATCCCTCAGATCATTGGATTTACAAACCTTACAATCACAAGCTATAACCGGCACACCCTGTGAAGTTCCCGTGCCCAAAAACGTAACCTTCAATATGAATATTTTTACTGTTAACACAACAAATATACAAATCCTAATCTTGTCACCTATCCTGCATTTGTATTGTATTTCATTTTTACATCAAACCTTTTTATTGTCTGTTGGTTATTACTTCATAAAAAATGACGATTGAAATATTAAGATGGGCACCACTACAAAATCAAAATACAATCACGCAACGGATATACATACAGATGTAATAGCATTTAAGCAAAAACTATACGAACTCAAAAACCAAAATCAATCTCAAAAAGAAAAACATAAAAAACGGGGAAAATTATTGGTTCATGATAGAATTGATATGCTTATCGACCCCCAAACCCCGTTTATTGAGTTGTCTGGTTTTGCTGCGTACAACCAGTACGATAATAACTTTCCTTCGGCAGGTATTATAACAGGCATTGGGCTTATTGAAGGCCGTGAAAGTGTTATAGTTGCCAACGATGCAACTGTTAAAGGCGGAACATATGTTAAGGAAACAATTAAAAAACATCTGCGTGCGCAGGAGATTGCAGAACAAAACAATCTGGCCTGTGTATACCTGGTTGATTCCGGGGGTATTTTTTTACCTGAACAATCAAAAGTTTTTCCTGACAAAGAAGATTTTGGCAGAATTTTTTACAACCAGGCACGCCTTTCTGCTAAAGGAATACCCCAAATAAGTATTGTCATGGGATCTTGTACTGCCGGGGGTGCATATATCCCGGCTATGAGTGACGAAACTATTATTGTAAAAAACCAAGGTACTATTTTCCTGGGAGGCCCCCCGTTGGTCAAGGCTGCCACAGGTGAGGAAGTAACAGCGGAAGAACTAGGCGGAGGTACTATGCACACAAGCACTTCCGGAGTTGCAGACCATTTGGCAAATGATGATTTTGAAGCAATAGAAATCTGTCGTAAGATTTTCAGGAGTTTGCCATTGCCACATAAGGAAAACTTCCTAAAAGAAAAAAGCTATCAGCCTTTAAAAAACAACCAAAATATCTATAAAGAAATACCTATAGCCGGGTCGTACCAAAAAGACGTGCGTAACTTAATAAAATGCATTACCGACAAAAGTGAATTTGATGAGTTTAAGGCGGATTACGGCAAAACACTGGTTACAGGTTTCGCAAACATCAATGGCTTTAGGGTAGGTTTTCTTGCTAACAATGGGGTATTATTTTCTGAATCTGCACAAAAGGGAGCACATTTTATTCAGCTTTGCAATGCTCGAAATATTCCAATGGTGTTTTTACAAAATATTACAGGCTTTATGGTAGGTAAAGATTACGAGCAAAGAGGAATTGCTAAAGATGGAGCTAAAATGGTTAATGCCCTTGCTAATACAAAGGTTCCTTTCTATACAATAATCATTGGCGGGAGCTATGGAGCAGGGAACTATGCCATGGGCGGCAGGGCTTTTAACCCGCGTTTACTTTTTTCATGGCCAGGTGCAAGCATATCGGTTATGGGCCCCAAACAAGCAGCTGAGGTATTAACCACCGTTAAAAGAGACCAGGCCAACACTGCAGGTGTTAAAGCAAATGAAAAAGAACTTGAGGAATTAAAGCAAAAGACTATTGACCGTTTCGAAAGTGAGGCTTCGGCGTATTATGCCAGCAGCCGGTTATGGGATGATGGAATAATAGATCCTGCAGATACCCGACTGATATTATCAATTGGTCTTTCTATAGCCCAAAATAAACCAAATAAGGAATCCGGATATGGAGTATTCAGGATGTGAGCCCTTTGCTACATTTAATCACCCTTTGTTTTAAACAATCAAAACAATGTACAAAAAGTTACTTTTTAATATCGAAGATAACATTGGTTTTTTAGGGTTAAACCGTCCCGAAAAACGAAATGCACTGAATAAAGAACTGATTACAGAAATCTTGATGGTGCTAAACAAGCACAAAGCTGATCGACGCTTTCGGGTCTTAGTAATTTATGGAGAGGGCGGCACTTTTTGTTCAGGGGCAGATCTTGACTGGATGAAAAATGGCACCCTGCAATCAAAAGCCCAAAATATTAATGATGCCAAGTTATTTAATGCACTTTATCATGAAATATACAATTTCCCAATCCCCGTAGTCTGCGAAGTTAGGAAGTCGGCCTTTGGTGGTGCAACCGGAATTTTAGCATGTGCTGATATAGTTATTTGTGAAGAGGAATCAAATTTTGGCTTTCCCGAAGTCAAATTAGGTCTCATCCCTGCTACAATTGCACCTTATATTATCAATAAAATGGGACAAAGCAACGCTAGCAAAAGGATGCTGATGCCTGTCCCCTTTTCGGCATACGAAGCCCTACAAGAAGGATTGGTACATTTTATTACATCTAAAATTCATTTAAGGGAAAAAACACTTCAGGTGGCAAAAAATATTGCACTAGGAGCTCCTGATGCTTTGATTCAAACCAAAACACTTATCCACAACCTCCTGCAAATGGAGGATGAAACCTCACTTCTGCACTGTGCCCGCACCATAGCAAATGCCCGCACATCACAAGAGGGTCAGGAAGGTGTAAATGCATTTTTAGAAAAAAGAAAACCAATTTGGAATAATGGAGAGAACATACCATCTGTTTAAAAGAATATTAGTTGCCAACAGAGGCGAAATTGCTGTTAGAATTATGAGGGCAGCAAAAAAAATGGGTATTGAATCTGTTGCTATTTACACAACAGAAGAAACTGACGCTCTACATGTTGAAAAGGCTGACCTAAAAGCCCTTTTAAAAGGAAGTTCATTGAATGAAACCTATTTAAATGCTCAACAGATTGTTGACTTAGCAAAAAAATATCATGCTGAAGCTGTCCATCCAGGATATGGTTTTCTGGCTGAAAATGCTGCTTTTGCAGAACTTTGCGGTAAAAACAATATAGTATTTATTGGCCCATCTCCTAAAAACATAGCAATGATGGGCGATAAAGAACAAGCCAACAATATCGCATTGCAATGTGGAGTCCCGCTTTTACCAAAAATCCAGGGCTCCAGGGATGAAATGCTTACCAAGGCCCCAAACGTTAAATTCCCTGTTGTGATAAAAGCATCAGGTGGTGGCGGAGGAAAAGGCATGCGTATTGTCCAAAAGCCTGATAAATTATCAAAAGAAATTGATCTGGCAGCAGATGAAGCCAATCGGTATTTTAAAAACAACCTTGTGTATATCGAACCTTATATTCAAAATCCACGGCATATAGAAGTGCAGATATTAGGTGATACTCATGGAAACATTATTCACTTATACGATAGGGATTGCTCAATTCAGCGACGCCATCAAAAGGTAATTGAAGAAGCCCCTGCTCCCAATGTCCCGGATCTGATTCGCAATAAAATAATTGACGACAGCTTAAAGATGGCCAGGCATATCAACTACAAAAATGCAGGGACTATGGAGTTTCTTTTAACTGCTGACAACAAACATTATTTTCTGGAAATGAACACACGTATCCAGGTTGAACACCCGGTAAGTGAACAAATTACCGGAATTGATATAGTAAAGGAACAAATCCTGATTGCAGCTGGACATCCCCTTGCCTACTCTCAAGATGATATTCAAATTTGCGGGCATGCTATCGAAGCCAGAATATATGCCGAAGATCCTGACAATAATTTTCAGCCATCTTTTGGAAAGATTAAAAGTATTCATATACCCTCACATCCACACATCCGAATTGACGGTGGATCAAAAGCAAAGGACAATCTTAATCCCAACTTTGATCCTTTGCTAAAAAAGGTTATTGCCAGTGGAAAAAACCGAAAACAAGCTATTGACAGATTACATGACTTTATAGAAAACTATGCTCTTTTTGGCGTAAAAACCAACCGTGAATTAATATTTCAAACATTATCAGATCGTGATTTCATAAAAGGTAATTACGGCACTTCGTTCTTTAATAAGAAGTTTTTTAAATTATTAAACGAAATAAAACTAAAGAATAAGGATATCAAAATTTTAACTGCTGCCTATTTGCTAATTAAAAAGAAAATTAAAAATAAACTATCAACAGAATGGCACAATGCCGGTCATTGGCGAATTAATGACAGTTATAAAATATGCCTTGAAAAACAGTGGATTGAGATACTCGTGCTACATGAGGATGAACATGAGATGCAATACTCTGCAAACCAGACAAACTTCTCAATAAGGGATACACAAATAGAAGAGAATTCCATCAGTTTTATATTGGATGATGAATATATGTATATGCATTACTGGAATGATGGCAAAGGCTTATTCCATATCCAATACAAAGGTCTTGTCTGGGAGATATCCGATATACCCGAAAGAAGAGAAAAACAACATCAGGATTCACTACCAATTACAAAAACTTTGAACGCTCCTATACCAGGAAGAATTATTGAAATATCAGTACACGAAGGTGATGCTGTAAAAAAAGGGGATCTCCTGATGGTGTTGGAAGCCATGAAAACAGAGAATAATATTATGGCATGGACAGACGCTGTGATTTCTAAAATTGAAGTAGCTAAAGGTCAACATGTAGGCCTTAACCAACTTTTGCTTGAAATTGAATAGCAGGAGTAATTAAAATTCTATGAAAGAAACTAATATAACCATTAGATAAAGACAATCATAATGACACCATTTTATTCAAAAGAAAAAGAAGAAATAAGACAACAGGTAAGAGCTTTTGCTGAAAAAGAAATTAAACCAATAGCAGCCGAACTGGATGAAATAGAGATGTTCTCTGTAGAATTATCTCAAAAGATGGGGCAAGCTGGCCTGTACGGAATGGATATCCCTCAAAAATATGGAGGAAGGGGGCTGGATACACTCTCTTATATTATTGCAGTGGAAGAGCTGGCTCGTATAGACAGTTCCCAGGCCGTTACCATGTGTGCGCATAACTCACTTGGCGTAGCCCCTATTTATAATTTTGGAACCAAAGAGCAAAAGGAGGAGCTGCTACCTAATCTGCTGAATGGATCTAAACTTTGGGCTTTTGGGCTAACTGAAGAAAATGCTGGCTCTGATGCCAGAGGGGTTGACACGGTTGCCTCAAAAACTAAAGCAGGTTGGGTTATTAATGGTAAAAAAAGATATATTACCAATGGAAGCAACTCCTTACTGGCAGGCCTGACTGTAATGGCTAAAACAGGAGAAAGAGATGGAAAACCCACCTACTCTACTTTCTTATTGCCCAGAGAAACGGAGGGATTCACAACACAACGCATGTTTGGAAAGATGATGTGGCGTGCTTCTGACACCTCAGAGATTACTTTGAAAAATTGTGTGGTAAGAAATAACGATCTGTTGGGAGAAGAAAACAAAGGCCTTTCCCAGATTTTAAAAACGCTGGATTCGGGTCGCCTTTCTATTGCCGCAATGGGATTAGGATTAGCACAGGGGGCTTTTGAAATGGCTCTAAAATATGCAAAGGAGCGCAAACAGTTTGGTAAAGCTATAGGCTCTTTCCAATCCATTCAATTTAAACTGGCCGATATGGATATGAAAATAGAACTGGCTCGCAATACATTATATAAGGCTTGTTGGCTAAAGGATAACCAGCAACCCTTTAGTAAAGAAGCTGCCATGGCTAAATTATACTGCAGCGAAATAGCCGGTGAAATTTCTGATGATGCCGTACAAATATTTGGAGGGGCTGGTTTGTTCAAAAACAAGGATATTGAAAGATTTTACCGCGATCATCGAATTTTAAGAATTGGTGAAGGCACTACTGAGATACTGAAAATGGTTATTTCAAGGCATCTGGGATTGTAATTATCTAAAAACTTTGTTTATTTGTGTGAACATAAAAGATCTTATACTGCCGGATGGGTAAGAATCCGGCTATATTTCATGATGTTGCACAACTAACGGCTCATAAGATTAATTTTGATGGAAGATAGAAAAAAAGACCATATCCATATGGCATTTAAAGCATCAGTTGATAAAATGCTGGTTGATAATCGTTTTATGTATGAACCTTTATTGGCTGCCCATCCAAATCAAGATCTTGCTCCTTTTCAGTTTCTGGGCAAAACCATGAAAAACCCATTTTGGATTTCTTCAATGACCGGCGGTACACAAAATGCAGCTTGCATTAATTCAAAGCTGGCAAAAGTTGCCAACGAGTTTGGCTTAGGAATGGGTTTAGGCTCTTGCCGTGTTCTTTTAGACTCTGATGACCACTGGAATGATTTCAAAGTACGTTCTATCATTGGCAACCAATATCCTTTTTTCTCAAATTTAGGTATTGCCCAGGTTGAAAACCTGGTTGAAAAAGGCGAAGTGGAAAAAATTGACTTGCTTAATAAACAGTTGGATACCGATGGGACTATTATCCATATAAATCCTTTTCAGGAAGCTTTTCAACCGGAAGGAGACAGAATCAAACACCCTCCCATTGAAACAATACAAAAATTACTGGAAGAAACTAAATATCCGGTTATAGTAAAGGAAGTTGGGCAGGGAATGGGATATGAAAGCCTAAAAGCATTATTAAAACTGAATGTTGCAGCCATTGAGTTTGGAGCCTTTGGTGGAACAAACTTTACAAAACTGGAACAAATGAGAAGAGAAAATCCACATTCTCTTTCCGAAAACTTTGCTCACATAGGTCACACAGCACACGATATGGTTTTAATGGTGAATCAAATTACTGAAGAAACAGAAACCCAATGCAAACAAATCATCATTTCGGGAGGAATAAAATCCATACTCGATGGATTCTATTTGCATAAAATATCAAAAATTCCTTCAGTAATAGGAATGGCTTCTTTGTTTCTACAATATTCACTGAAAGATTATGAGCACCTTAAAAATATGGTAGAAAATATGGCGGAAGCATGGCTTTTGGCAGAGAACTATTTAAGGGTGCGTAGTATTTAGCAAATCAGTATCAAGAATCAAGATGGCAAGTGCGGAGTGCAAAGAGCAGAGGGTTAAGAGCGGAGAGCAGCCTTCTCCTACGAAAACCAATCTTCCTCTTTGCCCTGAGGCAAGGGGGAAGTACCATGCAGCAGGCATGGGGATGGGGGTCATTTAGAGAATAACTCATTGCACGTAGGCCCATAAGATATAAGTTAATCCGGAAAACAATGTTCCTAAAAAAAAGATGCTGCAGTAGCAAGTAATCAAGCTAAAGCGCAGCGTCCTAAAGGCGTAGCCGTCCTATCAGCTAATAGCTATATTATACGGATCCGATCTTATTTACAGGGAGCTTATAAAGATCGGATCCAGATGCGGAAAATGCTGTTCC
>NZ_JAPDPI010000160.1 GCF_026013615.1 Plebeiibacterium marinum
ATGCCCCCAATAAAACCAGATATGCGAAGCATGCCCTAGGCAATATGGGGAGGGACGAGATGAGGTTGGAACGGGAAAAGTTGGTTTATGGGGGGTGGGCATAATATGGACTCTCAGCGATGACGGATGTATAGGTAGCACAAAAAAAATGGTTGCATAGTATAGATATAATCCTTTGATAAGACCACAACTAAAGGGGTGGTGGTCGGGGTTTTGGTGGATAGATACTAAAGGGGCTGATAAGCTCCTTTGCCATTGGTAATTGGGAAGACAAACAGCTTATTGAAAAATATTGCGTTGGCTGCAGGAGCTTTAGCGTAGGCAGCAAGAGGGTAAGGCTTCCCGCTGGGTTTGCGGGACAGGTAG
>NZ_JAPDPI010000161.1 GCF_026013615.1 Plebeiibacterium marinum
ATGCCCCCAATAAAACCAGATATGCGAAGCATGCCCTAGGCAATATGGGGAGGGACGAGATGAGGTTGGAACGGGAAAAGTTGGTTTATGGGGGGGCACAATATGGAATTTCTGCGATGACGGATGTATAGGTAGCACTAAAAAAATGGTTGTATAGTATAGATATAACTCTTTGATAAGACCGCAGCTAAAGGGGTGGTGGTCGGGGTTTTGGTGGATAGATACTAAAGGGGCTGAGAAGCTCCTTTGCCATTGGTAATTGGGAAGGCAAACAGCTTATTGAAAAATATTGCGTTGGCTGCAGGAGCTTTAGCGTAGGCAGCAAGAGGGTAAGGCTTCCCGCTGGGTTTGCGGGACAGGTAG
>NZ_JAPDPI010000162.1 GCF_026013615.1 Plebeiibacterium marinum
AAACGGTAGCAAAAGAGATAAAAATGCTGGAGCACACAAAGGGATAAAAGCTGTTTAAACACAGTGGATTGGAACGGAAATCAAGCTCAAAAAAAATCTTCAAAATTTTTTAAAAATAAATTTGGAGATTAAGAAATAAAGTTGTTATCTTTGCATCCGCTTTTGACAAGACAATTGAAAATAATAAAACAATTGCTTGTCATCCCGATATAGAGAATCACGGATAGATGATGAAATTAAACGGGATAAAGCGACGCTTAATAAAAGAGTTAAGCAAAACATTGAAAAGATTGAAATAAACCGGAAGTGGTTTAAAGATATAAGAAAGTTAGTTTTTGTACTTTATAAACTTTAAAC
>NZ_JAPDPI010000163.1 GCF_026013615.1 Plebeiibacterium marinum
TCAAGGATGCTCGAGTGGTGGAATTGGTAGACACGCAAGACTTAAAATCTTGTGTCCATTAGGACGTGCGGGTTCAAGTCCCGCCTCGAGTACTTTTAAAATTTCTTTAGTTGAAATTTTAATAAATTAAAAAAAAAAAGAAAGTATTGTTTCAAAGGAAATAATAGGATAAATAAAGTATTGAAGATGCGAAAATAGCTCAGTTGGTAGAGCACGACCTTGCCAAGGTCGGGGTCGCGGGTTCGAGTCCCGTTTTTCGCTCCAAGGATGCTCGAGTGGTGGAATTGGTAGACACGCAAGACTTAAAATCTTGTGTCCATTAGGACGTGCGGGTTCAAGTCCCGCCTCGAGTACTTA
>NZ_JAPDPI010000164.1 GCF_026013615.1 Plebeiibacterium marinum
GGTAAGAGCTTTATCCTTCCTCCAATTCCTGCCTGATCTACTATTTTGGTTATGCATCCCGTTGGATGTTTCGGACGTTGGCATGATGTGCTACCTAATCCAACCTCATAGCCTCATATCAGGTTTCTGTCCGTCAGTACCGGAGTTTGCCGTTTGACTTCCTTCACTGCTACCGTCACCGGTAACCAGCTTGTCACTTGCTAATGGTTCGAAGCGTTACCTCCGCCCACTCGGGACTTGCACCCTATGGATAAAATTTACCCACACCTTATGTTTATTGGAAAAGATTTGTATTTTTAAACTTTTTCAAGAACTTCGGGTGTGGGTGCACTGCTGCTCATGCAGGGCACACACA
>NZ_JAPDPI010000165.1 GCF_026013615.1 Plebeiibacterium marinum
TCCTTAGAAATAGCTATTAGCTAATAGGACGGCTACGCCTTTAGGACGCTGCGCTTTAGCTTAAATGTTAGCTACTAATACGCCTTTTGCATGGGAATAACATTCCTGGATCCGTTCTTTATAAACGTATTGTAAATAAGATTGGATCCTTTGAAATAGCTATTAGCTGATAGGACGGCTATGCCTTTAGGACGCTGCGCTTTAGCTTAAATGTTAGCTACTAATACAACTTTTGCATAGGAATAATATTCATGGATCCGTTCTTTATAAGCTTCTTGTAAATAAGATCGGATCCTTAGAAATAGCTATTAGCTAATAGGACGGCTACGCCTTTAGGACGCTGCGCT
>NZ_JAPDPI010000166.1 GCF_026013615.1 Plebeiibacterium marinum
GTCACGTTTTCTTTTCTTCATTGTCTTCTTTCATGTCCATTTCCTGCTACGCTCTCTGAGGCTGGTAATATGGCAGTTGCCAGATTAGACCTCCGTCAGAGATATATAGCGATGTAAAGTTCGGCCCTTCACTTATCTGTGAGTCCTCCTGTTTTAGCGTGATGTTCGTAAAACCGGCTCGTATTCAAAAGCTACTATGGCGTCGGCTGACTGCTCCGCTCTACCAACACGTGGTTGCGGAGCTCTCCCCCGGTAAGAGCTTTATCCTTCCTCCAATTCCTGCCTGATCTACTATTTTGGTTATGCATCCCGTTGGATGTTTCGGACGTTGGCATGATGTGCTACC
>NZ_JAPDPI010000167.1 GCF_026013615.1 Plebeiibacterium marinum
GTCACGTTTTCTTTTCTTCATTGTCTTCTTTCATGTCCATTTCCTGCTACGCTCTCTGAGGCTGGTAATATGGCAGTTGCCAGATTAGACCTCCGCCAGAGATATATAGCGATGTAAAGTTCGGCCCTTCACTTATCTGTGAGTCCTCCTACTTTAGCGTGGTATTCGTAAAGCCGGCTCATATTCCAAAGCTACTATGGCGTCGGCTGACTGCTCTGCTCTATCAACACGTGATTACAGAGCTCTCCCCTGGTAAGAGCTTTATCCTTCCTCCAATTCCTGCCTGATCTACTATTTTGGTTATGCATCCCGTTGGATGTTTCGGACGTTGGCATGATGTGCTACC
>NZ_JAPDPI010000168.1 GCF_026013615.1 Plebeiibacterium marinum
TATTCTGTTATTGTTTCTGCTAATGGATGTGTTAGTCCTGAATCTGATGCAACAACAGTAACTGTTAATGCGATACCGGCTAAACCTAGTATTAGCGCAGGCAGTGCAACTACATTCTGTGATGGGGGGTCAGTAACCTTAACCTCTACTACCGATGCTAGTTATAGTTACCAATGGTATAAAGGAAGTGTTGCCATATCGGGTGCTACAGGAAGTACTTATAGTGCTACAACTTCTGGAGACTACTCTGTTATTGTTTCTGCTAATGGATGTGTTAGTCCTGAATCTGATGCAACAACAGTAACTGTTAATGCGATACCGGCTAAACCTAGTATTAGTGC
>NZ_JAPDPI010000169.1 GCF_026013615.1 Plebeiibacterium marinum
CTAATCGAGTAGACTGCCGATAGGCCAATAGCCTATCGGAGAGCCTCTCACACCACCGTACGTACGGGTCTCGTATACGGCGGTTCCCTACACCATGGAAAATAAAGTATTACTAGAAGTTGTTAATGAATAATGCATTTGGTTGTACATTTCGGCAAGTGGAATGTACCCTCTTTTCAGTAAGCGTTCTACTGTGATAGTAGTACCCAATATAGGACTCTGAGCTATTGCCCATCCACCCATTCGGCTTCTACTCCAGGCGTAAGCCATACCATTATCGACGCCTAGCCTAATCAGGTTCTTCCTCTTTCTTTCTGGTTTCTTCCAATGATGCCATAT
>NZ_JAPDPI010000016.1 GCF_026013615.1 Plebeiibacterium marinum
ATTATTCTGAAAATGGCCTAAATCGGCAAAAATTATTCTGAAAAATCGCTTTTTGGGTGCTTTTTCGATACGGCTTCGGGAATTGTTCGGGTAGCGCTCGGGTTTGTTCGGGTTGTGTTCGGATAGGGTTCGGTTATGGTATCCGAATATGGGCCGAAACCCTGCTTGAAAATATCCGAAGTCTTAACCAAATGGTCTCGTAACAGGAATTAAGCTTAACCAACAACCAGCAACACAGTATCAGTGAACTTATTTCTTAATGTTTTGTTTGGTATTTTCTAAAAACTATGCTAATCACCATACAAATTGCAAAGAATACAACAAGGCGGTTTGCATAGGGAAATACGTCCGTAACTCCATCGTTACGAAGGAATATTCCATAGAAGCCCTGAACACCCCAATTCAGGGGTGAAAATGCACTTATTTGGCGCATAAGCGGTCCCATAATGTTTACCGGCACCCATACTCCTCCCAAAGCAGCCAAAATTACAGAGGAAACAGATCCAAAAGTTGATGCCTGCACTTCGGTTGAGGCCAAAGTACCAATCACTATCCCGTAGCCGGTGGCTGCAAAAGCGGCAGCAAAAGAAATCAGCAAAAATGAAGAATAGTTTTCTATCTGAAGATTTGGTAATCCCATTAATGGCAGTATATACATTCCCATAAGTAAGATAACAATAGCCTGGAGCACACAAATGGAAACATATACCAGTATCTTACCATTCATAACCAGAAAATAACTGACTGGAATTGTTTTAATCCGGGCTAAACAGCCATCAGTGCGTTCTTTGATTACATTGCCGGCAACAGGTATGCAGATCAGAAACATGCCAAAAAGAGTCCAGGCAGGGACGTTGTGTTGTGTTGAATTCGGTAAAATCCCATCGTTATATTCACTTACCATATCTTCTTTTATAACAAAAGCTGGCTCTTCAGGGTATGAAATATCATTTTTTGTATTCATCAAAGCATCCAGCACCTTTGTATAGGTTTTAAAAATGATAGACATTTCGCTTTTTACAGAAAACTCTGCAAAACTGCTTTTTACCAGGAGTTTAAACGATTCTTTGGTTACCGGGTCAAATAATAGATTGATTTCGGTTGAACCTTGTGTGTGTGTGGTATCTGCTTTTATTGAGGGGATTTGCTGTTTTACAAGCAAAAGGGCCCGTTGCTTAATGGCTTTTGTTGCCCCTTTGGGTATGATAATCCCTATTTGGTAATCTCCTTCAGCAACCTGTTTCCTTGCATTTTTTTCCAGGTGTATACTGTCTCCTATAAATTCTGTAACACTAAATATCTTTTGCTTTTTAATTCCTTCCCTAAGTGATTGTCCCACTTCTCCGTTGTCTTTATCAACAATGATTACAGAGATGCTTGTTTCGGAAAGGTTTTGGAACGTTTTATGCTGCAACAGGGCCACCACAACCACAAGCACCATCGGCATAAAAAACAACAGCATAACGCCTTGTATGTCGCGAATGAGGAGTAGTGATTCTTTATATAAGGAAAAAAGGAGTTTCTTCATAGGTTTAAAATAGTATCAAGTATCAAGTATCAAGATATATAAAGGAGCTTGTTTTTTAATCTTAAATTGCGTTAATCTAATCTCTGAGTTTTTCTCCGGTTAGTTTAAGAAAAACGGCTTCCAGGTTTTCGCATTCCGGGTTTGCTGATAATAAATCCCGGGGACTTGAGTTTGCAATCAATTTTCCTTTATCTATAATCCCGATTTGATTACAAAGTTTTTGCACATCTTCCATAATGTGGGATGTGTATATTATTGTAGTACCATTATCATTTAACTGTTTTAAAAACTTACGGATCACATTTTTAGACTGTACATCTATTCCAACCATGGGTTCATCAAGGATTAGCAACGATGGGGAATGAAGAAGTCCAGCTATCAGGTTGATACGTCGCTTCATGCCTCCCGAAAAGGTTGAGATCTTTTTGTTTTGAACATGATCAAGTCCCAATTCTGTCAGGAGATCGTTTATTTTTGATTTTAGTTTTGCTGTTGGGAGACCGTAAAGACTACCAAAATACAGCAGGTTTTCTTTTGCTGTTAAACTATCGTATAGCGCAATGTCCTGGGGTACCACGCCAATAAAAAATTTGGTTTTTTTCAGGTTCGAAGCAATATCCAGATTATTGATTATACATTTTCCGGAACAGGGCTTTAGTAAGCTGCTAATAATAGAAATACTAGTTGTTTTGCCGGCTCCGTTGGGCCCTAATAGTCCAAAAAAATCACCTTTAGCAATATCAAACGATACCTGGTCAACAGCAGGTTCAGCTTTTCCTTTATAAAACTTCGTAACAGACTGAAATTTCAATATGGTTTCTGAATCCTTGTTCATTTGTTCGATATTTTATGCCATAATCTCCAAAAGATTATTTGATGGCTTTTCCTAAATGAGTAAATAACACTTTTTCTTTCTGTCCCAGGTCATATAGCCTGTCCGCAATATCGTTGTAACTGGTATTGCCAGCCCTTTTTTTGTATATTCTGGAAGCTTCAACGGCAAATTCGCGCCACAGATCTCCAATTTGAGTCATGTCGGCAGATAGTTTATCTAATTGGGTATTTTCAAGTTTTTGGGCAGCTTCCTGTAAAAATGACGCATACAAAAATCTGAAGCCTGCACCGCCGGTACCAATCTCCTCCTGCATGCGGACTATCTGGCCTAAGAACCTTTCCGCTTTTTTATTGCCATATTTTTTAGGCCATTTTCTCATTCGTTTGCTTAGGTACATCATGCCATCAACACCCACTATGCCTTTGTAATGCAACATCTGGGTTACATTCTTTTTAATTCCTTTTTTAATTGCTGTATCCAGATCTCCCAGGCTTTTGTTGCATTCCACGCTATACATCTTGCCTTTAGGGCTTCCAGTGCCTTTGGCAAACCGAACCCTTATGAGCTCTTCCTGCGAAAGCATTTCAACATTTTCCATGATCGGATCGCTGATATAATATTGGTTGTCTTCTTTTCCCAGGCCTACAATGTTGTGGGCGTTGAAATGAAAACGATATTGAGGCGGAAAGTAAGAAAGGTGATAAACGCCTACCACCATGCCTGTGGGAATGCCTTTGGAAAGGTTTTCATCCAGTTTGGCCATGGCTTTTGCAGGCGACCTGAACTTTTGTGATTTTACTTTTATGCCGAGGTTTTTGGTTGCATGTTTAAAAATATGTCCCGGCATAGGACGGAATGAGAAAACCGGAGCCCCATGCAGTTTTATAAACGGGAGATAGGCAAAAAACAATCCTGCCCCTATCCCAAATACCATTGGTTCACTAATGTCAATTCCCTCATGACGCAATAAATTCCTTGTAACTCCATTTTCGCAATGGGACGACATCTGATGATCGAATTCAATCTTCATTACAGCACTAATCTATATTTCTTACTTCGTCAACCGTTTTGTAGCCAAAGGCATAACGATAATTATCCAACTCTTTTTCAGTTAGTTTGTTTTCATTTTTGTACAGGCAGTCTTTCCATACCTTAAACCAACTGTAACCTGTGTAACCTGACAAAATTTTAATGTTCATCATATTTTTTTTCATATGAAAATAGATGAAACTCTTCTTTTTATTTTGACATAATACCCTGGCCTTTTCAAATTTTTCTTCCTCAAACTCCCAGGCTTGTTCAAGTGCCACATTTTTAGGTTCAAAACCGGTACTTTTTACCGCTTTGTATTTCCCTTTTTCATCCACTGCAAACTCAAGAACACTAAATTCTTTCTTGAACTTATCCGAGTGATCCTGGGGTACATCGTTAACCTTCATGTCTGAATGTTATTAAACAACAGTTAATAAAGCATAGGTGTATGAAAACCTTGCGCTTTCAGGAATCATCATTAAAATTTTCTGGCCTTTTACCAGGTTTCCTGAATTAAATATTTCTTCAAGCATGATAAAGCCGGAAGCAGCAGCCACATTACCTACTTTGGGTAAATTAAGGAACCATTTCTCATCATCAATATGCAACCCTTCGTCGATTAAGGATTGGTTAATATGTTTTTTAAAGAACATAGATGAAATATGAGGCATGAAATAGTCTATTTCATCAAGGGAGAAATCGTGCTTTTTGAGCAATTCAGATAAAAACTTTCCTCCAAACCTGGTGATATATTTCTCCAGAAGCTTAGAATCCTGTTTCAATGAAAAAACCGACTTGTCGAGTAAATCTTTGGGGTCAAGACTTCTCCAGGGATGAACTTTTCCTGTTTCATCTTTTAATCCCCCGGCATACATACAGGTTTCTGCCAGGTGGGCATATGATTTAATTTCCAGCCATTCTAATTTTAACGAAATGCCTGTTTCGTTGGGTTTATCCTGCAGGTATACAGCAGCTGCACCATCAGACAGCATCCATCTTAAAAATTCTTTTTCAAAAGCTACATATCCGTTTTCTCCCAGATCCTGAAGGTGAGTAGATTCCTCTTCAAAATTCTTTGACATCATCCAGCTCGACATGTTTTCGGCACCAACGCATACCGCATTTTTTGAAGAACCGGTTAAGATAGACATGTGCGCGTAATTGAGCGCCCACATGGTACTGTTGCATGAGCCCGTTGCCGACATGGCATCTATAGCTCCGATACCCAATCGGCCATGAACCATACATGACAACGAAGGCATTTGTATATCCGGAGATGCAGATCCACTTGTAAGCAGGTCGATGCTTTGTAGGTCTACACCCTGTTGTTTTAAGGCATTGATAGCTTCTACGGCCATGTCTTCAACAGAATGGGTGATCTTGCCTTCCTTGTCGAGAGCGTAATACCTGTTTTTTATGCCGTTGTTCCGAAGAACAATGTTTTTTGCTTTTGATCTAAGACCTTTTATTTTCCCCAGGTAATCCTCCATTTCATCATTCCCAACTGCCTTATTCGGAAAAAATTTAGATATCTTATTAATGTATGTCATAGTTAAATGTTAATTTCTTTGAATCCCCTGATAATATTTGATTATGTTTTTTGTTCTAAACCTAAAAAGTAAATGCACCAGGCTAAATACCAACATGGCAATAGGCGACAGGCCAAACAAGGCAAACAACAAATAGGCTCTGAATACTTTTATTCTTTTGTGCCATAGCTTGCTGCCTTTAGGAGCTTTAGAAACATATCTGTTAAATTTTTTAAATATTTTTTTTGCGTTCAATTCCGTTGCCAAAACCGAAAACCTGATATTAACAGCTCCTTTGTTAACCAATTCGTTTTGTAGCAGGTAACTATCCGGAGATTTTATAAAATTCATCAGGTCCTCTCCAAAAACAGAAGCCTCTTGTATTGTTTTTTTACTAATGCCTGCATCAGGAAGGAAACCATAAGGCCCTTTATTGCCATACACCAGCCATTTGATAATAGTAATAGCTGAAATGTAATTGGTGTTGTTGTCCCCTAAAACAATATTGCCAACAAGTTTGGCTTTTGCATTGCTAATGTATTTTTTTATCGATTCCTGGGCGGAAAAACACATATTCCTTGCCCCGTGAATTGTAACAATGTTTTTCTTTGCTAAGAACTTTATTATTTGAGGGTGTTTCAGAAATGCTGTTACAGGTACAGATGGAGATAGAAACCATGTTTGGCATCCTAAAACAACCAGGTCGTAATGGGCATTTAAATCAAAACTAAATGGTTGTAACTCACAGCCGGTTTCTGTAACGCTATCGGGGAACACATCAAAAAACTGATCTCTCCAGGGGAAAGGGTACTCCTTTACCGGTCGTAATTCCTCATAATGTATGTTAACTTCATTGCTTTGTGCCAACTTTCCCATCACAGAATCAACAACAGCTTTCAACTGTCCTGTCTGAGAAAAGTACACAACCAGTATGTTTTTCATATTTAGCTAAATCATTCTTAGTCTGTTCTCATTTTACAATGAAAACAATAACATATTTGGAAACGGTATATTGCCCGCAATATGAATTAGAAATTTCTAATGCATAATACGGGTTTAAGTTTGGTGCAAAAATACCTTAATATATTTACTAAACAAATATTCAATTGGTTCAAATGTTGAGGATTATTGTCAGGGGGAATGATTTTTTCTTATGTTTGTGATTACAATCTCATATAAACTATATGAGGATGTTACTTAATCCAATTATTCCGGTTTTTGTTGAATTTTGAATTACCTGTAATGGTACCTGATTCTTTTATTGACCGGCATAATACCAGGAATTTTTTTTATAAAATGGTATTATATGCAATCACCTGAACAAAGCAGAGTTTATATTACGGGTATGGGTGTTATATCCGGTATCGGAAAAAATGTAGAAGAAAATTTTAATTCAATAAAAGCCGGGCGTAGCGGTATTGGGAAAATTAAATACCTGAATACAGTTCATAAGGAAAAATTTTTGGTTTCAGAAGTTGCCTTTTCTAATGAAGAATTGATTTTGGGTTTGGGACTGGATAAAGACGAGGAATATCCCCGTACTACCTTGTTGGCTCTTTGGGCTGCAAGGGAGGCTATGGAAGATGCCGGTTTTGAGAGTGATAGTGCTATCCGCACAGGAATTATTGTTGGTACTACGGTTGGTGGGATGGATGTTGCTGAAAACCATTATAAACAGCAGGGTGGCAATCCAAAATTTATCATATCGTCTCAAAGCAAAGGATATACTGCCGAAATGATTGCGGAATTATATGGGATCTATGACTTTGTTACTACAATTACAACAGCCTGTTCATCCAGTGCAAATGCTATTGCTCTGGGAGCGGATTTGATAAAGAGCAAGCGGCTCGACAGGGTTATAGTTGGTGGGGCTGATTCTTTATGTAAATATACCCTTAATGGTTTTAATACCTTGATGATTTTAAGTGAACAGCCATGTACACCTTTTGATGATAACAGGAGCGGATTGAATCTGGGCGAGGGAGCTGGCTTCCTGGTGCTTGAAAGTAGCGATCAGGTAAGAAAAAAGAATAAGCACACCTATGCCATGGTTAGTGGTTATGCCAATAATAACGATGCGTTTCATCAAACAGCAACTTCAGATACAGGAGAAGGCCCTTACTTATGTATGAAAGGTGCCATGGAAATGGCAGGGATAAATCCTTTGGAAATTGATTATATCAATGCCCACGGAACAGGAACACCAAATAATGATGTAACAGAGAGTGCAGCGATCCAACGAATTTTTGGAAGGCAATATCCGCCGTTCTCCTCCTTAAAGCCCTATATAGGTCATACCTTGGGAGCCGCAGGATCTGTTGAGGCGATTTTTAGTGTTTTAAGTATCCAAAATCAGATGATATATAAAAATCTAAATTTTAAAACACCTATTCATGGAGTAGATATTGTGCCGGTTACAGAATCAAAACCTGAGAAGGTTGTACATGTTATGAGCAATTCTTTTGGTTTTGGAGGGAACGATACTTCTGTTATCTTATCACAAACGAATAGTAATTAAAGTATGGGAATATATATAAAATCAATTGTTGCTATTTCGGCACATGATACTTTTGAATGCAACCATCTTCCCCTGACGCTGGAGTCGTACACTAAATGGATGAAGTGCAGAACTCCGGAGTTTAAAAAATATATACCTCCAAAAGTATTGCGGAGGATGAATCGTTTTAACCGGATTAACCTGGTGTGTGCAAAAAAGTCGTTGGAAAACCTGGGTATAGAAAGACCTGATGCTATTATTACGGCCACCAGCATGGGGTGTGTTGATGATTCAGAAAGGTTTTTAAACCAAATACTCGATAATGATGAAATGTTGCTGACCCCAACAAGTTTTATTCAATCTACGCACAATGCCGTGGGCTCTAATCTTGCCCTGGCCTATGATTGTAAAGGGTATAATGTGGTATATACACATGATGATTCTGCTTTTGAAACGGTTTTGCTGGATGCTGGTGTCAGATTGAAAAGTGAAGGTGTCAATAATATTTTGATTGGTGCAGCCGATGAATTGACAGAGGAAAATTATGGTTTGAAGAAAACGGTAAACCAGTGGAAAACGGAGCAGGAAGATAATTTGAGCATTAAGAACAGTAAAACTAAAGGAACTATCCCCGGTGAAGGGGCTACTTTTATGATGGTTTCTGAATCTCCCGAAAATGCAGAGCTGGAATTAATTGGGGTGGAAGTGTTTTATGCATTGCCTCCGGAAATTAGTTTGGAAGATAAGGTGTTGAGCTTTTTGGTAAGTAATGGAGTGTCGAAGGATGATATTGATTCGGTGGTGCTTGGTTTGAATGGGGACTGCGAAAATGATCTGTCTTACAAAGGATTTATAACAGGTTTTTGTAATGATAAAAATGTATTGTATTACAAACATATATGTGGCAATTATCATAGTGACGGGGCTTTTTCCTTGTGGTTTGTTTCTAAAATTGCAAGCGGTGAGGAGTTACCGCAATATGCGGTGATTCACAGAGCGGATAAAGAAGTGGGAAGAGAGAGAGGTGTGCTGAGAAATGTGTTGCTGGTTAAACATGCTAATAACAGGAATTTCTCCTTTGTATTGGTTAAAGGGGTTTAGTAAAAACAGTAGCTTTTTTGCAGAGACTAAATAAAAGAATGCCGGGTGAGGAGTAACTACAGTTTGGGTGGATTGTTGTTAGAAATGGTTTCTATAATAAGAATTCTGAAAAAAAACACTTATTGCTCAGGATAATGAGAAATATCATGTATTTTCGCAGCATATTTTAACAGGCAAATACAAGTATCTTAAAAATGACTGATAAGAGAATAGAGAATATCAATATAAATGCCGAACAGGCTATTTTAACACCAAACCAGCTAAAAGACCAGTATCCACTAAACGAAAATATTATAAAAACCATTGAAGAGGGGCAGAGTACAATTAAAAATATCCTTAAAGGGGATGATAAAAGAATTTTAGTTGTAGTTGGGCCTTGTTCAATTCATGATATTAAGGCGGCAAAAGAGTATGCCCGCAGGTTGAAAAAGTTGGCTGATCAGGTGAAAGATACCCTGTATCTGGTTATGCGTGTTTATTTTGAAAAACCACGTACCACAGTGGGGTGGCAAGGTTTAATCAATGATCCCTATTTGAATAATAGTTTTGAGTTGGAGGAGGGGTTGAAGCAGGCACGTGAATTGCTTTCGTATATTGCGGAGTTGGGGTTGCCTGTTGCAGGAGAAGCATTGGATATTGTTACACCTCAGTATATTCAGGATTTGATTTCGTGGACAGCTATTGGTGCCAGAACGACTGAATCACAGAGTCATAGAAAGATGGCCAGTGGTTTGTCATCGGTTGTTGGTTTTAAAAATGGCACGGATGGAAATATTGAAATTGCCATAAATGCGCTAGAGTCGGTTGCAGCCCCGCATAATTTTATCAGTATTGACCCGGATGGGCATGTGGCTGTGATCAGGACTGAAGGGAATGAGAATACGCACATTATTTTGAGAGGAGGTAAAAAACCTAACTATGATGCGCAAAGTGTTGCTGAGTATGAAAAGAGGCTTATAAAGGCTGGTTTAGCTCCAAGAATCATGATTGACTGTAGTCATGCCAACAGTTGCAAAAAAGCAGCCAACCAAAAGGATGTTTTAAAGAATATAGAAAAACAGATAAAGGATGGTAATGAATCGATCATGGGCGTAATGATTGAGAGCAACCTTGAATTTGGTAAGCAAAGTATCCCTGAGGATCTGTCTCAATTAAAATATGGGGTTTCTGTTACCGATGAGTGTATTGGTTGGGAGGAAACGGAGGAATTGTTGAAGGGGTTGGCTAGTAACTTATAGTTGATAGCGAATGGTTTATAGCTAGTAGCTGATAGCCCGTGGCTCATTGATGATAGCTTATGGCGTGTGGCGTGTGGCAAATAGCAAATATTGTATTTCTGTTGAAATGCAGGTGTGAGAAAGGAAGTGAGAAATTGATGTGAATGAGTTTCTAGTTATAAAGAGTGCTTTGCTTATTAGTATGAATAAAAAGTGATTTCATCGTTGTTAAATATTTACTCAAAAACATCATAATTGCCGGCAGCTTCATTAATTGAAGATTGTTTATCATTGAAAAACATCTTTACTACCTTTTTGCTCCATTGAGTTTTCTTTGTAAAATCGGTAAATGAGATTGATTTCCAGTCGAAGTTTAGTTTGTTTGCAGTTTTGGGCCCAATGTAGCAGTAAACTGCTTCGGTTACTTTTTTATTGCTGTTTTTCTTTTGGTATTTTATATCGGTTTTGTTTGCTAAAAGTCTAATATTTCTTTTTGAGCATTCATTTTTTAAACAATTAATAATTTCATTGTATTCTGATATTTGAGAGTCAGTAATGGACTCGGAGTAGGAACCTCCAATATTTAACACAGGTCGAATTTGGAGTGATGAAATGTGGTGCGGACCTATTATATCCATAAAATTGCGTAATTCAGAAAGGTTTTTTTGGTTTACGGTATAGTTGATTCTTATTTCTGGCCTTGATGAGTTTAATTCCTTTTTGTATTTATTGATTTTTTTCAGGAGTGAAATGAATTGGTCAAATCTTGCATTCCTCATAAAATATTCAAAGGTGTCTTTTGTGAGGCCATGGCATGAAAGAGTTAGTTCGTTTGTTCCGGTTAAAATGATTCTTTTTATCTGATCATCGGTAATTAACTGGCCATTACTTACAATTCCGATATGTGGCACTTTGTATTGTTTAGCCAGCTCAATAAGTTTAATGTATTTACGATGTGTTGTCGGCTCTGCTCCACAACCAATGTAAACCTGCAGCGCCTTGGGGAATAAAACCCGGGCAATATGTTCGAAATCTTGTTCCGGAATAATACCGTTATTGTTTTGTCTGTATTCAGGTGTGCTAAAATAACACATCCTGCAGGATAGGTTGCAATTAAAAGAAGGGTCTATTCTAATAGATAGGTGTCGTTTCCCCAATATATGTAAAATGTAAACTCCAAATAGTTTCAAATTGTCGCTTTTAATTTTGCGACTGATGCTGATCAATTTGTAAAAATTCATTCGAATATTTGATTTTGTTACAAAAATAGGATAATGCTGCAGATTTTTAGTCAACAAGCTTCCTCGAATTTTTATCAAATGGCAACTGAATGACCTCCATTCCCATGCCTGCTGCATGGTACTTCCCTCTCTAACACTTCATAGCCTTAGGTTATTACGCCTCTTCGTGCTTTTTGATTGCGTCAGCATTGCCTCCGAGACCTCGGATTACGTTATGGGAAAACATTTCAAGATATAGTTATCCTAAATGCATAGCACCCTAATCTCTATAGGCTATTAGCTATAAGCTATCGGCTATCCGCTATAAGCTACCCACTATAAGCCATAAGCTATAAGCTACCCGCTAAGAGCTATCGGCTTCCAGCAATCACCTATTCTAAATAAAATAAATTTCCTGTTGTCATTGATATAATGAACTATTATATTTGTACACTTTTTTAAAACGAAGGAAATTCATATAATATAATGAGTGCTAAATTCAAAGAATACAAAGGGTTAGATTTGTCTCAGGTTAACAAAGATGTGTTAAAAGAATGGGAAGCTGACCAAACATTTGAAAAGAGTGTTACTACACGAAAAGGAAATCCAACATTTGTTTTTTACGAAGGACCGCCTTCTGCTAATGGAATGCCGGGGATTCATCATGTTATTTCGCGCTCATTAAAAGATATTGTTTGTAGATATAAAACCCAGCAAGGATTTGAGGTAAAAAGGAAAGCGGGATGGGATACGCATGGCCTTCCAGTGGAACTGGGTGTTGAAAAGTCTTTGGGTATCACAAAAGAAGATATCGGTAAGAAGATTTCTGTAGCAGAATACAATGCAGCATGTCGTAAGGATGTGATGAAATTTACCGATAAGTGGGAAGATCTGACCCATAAAATGGGATATTGGGTTGATATGGAAGATCCATATATCACTTATGAAAATAAGTATATAGAAACGCTTTGGTACCTGTTAAAGGAATTATATAAAAAAGGACTGCTTTACAAAGGATTTACTATCCAGCCTTATTCACCAGCTGCGGGTACCGGTTTGAGTACGCATGAATTGAATCAGCCGGGATGCTATCGTGATGTAAAAGATACTACCTGTACTGCCCAGTTTAAGGTTGTGAAGGATGACAAGTCAGAGTTTTTATATCAAGGGGTTGAAGAAGAATTGTTCTTTTTGGCCTGGACTACCACTCCATGGACTTTGCCTTCAAATACAGCTTTGGCTGTAGGTCCCCAGGTAACTTATCAAAAAGTAAAAACATTTAATCCATATACCGGGAAGCCAGCCGTAGTAATCTTGGCGAAAGATTTGGTGTCGGCCTATTTTAATCCTAAAAATGCAGAGTTATCGTTTGAAGATTATCAGCCAGGCGATAAAAAGATTCCTTTTGAAATTCTTGAAGAATACACAGGAAAAGAACTAGAAGGCGTAAGATATGAACAGCTGATTCCATGGATCAAGCCGGATGGAGACGCATTTAGGGTGATTTTGGGAGACTATGTTACCACTGAGGATGGAACCGGTATCGTTCATATAGCCCCTACATTTGGTGCTGATGATGACAGGGTGGCAAAAGTAGCCGGAATTGCGCCATTGATTCTTATAGATAAAGATGGAAAGCAAAATCCTATGGTAGATAAAACCGGAAAGTACTTCCTGATCAAAGACCTGGATGCTGCCTTTGTTAAAGATTTTGTAAACCTGGATACTTATTTGGAGTATGCAGGTCGATTTGTTAAGAATGATTATGATGAAAAACTTACAGACAAGGATCCTTCGTTAGATGTGGATATTGCTGTAATGTTGAAGCTTGAAAATAAAGCTTTTAAAGTAGAAAAGCACACCCATAATTACCCTCATTGCTGGAGGACCGACAAGCCGGTTCTGTATTATCCTTTAGATTCGTGGTTTATAAAAACTACTGCAGTTAAGGATAGGATGATGGAGTTGAACAAAACCATCAACTGGAAGCCTGAGTCAACAGGAACAGGACGTTTTGGTAAGTGGTTGGAGAATCTGGTTGACTGGAATCTTTCCCGTTCCCGTTACTGGGGTACTCCTCTTCCAATCTGGAGAACGGAAGATGGTAAGGTTGAAAAATGTATAGGGTCGGTTGAGGAATTAACAGCCGAAATTAACAAAGCAATTGAAGCCGGGGTGATGGAGAAAAGTCCGTATGGGGAATTTACGCCTGGAGATTTTTCTAAGGAGAACTACGAAAAAGTAGATCTTCACCGTCCTTATGTTGATGATATTGTTTTAGTAAGTGATGATGGTGAAAAAATGTTCCGTGAACCAGATCTGATTGATGTTTGGTTTGATTCGGGGGCAATGCCTTATGCTCAAATGCATTATCCGTTCGAAACCAGCTGTGATGCCGGGGCATCACAGCTGGTGTTTCCTGCCGATTTTATAGCGGAAGGCGTGGATCAGACCCGCGGGTGGTTTTTTACGCTTCATGCCTTGGGAACTATGTTGTTTGATTCGGTTGCGTTTAAAAATATCATTTCAAATGGCCTTGTTTTGGATAAGAACGGGAATAAGATGTCCAAGCGTTTAGGAAACGCAGTCGATCCATTTGAAACAATTGAGAAGTTTGGTTCCGATCCGCTTCGCTGGTATATGATTACTAATGCCCAGCCATGGGATAACCTGAAGTTTGACCAGAATGGCATAGATGAAGTAAAGCGTAAGTTTTTTGGAACCTTATATAATACCTATTCGTTTTTTGCCCTTTATGCCAATGTTGATGGCTTTACGGGAAAAGAAGAAATGGTACCTGTTGAAGAAAGGCCGGAGATTGACCGTTGGGTTATCTCATTGTTAAATACCTTAATCAAAGACGTAACTTCAAGTTTTGAAGCATATGAACCAACAAAAGCAGGTAGAGCTATTCAGAATTTTGTTACAGAAAATTTAAGTAACTGGTATGTGCGCTTAAATCGTAAGCGTTTTTGGGGAGGAGACTTTTCAAAAGATAAACTTGCCGCTTATCAAACATTATACACCTGTTTGGAAACGGTGGCTATGCTGTCGGCTCCAATTGCTCCGTTTTATATGGATCAGTTGTATAAGGATTTGAAAATGGTTTCAAGTGAAGAGGAAGTGGAGTCTGTACACTTAAGCAAGTTTCCTCAGGCCGATGATTCAATGATTGATACGGCACTTGAACAGCGTATGCTTTATGCTCAGGATATTTCATCAATGGTGTTGGCATTGCGAAGAAAAGAAAGCTTAAAGGTTCGTCAGCCATTGCAAAAAATAATGATACCAATTCTTGATACTGAGTTCCATGACCAGGTAGAGAAAGTGAAAGATTTGGTATTGTCAGAAGTTAACGTAAAGGAAATGGAATTCCTTACAGACACTTCCGGTGTGTTGGTTAAAAAAATTAAACCAAACTTTAAAGCTTTAGGTCCCAAGTACGGTAAAATGATGAAGCAGATAGCTGCTTTTGTTAACCAGATGCAGCAGGAAGATATTGCTGCCATTGAGAAGGACGGAAAGGTAAATGCTGATATAGACGGGCAGCCGGTTGAGTTGTCTCTTGAAGATGTTGAGATTATGTCGGAAGATATTCCTGGATGGTTGGTTGCCAGTGAAGGAAGGCTTACGGTTGCTATGGATATTCACATTAATGAGGAGTTAAAGCAGGAAGGTATTGCAAGAGAATTTGTTAACAGAATCCAGAATATAAGAAAGGATTCGGGCTTTGATGTTACCGATAAAATTGTACTTAAAATACAGAAAAATGACGCTATAAATGACGCTGTAATCAACTTTAAAGATTATATTGCAGCACAAACTTTAGCCGAGGAAATAAATCTTGCGGATTCGTGTAACGAAACCGAAGGAAAACTCGTAGAGATTGATAACAATGTCGAGACCTACATCTGTGTGAGTAAAAAAGCATAGTGAAACTCAAATTTAACGTTATGGCAGAGAAAACAAGATATTCCGATGAGGAGTTGAAAGAATTTAAGGAAATTATCATTTCAAAGTTAGACAAGGCTAAAAAAGATTACGAACTTCTTCGTAATACAATAACGCATGGAGATGGAAATGATACGCAAGATACGTCTCCCACGTTTAAAGTCCTTGAAGAAGGAGCTGCCGTGCTTTCAAAAGAGGAAGCTGGGAAGCTGGCCCAACGCCAGCTAAAATTCATTCAGCATTTGCAGGCTGCATTGATTCGTATCGAGAACAAAACCTACGGCGTATGCAGGGAAACAGGTAAGCTGATTTCAAAAGAACGTTTACGTGCTGTTCCTCATGCTACCTTGAGTATTGATGCGAAGAGGAATCAGAAGTAATAAGCTGATGGCTAATAGCTGATGGCTAATAGCTCGTTGGTTTTATAAAGAGAGATAAAAGAAGTTTGTAAAGGGCAACAGGTAGTCTGAAGATCTGTTGTCTCTCATCTATTAGTCTGTATAAATGCTTTCATATTTAAAGAGGCCTTTAACTGTTGTTTTATTGGTTTTACTAGCCGACCAGGCATTAAAAATTTGGGTGAAAACCCATATGATGATTGGGGAAGAGTTCAATGTAATTGGCGACTGGTTTATCATTCATTTTATTGAAAACAATGGTATGGCTTTTGGTATGGAGCTTGCCGGTAAGTTTGGGAAAATTATCCTAAGCGTATTCCGTATTATAGCTGTTATTGGTATTGGCTATTATCTGAATAAGCTTACAAAAAAGGATGTTCCCTATGGATTGATCTTCAGTATTTCATTGGTATTGGCAGGTGCGATCGGGAATATCATTGACAGTGCTTTTTATGGAATGATCTTTAACGACAGTTACCCTCAGGTCGCCAGTTTGTTCCCTGCAGAAGGTGGTTATTCTTCATTTTTGCATGGTAAGGTGGTGGATATGTTTTACTTTCCTATTGTAGAAGGTTATTTCCCGCAGTGGTTGCCTAAATGGGGGGGAGACCATTTTGTTTTCTTCCGTCCTGTTTTTAATATTGCAGACTCTGCGATAACAGTCGGAATTGCCATTATTTTAATTTTTCACCGTAAATATTTTAAGTGATACGTTCAAACGTGTTAAATTTTTCTAACATATAGAAAGCATATGACCGGAAGTTGGCTATTTCATATAAAGTGGCTAACTTGCGGCGTTTTTTTGACTAATTGTTGCAATTGTAAAAAAACAACAAACAAAATCCTGGTAAATGGGCGTGATTCATTTATTGGGATGTTTTATGTAAATATATTTGAGTTACAGTTGGTTGAATGCCTTTTGTGACTGATATTGAAACTGGATACTTTCATCAATTTCTGACCCTTTAAGATATATGTGGCTCAGGAAGCGAAGCGTACCTAAAAGTGTAAACACATGATAAAAAAACTTCTGATATTGGTTGTAGGCGTCTTGATTTGTACGTCGTATCAAGGATACTCTCAGGATGTAGATGTTAAAAATGTAGATGTAAATGCCCTTTCTGATGACCAGATAATGCAAATTATTTCGGAAATGGAGAGTAGGGGTTTGAGTGAAAACGAAGCTATCAATATGGCACGTTTAAAAGGGATGTCGAATAGTCAGATTTCTCTGTTGCAAAAGAGGATACAAGAGGTTAAGTTAAGTGGGGGACTTGATAATTATCAGCAGGAAAACAGTTCTACAGGTGAAAATGCTACGAATGTAACTGAGCTGTCAAAAAAAGCCCTGGTAGATGAAAATATGGTAGAAGAAAAGATTTTTGGTTTTTCATTCTTTAACAATACCAATTTAAGCTTTGAGCCCAGTGTTAATATTCCCGTACCGGATAGTTATGTTTTGGGTACAGGCGATGAAGTAATTATTGATATTTGGGGGGCATCGCAACAGAGTTATCAATTAGAGGTAAATACCAACGGGCAAATCAATATTCCTTTGGTTGGGCCAATTTATGTAAGCGGGCATACCATGCAATATGCTAAGGGAGTCATTACTGAGAAACTATCTTCTATTTATAGTGATTTAAGAAGTTCCACTCCAAGAACGTTTGCCTCAATACGAACAGGTCAGTTAAAATCCATTAAAGTTAATGTGCTGGGTGAGGTTTTTGCACCAGGTACCTATACTTTACCAGGTACTTCTACCCTGTTCAATGTTTTGTATCTATCAGGAGGGCCGAATAAACAAGGTTCGTTCAGGGATATACGCTTAATCCGCAATGGCAAAGTGATTAGTAATCTCGACGTATATGATTATTTGATTAATGGGAATAGCACTATAAACGTTCCTTTAATGGATAATGATGTAGTGATGATACCTACATATAAAAAGCGGGTAAGGGTAGATGGTGAATTTAAACGAAACGGTATTTTTGAGGCTAAAGATGCAGAAACAGTTCAGGATTTAATAATTTATGCAGGTGGTTTTACTGAGGAAGCATATAAAAGCAAACTGAAGCTATACAGGAATACTGGTAAGGAACGCGCAATTAAAGAGGTGTCGGTAAATAATGCCAGTGATATTGAATTATATAATGGGGATAGGCTGTCTGTTGGGAAGATTTTAAACAGATATGAAAATATAGTTAGCATTAGTGGTGCTGTTTTTAGTCCTGGGGATTTCGAATATACAGAAGGTCTTACTTTAAAAGGTTTGGTAGATAAAGCTGATGGGGTAATAGAAAATGCCTTTTTAAACAGGGGATTGATTACTCGATTAAAAGAAGATTATACGCCTGAAAATATCTCGTTTGATGTGGGCAAAATATTAAGTGGAAATGAAAGCATTGACCTGAAAAGAAACGATAAGGTTTTTATTGCCTCTATTGATAATACCAGGGAAAGTAGAACCGTAGCTATTTGGGGTGAGGTTAAGGATATGGGCGAATTTCCTTATGCGGATAACCTGACTATAGAAGATTTGGTTTTAATGGCAGGAGGGTTTAAAGAGAGTGCCTCAGAATCTACTATTGAAGTACGACGGAGGTTATCTTATGATGAAGCAGATAAGAATTCCACTCAAAGTTCTGAATTATTCTATTTCAGGGTTTCACGTGATTTAAAACTGGATGAGCAGGCAAGTCAGTTTGTACTTAAGCCATATGATGCCATAGCTGTTAGGTATATGCCAGGGTGGGAAAGCAATGGTTCGGTTACGGTTAATGGCCAGATTATGTATGGGGGTATCTATAACCTGACATCCGCAAAGGAGCGTGTTTCTGATGTCATTAAAAGGGCAGGAGGGTTAAGGGAAAATGCTTACCCGATTGGAGCAACCTTAATAAGGAAGGTGTATATTAGTGATGAGGAGCAAGCTAAGAGGGATGAATTGATGGAAAAGGATTCAACCCTGACTTTTTCGGAACTTGATTTTGAAAATGTGAGTGTAAATTTGGAGCGTATTATTAAAAATCCGGGTTCAAAAGAAGATATTTATATGCGGAATGGGGATGTGCTTCGTATCCCAACTTCATTGCAAACTGTAAAAATTTCTGGAGAGATCCTGAACCCCTCATCCACGGTATATGAGAAATCATTTAGTGTAAAAAAATATATTAATATGAGTGGTGGGTTTTCGTTAAATGCTAAAAAAGGTAAGACCTATGTGCTGATGGCTAATGGAGCATCTCATGCCACCAAGGGCTTTTTGTTCTTTAGAAGATATCCGAAAGTTACTCCCGGAGCAGAGATCGTAATTCCTAAAAGACCGGAACGACAAGGTATGACACCGCAGGCCTGGATTGGAATCGGAAGTGCCCTGGCTTCTATGTCGCTGACGTTTATTACGATTGCGGATAGACTTTAGGGATAGTGATTGGTCAATGGTTAATGGTCAATAGACAATTGACATTGTGTCATTGGTCAATAGTCAATGGTTATTGGTGATTAGTGGAAGGGGTTATTATGGATTGGAGAGAAGAGGGAATTGCCAGAATAAGATCTAATAACCAATAACTAAAGACCAACAACTAGTATTATGCGCCTTAATAATTTTGAAATAGATAGTATCAAAAAAGCTTGTGCTGAGGTTTTTGGGGAGGATGCTAAAGTGTTTCTTTTTGGTTCCAGAACTAATGATCAGAAGAAAGGCGGGGATATTGATTTATTGATTCAGAACAAAGGTATGAAAGGAAGTGTAGTAGAATTAAAAATTGATTTCCTGATTAAACTAAAAGAATACATAGGTGAGCAAAAAGTGGATGTTTTGATAGATGTCGGTCAGGAATTGGATGGTGTATATATAACAGCATTGGAAGAAGGCATATTGTTATGACTCAAGAAGAAAAATTGTACCAGGAACGCCTGCATAGATCACTTGAGCGATGTGAGATTCATTTGTCAAGAATTCACTCAGCACAAAGGAGGCTATCGGAAATCTTTGACATTGATGAAGAAAAATACAATAGTTTTACAGAAGACGATATTTCGCATTTGGATCAGTTGATCTATAGATTCTCTAAGCTTCAGGATGAAATTGGATCAAATACTTTTAAATTTTTACTAATTGGTTTAGGCGAAGATATAGAGGGTAAGGCTTTTAAGGATATGTTGAATCGATTAGAAAGCTTGAAAATTATAATTTCTGTTGGTGATTGGATGCGGCTTCGAGAAATTAGAAATATGATGGCTCATGAATATCCAACTTTTGTACAGGATACTATCGAGAAACTGAATCTGTTTTATAATAGTATCCCTGCTTTAGAAGAAGTTTATATGAATATTGTTGGAACTATTAAAAACTATAATTTGTAAAAATTCGCATTATTAGCGTTCATTCGCAAAATTCGCAAACAAATGAATAAAGAAAACAATGCAAACAAGCAACATGATCAACGTATACGAGAAGAACAAAAACGTTTTTTAATAAAGGAAAGATAATTATGTTGTAAGTTAAAAAATAGAGAAATAGCATATAAAAAATGAATATTCCTGAAAAAATAACGAATATATGCTGCATAGGTGCAGGTTATGTTGGTGGACCAACTATGTCTGTAATAGCTCAGAAATGTCTTGGAGTAAAGGTTACAGTAGTTGATTTGAATCAAGGTAGGATTGATGCCTGGAATAATGAAGATTTAGATAAGCTACCTATTTTCGAACCTGGATTAAAGGAAGTTGTTGAAGTAGCAAGAGGTAGAAATTTGTTTTTCACGACAGATGTGGATAAGGCTATTGACGAAGCTGAAATGATATTTATTTCCGTAAACACGCCGACTAAAACTTATGGTGTGGGTAAAGGAATGGCTGCAGATCTGAAATATGTCGAATTATGTGCCAGGCAAATTGCTAAAGTGTCAACTTCGGATAAAATTGTTGTTGAAAAATCAACTTTACCGGTTAGAACAGCTGAAGCCATTAAAACCATCCTTAAGGCAGAAGGGAATAAAGTTAAGTTTCAAATATTGTCTAATCCTGAGTTTTTGGCCGAAGGAACAGCGATAACGGATTTGCATTATGCAGATAGAGTTCTAATCGGTGGGGATCAGGACGAGGAAGGACAAAAAGCAATTCAACGCTTGGTTGATGTGTATTCACATTGGGTTCCAAAAGAAAAGATATTAACTACAAATGTTTGGTCGTCGGAGTTATCTAAGTTAACGGCAAATGCCTTTTTGGCACAAAGAGTATCTTCTATTAATGCGATATCAGCACTGTGTGAAGAGACTGAAGCAGATGTGGATGAAATTGCTAAAGCGATAGGTGCAGATTCCAGAATTGGTTCTAAGTTCTTAAAATCTTCCGTTGGATTTGGTGGCTCTTGTTTTCAAAAAGACATACTAAACTTGGTATATATAGCCAGATCTTATGGGTTAGATGAGGTGGCTGAATATTGGGAACAAGTTATTATGTTGAATGATTATCAAAAAAGAAGGTTTGCAGAAAAAATTGTAAAAACCTTATTTAACACGGTGTCTGGTAAGAAAATAGCTATTCTTGGTTGGGCATTTAAAAAAGATACAAACGACACACGGGAGTCAGCTTCGATATATGTGGCAGATTATTTACTTAATGAACAAGCCGAATTATATATATATGATCCCAAAGTAAAAGAAGAGCAAATATACGCAGACCTAGATTGCCTTAATACACGATCAGAAGAGGAAAATAGGGAATTGGTTCATGTTATCAAAGATCCGTATCAAGCCATGGATGATTCACATGCTGTTGCGATTTTAACAGAATGGGATGAGTTTAAGCGTTATGATTGGGATAAAGTATATAAAAGTATGAAAAAACCTGCTTTTTTGTTTGATGGAAGAAATATAATAGAAAGTAATGCTTTAGTAAGTATTGGTTTTAGTACATATAACTTAGGAAAAGCTAAATAATGGATACTAATCAGAATATTTTAAAAGTAAATAAAACTCAAACGGATCATCAGATTATAAAAGATGACGAAATTGATTTAATTGCGCTGATAAAAACTATTTGGGATGGACGTAAAATAATATACTATTCAGTTGGAGTTTGTGTTTTTATTGGGTTATTAATTGCCTTTTTAAGTCCAACTAAATATACTGCATCAGCAACATTATTACCTTCTTCTGAAAATAAAAGTAGTAGCGTGGGTGGGCTTGGAGCCTTAGCAGGTATGGCTGGAATAAATTTGTCATCAATGATGGGACAATCGGACGGTATTCCGGCAGAAATCTACCCTCAAATCGTAAATAGTTATCCTTTTTTAAATGAGTTTATTTACGAAAAATTTCATTTTGAGGAGTATGAACAGCCGATTTCTATTTATGATTATGTGGTGGCAGATACTATTCCTTCTGTAGGTTCTCAAATTGCTAAATATACGATTAGGTTGCCTTGGACGATTAAAGAAAAAGTCTTTTCTAATGAAAAAAAGGGTATTATAAGTAATGTTGATTATGGAGTTTTATATCTATCAGAAGAAGAATTAAAGGTTATTGAATCGGTATATGAATTGTTTAGAATTGGAGTTGATGAAGAGACAGGGTTAGTAGTAATAACTGTAGAAGTTGAGGAACCAATTTTAGCAGCCCAGTTTGTAAAAAAAGCTGTTAAGCTATTGCAACGCTATATAATTGAATATAAAACTAAACAAGTACGGGAACATTTAAAATTTGTAAAAGGCCGTTATGAAGAAAAGAAGCAAGAATATGAAAAGGCTCAGTTAGCATTTTATAATTACAAGGATAGTCATCGTAATATCATTTCAGAACGTGTTGATCCTGAATTTCAAAGATTAAGCGATGAGTATGATATTACTTTAACAGTATATAAAGACCTGTCTACTCAGCTAGAAGCAGCAAAGATTGCTGTTAAAGAAGAGAGTCCTGTTTTTTCGGTTATTGAACCAGCGAAAGTACCGGATGAGAAATCCTCACCAGTAAGGAAAAGTATATTGTTGATAAGTATGATTGTAGGTGTGTTCTTCGGAGTATGTTTAGTAATAGGGTTAATTATTTATGATAATATTAAGGATAAGCTTAAATAAATATGTTACAGTTAATAGGAAGAGAAAAAGAACTCTTTGTTGAAGACATTACTACAAATAGAGAAGACCTTTCTTCTATAGTATCAGCATCTTCATTTCTTGTAATAGGAGGAGCTGGGTCAATTGGACAGGCGGTTACAAAAGAAATATTCAAGCGTAACCCAAAGAAATTGCATGTTGTGGATATTAGCGAGAACAACATGGTAGAACTTGTAAGAGATATTCGCAGCTCTTTTGGATATATCGATGGGGATTTTCAGACATTTGCCCTTGATATTGGTTCTGTTGAATATGACGCATTTATTGAAGCTGATGGTAGATATGATTATGTATTAAACCTATCTGCGCTTAAGCATGTAAGGAGTGAAAAGGATCCTTATACGTTGATGAGGATGATTGATGTGAATGTATTAAATACCGACAAAACGATTAAACAAGCAATTTCCAAAGGCACTAAAAAATATTTTTGTGTATCAACAGATAAAGCAGCTAACCCTGTGAATATGATGGGGGCGTCGAAAAGAATAATGGAAATGTTCTTAATGCGTCGTAGTAAAGACATGAAAATTTCTACGGCGAGGTTTGCTAATGTAGCATTTTCAGATGGCTCGTTATTACATGGTTTTAATCAGAGGATACATAAGAAACAACCAATAGTGGCACCGAAGGATATAAAAAGATATTTTGTTACTCCGCGAGAATCAGGAGAATTGTGTTTAATGTCCTGTATTTATGGAGATAATATGGATGTTTTTTTTCCTAAACTGAGTGAGAATTTACATCTTATTACTTTTGCAGATATTGCAGTTAAGTATTTGAAAGAACTCGGGTATGAACCATACCTATGCGAAACAGAAGAGGAAGCTAGAGAGTTAGCAGGTACTTTGCCTAATGAAGGTAAATGGCCGTGCTTGTTTACTCCAAGCGACACAACTGGTGAAAAAGATTTTGAAGAATTCTATACGAAGGAAGAAGTGCTGGATATGGAAAGATTTTTAAATCTAGGTATAATTAAGAACGAGTTCTATTCAAATAACGAAAAGCTCGAATATTTTGAGAAAAGTATAAATAGTCTGAAGCTGAAAAAGGCTTGGAAAAAAGAAGATATCGTAAGTTTATTCTTTGAGATGATTCCAGACTTTGGGCATAAGGAAACGGGTAAATATCTCGATAGCAAAATGTAATGGAAAAGTTTAAGAGACTGCACGATTATATAAGGGAGGCATATTCGACCCCAAAGGAATTTATACCTTTACACGAACCTAGATTTGTAGGTAATGAGAAGGCTTATGTTAACGATGCGATTGATTCTACATTTGTATCTTCGGTTGGAGAATATGTTAATCGTTTTGAACAAATGATGTGCGATATTACCGGGGCAAAACATGCAGTTGCTACAGTTAATGGAACATCGGCTCTACAAATAGCTTTAATACTATCAGGAGTGCAGAATGGAGATGAGGTAATCACTCAAGGTTTATCATTTATTGCTACGGCAAATGCAATTAGTTATTGTGGTGCAGAACCTGTTTTCATTGATGTTGATAAAGAAACAATGGGGCTGTCGCCAAATTCCCTTAACGATTTTTTAAAAGAATGTTCGGAGCAACGAAATGGAGAATGTTTCAGTAAATTAACAGGAAAACGTATTGCTGCTATTGTACCTATGCATACTTTTGGTCACCCTGTTGATATTGATGGAATTATTAATGTTGCGAAGGAATATAATATTGCTGTCGTTGAAGATGCAGCAGAATCGTTAGGAAGTTCATATAAAGAGAAGCATACTGGTACTTTAGGATTATTAGGAGCCTTTAGTTTTAATGGCAACAAAACTGTTACTTGTGGTGGAGGTGGAGCAATAGTTACTAATGACAAAAGTTTGGCCTTAAAAGCGAAACATATAACTACAACAGCAAAAGTTCCGCATCCATACGAGTATACCCATGATATGATTGGATATAACTTTCGTATGCCTAATTTGAACGCAGCTATGGCCTGTGCCCAGTTAGAAAAACTCGAGGAATTTGTTAAGAATAAAAGGAACTGGGCAGAAAAACTATCGGCTTTCTGTAAAGAGAATAAGATCGATTTTATTCTGGAACCTAATAATTCCTGTTCGAACTATTGGTTAAATGCTATTTGTTTGGGAAATAGAGAAGAAAGAGACAACGTTTTGGAATACCTAAATAAGCATGGTGTTATGAGCCGTCCTATCTGGACATTGTTGTATAAAATGCCTATGTATGCCGGTTGTTATAAAGATAGACAAACTAATGCTCAATGGCTCGAAGATAGGATTGTCAATATTCCGAGTAGTGTAATTTTGTGATGGATAGAATCATTCTTGTAGGAGGAGGAGGACATTGTAAATCTTGCATCGACGTTATCGAGCAAGAAGGTAAGTATAAAATTGAAGGTATTGTAGACCCAAATGAAGAGGTGGGACATAAAATATTAGGCTACCCTGTCCTTGGTTCAGATGATGACTTGCCAAAATTGATTGATAAATTTAAAAACGTATTAATTACAGTTGGACAAATAAAATCCGCTGGGTTAAGGATTAAACTTTACAAGTTAGCCAAAAGCCTGGGTGCTGAATTTCCGGTTATTGTTTCTCCCAATGCATATGTTAGTACATATGCTAAAATAGAAGAAGGAACAATTGTGATGCACCATGTGGTTGTTAATTCAGAGGCACAAATCGGCATCAACAATATTATTAATACAAAAGCATTGGTTGAACATGAGGTTCAAATCGGAGATCATAATCATATTTCAACAGGAACGCGAATAAATGGGCAGGTGAAAATAGCAGATGAGTGTTTTATTGGCAGCGGAGCAACGCTTGCAAATAATATAATATTAACTGAGAAAGTGATTGTACCTGCAGGAAAGACTGTTTATAAGGATATTGTAAAATCAGGTATTTATATCAACAAGAAGAAATAAGCAAGTATATCATGCATACAATAATAATTGCCGAGGCAGGAGTCAATCACAATGGCGATATAAATATTGCGAAAAAGTTAATAGAAGTCGCTGCGGAGTGCGGTGTTGACTATGTAAAGTTTCAAACGTTCAAAGCAGATAAATTAGTTTCAAAGAGTGCAAAACAAGCGGAATACCAAAGTCAAAATATTGGCATAACGGAGTCGCAATATGAAATGCTCAAAAGACTTGAACTGTCGATAGAGGATCACTATCTACTCATCAAACATTGTAAGGATAATAACATAGGTTTTCTTTCAACAGGGTTCGATTCGGATAGTTTAAATTTCCTTAAGGAAATTGGTATGGAGTTATGGAAAATTCCATCCGGGGAAATTACGAACCTGCCTTATTTAAAATTTATGGCTAGTCAACCACAATCTCTTGTTCTTTCAACAGGGATGGCCACTATTGATGAAGTAGAAGATGCCGTTAATGTTTTAACTAAATTTGGAAAGTCTAAGAAAGAAATTACAGTTCTGCATTGTACGACTGAATATCCTGCACCTTTTAATGAAGTTAACCTGAAAGCCATGAAAACAATGGCCGATACATTGGGTGTAAAGACAGGATATAGTGATCATACGCAAGGAATAGAAATACCTATTGCAGCAGCTGCCCTAGGGGCTACTTTAATAGAAAAGCATTTTACGCTTGATAGAAATATGCCAGGACCTGATCATAAAGCTTCGATTGAACCGTGTGAATTAAAATCTATGGTGGATGCAATTAGAAACATTGAGCAGGCATTGGGAGATGGGAACAAAAAACCATCTGCATCTGAGATTAAGAACATTCAGGTTGCTCGAAAATCTATTCATGTAAACAAAGAACTTGAAAAAAGACATATACTAAGAGAGCAAGACCTTGAGATGAAAAGACCTGGTGATGGAATTTCTCCGATGAAAATGGATGAAGTGATTGGGAAAACATTGAAGAAAACCATAGGGAAAGGGTCAATTTTAAAATGGGAGGACATAGAGTGAATATTGGTGTATTAACCAGTTCCAGGGCTGACTATGGAATTTATCTTCCTTTGTTGAAAAAGCTAAAGGAGGATTCTTTTTTTGATTTAAACCTTATAGTTTTCGGTACTCATTTATCTCCGTATCATGGAAATACGGTAGACCAAATTTTAGATGATGGTTTTGAAGTAAAGTATCAGATTGAATCTATGCAGGCAGGAGATTCATCCAATGCAGTTTCTACAGCAATGGGGTTGACAAGCATAAAGTTTGCTGAGTTTTGGGGGAATTATCAAAACAACTTTGATATCGTATTGTGTTTGGGTGATCGATATGAAATGTTTGCTGCGGTAAGTGCAGGAATACCATATGGAATTAAATTTGCGCATTTGCATGGCGGTGAAAAAACATTAGGGGCAATTGATAATGTGTTCAGACATTCAATTACTTTAGCTAGTTCTACTCACTTTGTTGCGACAAAAGAATATGCCAAAAGAGTTGCCGAATTAACAGAAAGTAAATCTAATACTTTTGTTGTTGGGGCATTAAGTCTCGACAATCTGAAAAATCTACCGTTGTTGTCTATTAGTGATTTCAACAATAAGTTTGATATAGACTTAGGTGCACCAACTATACTTACAACATTTCATCCAGAAACAATAGAGGTTTCAAAGAATCAGGAATACGCAAATATTTTATCAGAAACATTTAGAGAGCTTTCTCAGAAGTTTCAAATAGTAATCACTTTGCCTAATGCGGATACGGAAGGTTATAAAATAAGAAAAGCTTTTTTAGAACTTCCTCAAAAAACAAATAATAGAGTTATATGTGTTGAAAATTTTGGTTCTTTAGGGTATTTTTCATGTATGAAACATTGTAGTTTTCTTCTTGGAAATACTTCTAGTGGTATTATTGAAGCAGCAAGTTTTCAAAAGAGAGTGATTAATTTGGGAGATCGTCAAAAAGGAAGAGCTTGTGGTAGTAATGTTTTACATATACCTATTGATAAAGAGGAAATCAAAAAGGCTGTGTCATGTATTCAAAATTCACACTCTTGCGATATAGAGAATCCTTATTATCAGGGTGGAGTGGCAGATAAAATTATTGAAGTTCTTAAAATGAGAAATATCTAAACAATGAAAGACTTTCAAAAATATATTATTAATCAGGGAGATAACATTCTTAAGGCATTTGAATTATTAAATAATGTTCCCGAAGCTCTAACTTTATTTGTGGTAAAAGACAATAACAAGATGGTGGGAACTTTAACAGATGGTGATATAAGAAGGGCATTTCTAAAAGGAAAGTCTACTAATGACAAGGTGTGTGATTTTATGAAGAGTAGTTTCCATGCTTTACATCAAGATATAAATCCTATACAGATTAATGAAATTAAAAAGTTGGGTATTCACTTATTACCAATTCTAAATAATGATGGTTGTATAAGAAAAGTTATAGATCTAAATAAAAAACAAACGGTTCTGCCTATTGACGCGGTAATTATGGCTGGAGGTAAAGGCGAAAGATTAAGACCACTAACAAATAATACACCTAAACCCATGTTGCCATTAGGAAATAAACCGATAATAGAACATAATATTGATCGGTTAATTTCATATGGTATTGAAAATATTTACATTTCAGTAAACTATTTAGCCGATCAAATTAAAGATTATTTTGGAGATGGATCTTCTAAAGGTATAAATATAAAATATCTTGAAGAAGAGCAATTTTTGGGTACGATTGGTTCAGTTAGCATGGTGTCGGAATTTGCAAACCCTTATGTATTGGTAATGAATTCAGACTTGTTTACGGATGTAGATTTGGAAGATTTGTGGATCAATATGGTTGAAGAAAAGGCAAATTTATCAGTTGCTTCAATATCTTATACGGTAAATATACCATTTGCAATTATGACCCGAGAGGGTGGTAGAATTACTGGGTTAAAAGAAAAACCTAGCAATACGCATTATGCAAATGCTGGGATTTATCTAATGAAAACAAAAGAATGTTACCGTATTCCTAAAGATTCTTTTTATAATGCGACTGACTTAATAGAAAATATTATAGAAACGGGCGGAAAAGTGATTGATAATCCAATTACAGGATATTGGATTGATATAGGAAGGCACGAAGAGTATAATAAAGCACAAGAGATTATAAAACACCTTAAGCAGAATTTTTAATGCCTCAGATTACTAAAGACACATTGATTATTATTCCTGCCAGGGGAGGGTCAAAGGGTTTACCAGGTAAAAATATTAAAACGTTGAGAGGTAAGCCTTTAATATGTTATACCATTGATGCAGCCAGAGAAGTTGCTGAAGATATTGATATATGTGTATCTACTGATGATTGTGAGATTAAGAATGTTGTTGAAAACTATGGACTAAAAGTTCCATTTTTACGGCCAACAGAATTGGCTACAGATACAGCAGATGCTTATTCGGTAATTTTACATGCATTAAGGTATTATGAAGGTTATGGTGTTAATTATGAACAGATTATTCTATTGCAACCAACTTCTCCGTTTAGAAATGGAAAACATATTAAGGAAGCTAATGATTTATATTCAAATGATATAGATATGGTTGTTTCTGTAAAGGAAACAAAAAGTAACCCATATTATTTACTATTTGAAGAAAACGAAAAGGGCTATCTAGAGAAATCAAAAAAAGGGGATTTCACCAGAAGACAAGATTGCCCTAGAGTGTGGGAATATAATGGTGCAATTTATATTATTAATGTGGAATCATTACTAAAAATGAAAATGAATCAATTTAGCAAAATCATTAAATATGAAATGGACGATTTAAGTTCTGTTGATATAGACGATGAAATGGATTTTCAACTTGCTGTAACTTTATTTAAGTAGTTTGTATGAGTAAGGTTAATGTTTTGAAAAACAGTATTTTTTATACTATAGGCAATATAGTTCCCAAAGCAGCTCAATTTCTTTTACTACCTTTATATACTCAATACTTGTCTCCTGAAGAATTTGGTTTAGTAAATTCGATTAATATTTTAATACTTATATTAACTATTTTATTTTCGTTATCATTAGATAAAGCAATTTTTCGATTATACCATGATTATAATAGTACAGATAAAAGAACTTTAATTAGTACATTATTTTTACTAATGAGTCTTGTTTCGATAGTATTATTAACTATATGTTTTGTTTTTAAAAATGTGGTTTCTCTTGTTTATGAAACAATTCCATTCTACCCTTATTATATTATTGCTTTTTTGATTACTTATTTTAATATTTTCAGTTTATTACCAAAGGCATTATTGCAAGTTGAACAAAATGCCTTAGGATTTATAAAGCTTACGTTATCAGAATTTCTTTTGAATACGGGTGTTATTGTTCTCTTGGTGGTAATCTGGAAACAAGGGGCTTTGGGGATGCTTCTTGGTTTAGGAGCGACATCTGTATTGTTTTTACCTTACTATTTTACATTTTTAATAAAAAGAATTAACTGGAAATTCGATAGGTTAATTGCAGTAGAAGTTATTAAGTATTCCTTACCGTTGGTTCCTATGATATTAGCATCTTGGATTTTAAATGTTTCGGATAGAGTGTTTTTAGAACGGTTTATTGGATTGAAAAGTGTAGGAATCTATTCATTAGGATATAAGATGAGTGAAATTGTCTTAGTTTTTTCAACTGCATTTAATAAGGCATATGAGCCTTACTATTATAAAATTGCTAATATGAAAAATATTAGCATTATTTCAATAAAAGAAAAATTAAAAAAAATTAATGACTTATTTGTTTCTGGGATTTTATATATATCTTTTTTGGTAATTTTATTTACTCCTGAAATCGTTGGTCTTTTAGATGAAAGATACTTAAGTGCAAAAGAATATGTTCCAATTTTAATAATAGGTATTGCAATTCTACAAATTTCTGGTTTGTTCGGTTTTACAATACTTCAAAGCAAGAAAAGTAAATTTCTAATGTATTCATCTTTAGTAAGTGCAATTATGAATATTGGGCTAAATATTTTGTTTATCCCCAAATATGGTGTTTATGGAGCTGCATATTCAACAACTTTATGCTTTCTATTACTGTTTATAATTAAATATTACTTTTCTAAAAAGGCTTTTTTTATTTCCTTTAACTGGAAGTTGTTTTTTTTTCAGATAATGTTTCTATGTGGAGTATTAATTACTGTAAGATTTTTAACAAATGTTGTTAATCAGGCTTTTATAATAAAAGGAAGCGTTTCTTTGATTACCTTAATACTATTATTGAGAGAACACAGTGCTTTAATGGAACAATATGAATCGTACTTTCGTAAGTATAAAATTTTAAGAATAATTAAAAAATAATTATGGGTTTTATTTTTTCTTCGATTCCTTTCTCTGAGTCTAAAAAAATTGGAGATATCTATTTTGCAGGGAATGTTATTAAAAAAGATCATTTACTGATTGCAATAAAAGGTTTTATTTATCCGGAAGACTATTCAGAGAGTGAATTAATTGATATATACATTAATTCAGGAATTGACGAGCTTAGTAAATTGAATGGCGAGTTTTCTATTGTAATATATGATCTTCAATCTGATTTGTTAAAGATTGTCAATGATAAGATTGGGCGAAATAGTTTATTTGTTTATAAAAAAGATGAACAATTTTTAGTAGCTGATAATTTTTGGAATGTTTTAAGTGTAATTTCACCTAAAGAAGAAGATGTTTCAGTGCAATCTGTTAAGGAATGGCTTTACCTGTTTTTTCCTCTTCAAAATAAAACGATTATAAAAAATTTGGAATATTTTCCTTCTGCTTCAATTGGGGAATTTGATTTTAAGACAAAATTGTATAAGAAGTCTGCATATTGGAGTTTTTCTGAAGTGACCATTGATGAGAGTATAAAAGATGAGAATGTACTAGACGAATTTTATAGTTTAATTGATAACGGAATAAAGTTTATTAAAAATAAACATGGAAAGGATAAAGTATATGCCTGCAGTGTTAGCGGTGGACTAGATTCTCGGATATCGCCTTATTTTTGTTTGAGTAATAAGATGAAAACTATTTCCTTTAGTATCACTTCAGGGAAGTATAGTATTTTCCCTTTCGTACCTAGATTAAGGAAAATTGTAAAAAAAATCGCTCAATTTTATGGAATAAAACATTATTTTATCGATGATAAAAAAACATCTTTTGAACAGAAGATGTTCCTTGATATTAAGAATTTACCATTTGGCCATACTAATATACACAAAACCGTTGCTGTTAACGTACCTTATTTTGATGTTCATATTAATGCAGGTGGTCCTGAAATGATGTCATCCACGCTTACCGGTATTCAAGATGTTAAAACGAGTAAGGATTTTAGTGATTATATTTTATCCCGATTGTCTTTATTAAATTGTCCGAAACCGAATTTTGAGAAAAGGTTCTTCAAGAGATTAAAAGCAATAGTTGGTATTAAAGAGATATTCCCTGACAAATTAGGTATTGCAGATCAGGATATGCTGAGCAGAGGTTTGATGAACTATAAAATTGAAGATGACAATGAAATTAATTATTTTACATACTTATATCAGCAAATAGCTTCAAAAACTGGGAATGGAGCTTTTGAAAATTTAACTGGGACAAAACACTCATATTCTCTTTTCTTTCCTTTTGCTACAGATTTCTTAGCCAGATTAAAACCTGAATTTAGACAGAGCCGAATTATTCTAAAAAAATTTTTGATAGAAAAATTCCCTGAGTTATCTAAGATTGCACATGAACATAGTATGCGTGGGGTGTATTTTGAAAGCGAAACAAAACTAAGCTGGGGATACCAGTTTTTACAGAAAGTACTTGGTCGGGTTAGGAAGGAGGGGGTTCCCGGAAATCAACTTAAATCTAGGAAGTATAAGAATAGATTCGACAAAATTACAAGTCAATTTAACCCAATTTTCAATAAATGTTTGGAAGATGAAGTGATTAATCAAAGTAAAAAGTACCATTGGCATTTGTACCTGCAGATTGTCAAGGTGAAATGTTTATTGGATATAATATACAACAAAGAGTGGAGTAAGTATGTTGATTTTGATATAGAAAGTTGATTTGTATGATAAAAAAAAGTGTTAGAAAATTTATTGCTGATATTTTCAATCTTATTAAGTTAACAAAGATTGTCGATTTTTTTAATTTACTAAAACTGGAGCAAGAGATATCCAAATATGAAAACCGTTGGAAATGTTCGATAGAATTTGTTTATCAAGGTAGTTATAATTTATCAATTATTGGAGATGGTAGGTTTTTTATCCATGAAACTAGTCACCTTAAGTCGGATACATTTATTGAATGTACAGGAGGAGTAGAGATAGGAAAGTATTTTCATACAGGTAGAGGATTAACCATCTTTTCTACAAACCATAATTATAACTCAGATGAGTATATTCCGTATGGGGAAGAGAGTATAGTTGGAGAGGTCGTAATTAAGGATTTTGTATGGTTGGGTTCTAATGTAACCATAGTACCTGGCGTAACAATTGGCGAAGGAGCGGTAGTAGGTGCAGGAGCCGTTGTTACTAAAGATGTGCCGGCATGTGCAGTTGTAGGCGGGAATCCAGCGAAAGTTATAAAATATAGAGATAAGGAAGTTTTTTATAAGTTGAAAGCCGAAGGGAAATTTTTTTAATGGAATTTGATATCTTAATTTTTATCCAAGCAGCAGGAGATACTGTGTATGCGATGGATTTATTGGAAAAAAACAAAGGTAAAAGGATTCATTTATGTGTTGTTAATGTAGCAAATGTCTATAAACATTTGAAAGATTTATCACTTGATAATTTAGTGGTTGAATTTTTCCCATATGTTAATTTGCATCATAAGAATCCAATTTCTATTTATAATGCAAAAAGATCAACTAATAAAATATATAGAGATAAGTTTAAAAATAATCAGTATAGAGAGATTGTTTTCTTTTCCCGGTTTTTCGATTGGTTTACGACAACTGTTATTGCCAAATATCTAAAGTCTAACAAGGTAAAGATAAGGTATTTAAATTACAATGACTTTGTGGCAGTTAAATCGGATGAGGAACTTACGATAACTTCTAAAGGATATTTTGCTCGTCAATATTATATTTCAATTGTTAAATTGATCACTGGGGTACGTTATCTTTCACGATATAAGACCCGAACTATTGAATTTGACCATGAATACTACAAAATAGAAAGTGAAATAATTAAAGAGGCTGTTAATGTGCCCGAAGAATACAAAGTTAGGTTTGATTTTTTGTGTGCCAATACTATACTTTTTATGATTTCACCTGTAGAGCTAGATTTTATTACATTGGGTGCGAAGAGGGAAATCGAACTTTTTTTAAGAGGTTTAGGTGAATCAGGATACAAGCCTGTTGTTAAGGGACATCCCAGGTTGGGGATTCCTAAAGAGTTAAAGGAAAGTTTTGAAGGTGTAGTTCCTTGTGAGATACCTATAGAATTAATTGATTTAACTAATGTAAAGTTCGTTTTAGGGATTGTTTCGTCAGGGTTGTGTACTTTAGTCCAAGAGAAAGATATTCAGGTTTTTTCTTTGTTAAATGTTTTGGAGTTTAAAAAACAGGAAGTTGTTGAAGGTTACAAAAAATTTTTGATAGAACGCTCTGATAATAAAATCAAATTTCCGAATACCTTATATGAATTGAAAGGACTTCTTTAAACTAGAATTGTTAAACATTGCAGATAATGATTGAAACCAAGACGAAGGTAATTAGTGTGTAGTAATAACAAAATAAACGGTAAATTAAAGTATAAAATATGGCTCCGCTTGTAACAGTAGTTACCGTAGTGTTTAATGATAAGTTAAACATTGAAAATACAATCAAAAGTGTAATACAACAGAGTTATAAAACGGTTCAATATATTGTTATAGATGGTAACTCGTCAGACGGCACTTTAGATATTATAAACAGATACCGAGAACATATAGATGTTTTAATTAGTGAACCTGACAAAGGAGTTTACGATGCCATGAACAAGGGGATTGGTAAAGCCGCTGGGGATTGGATTATATTTATGAACTCAGGAGACCTCTTTTACAACGAAAGTGTGTTGGAAGATATTTTTAGTTTCGATATTTCAGCTGATGTTATTTATGGCAATATTGTTTATGCCCACGATAATGAGAAAGTGGTAACTCCTCGGAAACTGGATACTTTTTGGAAGGGACTTCCTTTTAATCATCAGGCATCGTTAGTTAGGACAGAACTATATAAAAAATATAAATATGATTTGAGATATAGTATTAGTTCAGTACACGATTTCTTTTTTAAGTTATTTAATGAGGGTTATAGATTTAAATATACTGATAGGACAATTGCAATATATGATTTAACAGGGATGTCTGCGACATCGTATAAGTGGTTAGTTGATAATTGGAATATAAACATGAAACACTCAAAAACTAAAATGCATTTGGTTATTGGAGCACTAATGTTACACTTTCTGTCAAAAATAAAAAGAAGCATTTTACGTAAAAATAAATAATAATGTTGGTTAGTGTAATTATAACTACATATCAGCGCCCGGTGTTTTTAGAAAGGGCCATCAGGAGTATTTTAAACCAGACCTATCCAGAAATTGAGTTAATTGTTGTTGACGATAATGATCAAGATAGTGAAGCACGTCAATTGACCGAAAGTTTAATTAAAAAATACCCTGATATTATATATGTAAAGCATCCTGAAAATAAAGGGGCAAATGCAGCTCGTAATAGTGGTATTCGGATAGCAAAAGGTGAGTATATTGCTTTTTTAGACGACGATGATGAATTTTTGGGAACTAAAATTGCAAAGCAGGTTGAGGTAGCAAAAAAGCACAAATCAAAAAAAGGAGTTCTAATTTTTACATCTTATAATGTGATCGGAAATCCTTCCTTACAAAAATCAAGATGGGCAAATAAATTTAAAAGTAAATTGTTTTTTCCTGAAGACAATTTTATTTACACAGGCAATTACATAGGATCTAATAGCTTTATTTTAGTTGATAAACAAAGTTTAGAACAGGTAAACTGTTATGATGAAAACCTACAGAGTTCACAGGATTGGGATTTGTATATAAGGCTAAATAATTATGGGGTTAAATTTGTTGGGATAAATGAAGATTTGGTCAATTATTATTCTGACCATTCAGAATTTCGAATAACAGCTAATAAAGATAAACGTTTATCAGGTTTTTTTGCAATTAGCAGAAAGTATAAAAACGAAATCGAAGATTTAGACAAGGACTTGAAGTTTCGACATTATAATTATTTATATAGAAGGGTAATTTCTATTGACTTAAGAAGCGGGGCAAAAAGATTTCCTAAGTTACTAAAAAGTGCTTCTTCGTTATCGCATTGGGCTAGTGTTCTAATGTCTTTGATTTATCCATTCGCATTTAGTTTTAAACGTATTATTTTTTCGGGGAAAAATAAATAATTCTCTATAGATGCAAGGTGTTGTCATATATCACATAGCTTTTCTGTTATCGTCATTTTTGGCGTTCGCAAGTTCAAGAAAGTATAGTGTGGGAAGTAAAAGTGGAATGTACCTTTCGTTTCTTGTGATTTTGTGTTATTTAATTATTATAATACTTAATGGGACAAGAGATGAGGTTGGAACGGACTATTCGCATTACAAATGGGTTTTTGATATTGCGCAAAGAGGTGAGGTATATGCTATAGTAGAACCGGGCTATTGGTTAATTAATACCCTTTTTGTGAAGTTTGAACACGGATATAGGTATGTTTTTGCGTTAATGTGTGCACTTACATATCTGAACCTGTTCTTAATTGCTAAAGAAGAAAAAGTTTTACCGGTCTTAATTCCTTTTTTATTTAGTTTTGGTTTTATATTCTTTTCTAATAATATTATACGGCAAAGTTTTGCAATTACATTATTTATCTATTCTATTCGGTTTATAGAACAAAAAAAATTCTGGAGATATTTTTTATCAGTGATGATTATATTTTTGTTTCATACATCAGCACTGTTATTAATTCCTTTTTACTGGATTGGAAGAATACGCTTAAGTAAATCTTATTGGATTATTGCAATATTTGGATCTATTATACTATACAAACTAAATATATTTCATAATATTATTAGGTTGATAGCTTCCTTAATCCCTAAATATTCGGCTTTTATAGGATTAGCAGGTCATGATGAATTTAGAGGGGGATTTGGGTTGTCTATAATTTTGTTGATAATCCTGGGGATATCGGTAGCCTTGTTTGCTGAATTTGTTCAAAAAAATAGAAGACACAGTTTGTACTTTAATCTTTTTATGATGGGAGTATGCTTTAGTATTATGTTGTTTAGTTCTGCGTATTTCTATAGGTTTACATTTTACTTATTTTATATAGTTTTGTTGTTAATACCTATCATTTTAAAAAATATTGAAAAGGTTAATTTTAGAAGGATAACGTTTGTGTATTTTTTCCTTTTTTCATTGATGTGGTGGATTAAAGCACTTCTTTTTAACGATGGAGAACCTTTACCTTACCAATCGTTTCTGTTTTAGAATTTTTGAAGAAAGATAAATAATTAGTTATTGCGAATAAAATGAGAGAAATATGAGAATACTTTTAATCAATGATTTTTATTTGGGGGGAGGAGCAGAAGAAGTATTTAGAAAAACCAAATTTATACTAGAATCTAAAGGACATGAAGTTCGTTTGTTTTTTGGTTCTAAAACTGCCTCTAAACCATCTAGTGTGTTGAGTTATTTCTATTCTCGTAAAACTAGAGATCAATTATCAGAGGTACTTAATGAATTTTGTCCACACATTATACATATACACAATTATTATCACATTCTGACTAGTTCCATTTTCAGGGCGATAAGAAGTTATAAAAATAGAAATGTTTGTAAAGTAATTTTTACAGCACATGATTATTATTCAGTGTCGCCGTCAAGCCACCTGTTATACTATATGTCGGGTAAACCTAAAAATTTGCCAATTAGAAATGCATTTAAGAAGCAAGTGTTTAAGAGAATTGATAACAGAGGATTTGTTTTTTCGTTAGTAAAGAAAATCGGTTGGAGTGTTCAGCATTTTTATATTAAGCCTTTGAAACAGGTTGATGTGATTATTTCTCCCAGCCAGTTTTTGTTGGAGGTTTTTAAGGAAAATAAGGTTTCTGTTAAAATGTTATGTATTCGTAACCCAATAAACAATGAGGAGATTAATTTAAGAAGAAAAAACTTTACTTGTGAAGAGTTCGGAAAAATACGATTTGTTTATTTTGGAAGATTATCGCCAGAAAAGGGAATAGTAGATTTTATAAAATTATTAAAGAAGAATGACATAAGTATTCATCTTGATATAATAGGAGATGGGCCAAGTGTGAACGAACTGGAAAGTTTTATTGCAGATAATCACTTGGAAAATATTTCGTTATTAGGAAGAATTCCTAATGATGAATTATTGGATAATCTTAAAGATTATGATGTTTCTGTAATTCCATCCGTTGGATATGAAAATGCCCCATTGACGATACCAGAATCGGCAAGAGCAGGGCTTGCGATTTTAAGTACTGATAAAGGAGGGATACCTGAAATGTGTGAAATTTGCAATGTGCCAAATTACATATATTCACCAAATAATGAGAGTACATTAAAAGATGCTTTCTTTAAATTAAAAAAAGATATTAAAATTGGTCTTGCCATAAAACCAAACCTGAGTGAATTTACGGCGAATAGGTATTGTGCTTTGCTTGAAACTGTTTATAATTAATAGTATTTTTTTAAAGAGTGATGCTAAAAGAGATAAATGAAGATCTTACTATTTTAAAAGAAAAGTATAAAGTTTCGAAACTGTTTAGTTTTTTTACTAATAGAGGAATACATGCTTTGATTTTTTATCGGGTTGCAAATAAATTATTTGAATTTAAAATTCCATTATTACCTTTGTTATTAACTAGAATAATACAAATTGTATATTCTGTCGATATTGATTATAGAGCTAAATTAGAAGGTGGAATAGTTATAATTCATGGCGTAGGATTGGTTATTGGAGCAGGAGTAGTAGTGAAAAGACATACAATTATTTATCATCAGGTAACATTAGGGATAAAAGGATCAAGTGTGAATGATGGGTTTCCTATTATTGAAGAAGGTTGTGTTTTAGGAGCAGGAGCAAAAATATTAGGTAATGTTTCATGTGGACAAAATTCTATAGTTGGAGCAAATGTTGTCTTAACTAAAGATATTGATAATAATAGTATTGTAAAATTAGGAGCTCCTGATATTAGGAGATATAAAAAAATAAATAATTGAAAGTCGCATTAGTTCAAGATTGGTTAACTGAGATAGGTGGAGCAGAAAAAGTTTTTGAATGTTTTATGGAGTTATTTCCAAAAGCTGATATTTATACGCTTATATCTCATGATAGAGTTATTAATGACTTAAGGATTGATAAGACTAAACTAAAGGAATCATTCATAGCTGATTTGCCATTTGGAAGAAGTAAATACCGAAATTATCTACCATTATTTCCAAAAGCAATTGAGAGTTTTGATTTTTCAGGATATGATTTAATCATATCCTCTTCATCATCTGTTGCAAAGGGAGTACTTACCAACTCAAAACAGTTACATATATGTTACTGTCATTCACCTGTTCGATATGCCTGGGACTTATACCATCAATATTTGAAAGAATCTAAGCTTAACGGGTTTGGTATTAAGAAATGGTTGGTCAGGCATACATTGCATAAATTGAGAATTTGGGATGTGATTAGTGCAAATAGAGTCGACCATTATGTTGCTAATTCTTATTATATCAGAAGAAGGATTAATAAAGTTTACAGGCGAGAATCTGAAGTCGTTTATCCACCAGTAGATATCAATCGTTTTGAACTCTGTGAAGATAAAGAAGAATATTATTATACAGCTTCAAGGTTAGTGCCATATAAGAAGATTAATTTGATTGTTGAGGCTTTCTCAAATATGCCCGATAAAAGACTAGTCGTTGCAGGGATGGGACCTGATTTTAAAAAGATAAAAGCGTTGGCAGCTCCAAATATTGAAATGAAAGGATTTGTGTCAAATGAAGAAATGTTGTCCTTGATGAAGAAAGCAAAAGCTTTTGTATTTGCTGCGGATGAAGATTTTGGTATAATTCCAGTTGAGGCACAAGCATGTGGCACTCCAGTTATTGCTTTAAGTAAGGGAGGGACTAAAGAAACTGTAGTTGATAGAATTTCAGGGATACACTTTAATGAGCAATCTGCAGATTCAATAAAAGAAGCAATTGATAAGTTTGAGAAAACATCATTTGATCCTAAGAAAATTCGAGAAAATGCGGAACGATTCTCAAAAGGAAGATTTAAGGATGAGATGAAAACATATATTAATAAAAAGATAGAGGAATTTAAACATGCCTAAAAAAGCACTCATTACCGGTATCACCGGACAAGACGGCGCTTATCTTGCCGAGTTTTTATTAAAAAAGGGATATGTTGTACACGGTATCAAACGCCGTTCATCTTTGTTTAATACAGATCGTATTGATCATTTGTATCAGGATCCACATGTGGAAAATCGTAATTTGATTTTACATTATGGAGATTTAACGGATAGTATGAACCTTACCCGTATAATCCAGGAAGTTCAGCCGGATGAGATCTATAATTTGGCCGCAATGAGTCATGTGGCAGTGAGTTTTGATACTCCGGAGTATACAGCCAATGCAGATGGAGTAGGTACTTTAAGGATATTAGAGGCCATACGATTATTAGGTTTAGAGAAAAAGACTAAAGTATACCAGGCTTCGACTTCAGAGTTGTACGGTTTGGTTCAGGAAGTACCACAGTCGGAGAAAACTCCTTTTTATCCCCGTAGTCCATATGCAGTAGCAAAAATGTATGCCTACTGGATTACAGTGAACTACCGTGAGGCCTATGGTATCTATGCTTGTAACGGTATTTTATTTAACCATGAGAGTCCGTTACGAGGGGAAACATTTGTAACCCGTAAAATTACCCGTGCTGTTTCAAAAATTGCTTTGGGAATGCAGGATTGTCTGTACCTGGGTAATATGAACGCCAAGCGCGATTGGGGACATGCAAAAGATTATATCAAAGCCATGTGGTTAATACTTCAGCAGGATCAGCCTGAGGATTATGTGATTGCTACTGGTGTAACTACCACAGTGCGCGATTTTGTTAAGATGGCATTTGCAGAAGTAGGCATTGAGCTTGAGTTTTCAGGAGAAGGAGAAAATGAGGTGGCTGTGATCAAGTCATGTTCAAATCCGGAATTCAATGTAGAAATTGGAAAAGAAGTGGTCAAAGTAGACCCGGCTTATTACCGTCCTACAGAAGTAGATTTATTGATAGGAGACCCAACCAAGTCAAAGGAAAAGTTAGGCTGGAAACCAGAGTATGACCTTGCCGGACTTGTAAAAGATATGATGCAAAGTGATGTAAAGCTGATGCAGAAGGATAAGTATTTGAGAGATGGAGGGTACGAGACTTTGAATTATTTTGAATAGGGTTCACGCAAAGGTCGCAAAGTGTTTTCGCATAACAAAAGCGCCAAGCAATGAATGAAAATGAAATCTCAAGAATTGTTGTAGATACTGCATTTAATTTGCATAAACAACTAGGACCTGGATTATTGGAATCTGCATATGAAAGCGCTTTGGCTTTTGATTTGATTGAAAAAGGATTGAAAGTCGAGCGACAGGTTTCAATGCCTTTTATTTATAAGCAAGTTAAATTAGACACTGGTTATAGGATAGATTTGTTGGTTGAGAAAAAACTTGTTATTGAAATTAAATCTGTTGATCAGCTGGCTCCTGTGCATTTCGCACAAACATTAACTTATTTGCGACTTAGTGAACTAAAACTTGGCTTGTTAATTAATTTTAATACAAAGCTTTTTAAAGATGGAATACATCGTTTGGTAAACGGTTTATAATCTTCGCGTTATTTGCGTAATTCTTTGCGTCTTCGCGAGAAATTAAGAAAAAATGAATAAAGATTCAAAGATATATGTTGCTGGACATAAGGGATTAGTGGGGTCGGCATTGTGGAAAACTTTATCCAGTAAAGGTTATTCTAACCTGATAGGAAGAAGCATTGATGAACTAAACTTAATGGATGCCAATGCGGTTGAGCAGTTTTTTGAAGAAGAAAAACCTGAGTATGTAATTCTGGCTGCAGCAAAAGTGGGTGGTATTGTGGCAAACAATACTTATCGCGGACAGTTTATTTATGAAAACCTGATGATTCAGAATAACGTGATTCACCAAGCCTATAAGAGTGGTGTTAAAAAACTGTTGTTTTTAGGATCAACCTGTATATATCCCAAGGAAGCACCCCAGCCCATGCCGGAGGATTGTTTGTTGACTTCACCATTGGAGTATACTAACGAACCTTATGCTATAGCTAAAATAGCAGGGATAAAGATGTGCGAGTCGTACAATATCCAATACGGCACTAATTTTATTTCGGTAATGCCAACAAACCTCTATGGTCCAAATGATAATTTTGACTTAGAGAAATCGCATGTATTGCCGGCTTTAGTTCGCAAGATTCATTTAGGAAAATGTATAGAGAACAACGATTGGGATTCGGTAAGGGACGACCTGAACAAAAGACCGATTGAAGGAATAAGCGGAGAGACAAGTAAAGAAGAAATTCTGGCAAAATTAGAGAAATATGGAGTAGGAGTAATTAGCAATAATTCGCAAGTTAAAGTAGAGATTTGGGGTACTGGTAAACCAATGCGGGAATTCCTATGGTCAGAAGAGATGGCTGCAGCATGTGTATATGCTATGGAAAAGATAGATTTCAAAGACACATATACAGATGAAAAGGATATCCGGAATACGCATATCAATATTGGAACAGGAAAAGAAGTTTCAATTAAACAATTAGCAGAAACTATAAAAAGTAAGGTGGGTTTTCAGGGTGAGTTGTTTTTCAATTCGGACAAACCTGATGGAACCATGCGTAAATTGACAGATCCCACAAAAATCCATGATTTGGGATGGCATCATAAGATAGATATCGAAGAAGGAATTGACAAGATGTACGATTGGTATGTTTCGTAGACTGGATTATTACTCAATAGACATTGGTCGTTAGTTAATTCGCACCACAAAGGCACTGAGTAGTCCCAAAGGATCACAAGGCAAACATTAATTTAGGTGTTCATAGGGACTTAATTTCTTCAAGAAAACTCATGATTCCTACGCTCACCCCTTTGATCCCCTAAAGGGGAAAATTCCAACGCGCTGTGCGGAAGCAACTTCCCCTTTAGGCAGTATGAGGGGTGTGGGTGGGCTAACAAAAATTTCAGCTGTTTTCTTGCAAGCACGACTCAGTGGTTGGGTTTTCTAATATAAATGTTGAAAGCCTTTGGTTTTCACTTGACCAGATGGAATTAACTCCAGAGGAGTTAAACGTTTATAAAATTGATGTATACAGTACTTGAAGTGACTCCATCGGAGTCGAACGCTTATGTGGAACCCTGATTCGTATAAGTTTTAATAAAAGATTACAATAAAGCTCTCGGTAAGCAAACGGAGGGCTTTTTTATTTTAATCCATATTGATAAATAATATGATAAGTATGCGAAAAAATATAGTCATTTTAATTTCCCTTTTTGTCTCAACCGTTGCTTTTGGACAAGAAAGCTTTAGTTTTGAAGCCAATACCCAAATCAATATTTCTTCAAACGAGAGTTTGCTTCCCCATTATCAATATTCAAATAATTGGGGAATTGTTGATCCGTTTGAACAAAGTCAGGGATTATTGTTGTTGGGAGGTAAATATAGGTTGATAAATAAAAAGAACCTCAGCCTTGAAATGGGAAGTTCTGTGGTTGTAAAGAATAAAACAGACGATAGCTTTTTGCATGAGGCCTATGTAAATGCAAAAATTTTCAATTTTATTGATGTTAGTTTGGGTAAACATGCCTTTTCCCCGGTTTCATACAACGATAACCTTAGTATAGGTGGCTTTATGCGCAATGCCAATGTGCGTCCCATTCCTCGTGCACAAATCGGGATCTTCGAATATCAATCTGTGGGTTTTCTGAATAATATAGTTTCGGTAAGAGGAGGCTTATCCCATGGAATTTTGAATGATAACCGAACAGCCACAGGAAAATCTAATAGCGCAGACCATGTACAAGTGCATGAAAAATGGGCCTATTTTAAACTGGAAACCCAGTTGGTTCAGCCATATGCAGGGGTATTTCATGGAGCCCTGATGGGAGGTGAACGACCTAATGGGGATAAGCTTGAAAAGGATTATTGGGCCACTTTTTTTGGAGAAGGATCTGATAGGCTTGGGGGTGGAGAAGAAACAAATGCCGCCGGGGCACATGACGGATTCTTTGATTTTGGATTGTACCACGAAAATGCCATCGGGGATTTTCATTTTTACCTGCAAAAACCTTTTGCTGATGGTTCCGGTTTAAATGTTTACAAACATCGAAACCATGATTACAAAATTGGTCTGCTGGCAGAATTTAAAAAATCAGATTTTATTCAAAAGGTATCCTTTGAAGTATTCAGGACAGATCACCAGTCGGGATATGGTTTACCCGATGCAATGCATCCGGAAGGAGGATTGATTTTTCCCAGGGAGATAGATGATTATGATGCATTTATGAACGATGTTTTTGGAGTAACCACGGAGGGTTTTACGTTTGATGATTTCACTAAATACCTGAGGGATTATACTAACTACGGTTGCTCATTTGGAGGAAGGGATGATTATAACAACAATGGGACTTACTATAATGGTTGGACCTATCAAGGCCTGCCTATGGGGCTGCCACTATATCACACTTACTCGTTAGCAAAAGCTTATGCCCCGGATTGGAATGCCAATAACCATGGAGTGTTTGTAAATAACAGGGTTAAGGGATTTCATATTGGTATAGAAGGCGAAGTTATTCCGGGGCTGAAATATACCTTAAAAACAACTTACTCCAATAACCTGGGCAGTTATGCTGAAGAGTTTGTAAAGAGGTATAGTTGGGAGAAGGATGAAGAAAATTTGTACTCCGGCGGTAAAAAGGAAGTGTATTCTGATTTAAGCTTTTTATATCGAAACCATAAATGGAAAAATATTTTACTGCACACCTCCTTTTCGTATGATGCGGGTGATTTATATCATGCTTTTGGGTGTATGTTCGGAATAAGCTATTGCATTAACTAGCATCTTTTATTTATCTTTGTAGCGCTCAAAAAAACAAAAAACAGTTACACAGCATGTTAAGAGAAAGAGAAAGTGTAGTCAATAATTTTCTTGCTATTGTAGAAGTAGGTATTGCATGGTTATCATTTAATTTAGCGCTATTTCTATACTTCGGTCATTTTTCATTTATCAAGTATAAAGATTCGATTATCCTGCATTTGATCATTGCATTATTTTGGTTTCTGCTGGGTAAATATTTTAGGTTAGCACAGGTGCATAGGTCAAGGCCTTATTCTGCGATATTGTTTAACTGCCTGGGGCTGGTTATTACCGGTACTTCGATTTTAGGTTTGGCAGTGCTGTTTTTTGATTTGTATTATATAGGCTTTGATCCACTGATATATTTTGGTCTCTTTAACCTTACTTTTATGTTTGGTTTTAAGGTAATCATATATGCTTTTTTTAAACGGGCCAGGATGCACGGAAGAAATACCAGGGCAATTGTTATCATTGGCGATTACACGGCAGCCTCGTTTATTGAGCAGGTATTGAAATATAAGGAGTGGGGGTATAAAATTGTTTCAATAATTGGAGATGAAGTTTTGTCAAAGACCTATGGGAGCATTGCGCCAATATTACCACCGGATACAGAACTGGCACCCCTTCTTGAAAACAAGACCATAGATGAGGTGATATTTATTAAGGAAAAAATGAATGTGGAAGAGGTAGAAAATATTACTCACGATTGTTCTGAAGTGGGTGTGATTTTCAGGATGTATTCGCCATTTTTTAATAAGCTGAAAAGCAAGGCGCATATCCACCATTATAATACCATGCCGTTGCTAACCATAGCCAATATTCCAACCAATTACCTGGCCATGAAAGTAAAGGATGTTTTTGATTTTATATTTTCCTTTTTAATTATAGTGTTGGCATCTCCTGTTTTTGTAATTCTTTCCTTGTTGGTAAAATTTACTTCTGACGGCCCTGTATTTTTTAAGCAAAAAAGGGTTGGATTAAGAGGAAGGAAGTTTTATGCATATAAATTCCGTACCATGGTAACCAATGCTGAGGAGTTAAAAGCCAAGCTGATGGAGGATAACGAAATGGATGGCCCGGTATTTAAAATGAAAAATGATCCCCGGATTACCAAAGTGGGACGTTTTTTGCGTAAGACAAGCCTTGATGAGTTGCCCCAGTTTTTTAATGTCCTAATGGGTGATATGTCTATTGTGGGGCCACGTCCACCTGTTCCTCAGGAGGTTAAGGAGTATGAACGATGGCAGTTGCGCCGTTTGTCAATGAAACCGGGAATTACCTGTACATGGCAAGTATCCGGGAGAAATGATATCCCATTTGAGGAGTGGATGAAAATGGATTTGGCTTATATTGATAACTGGTCGTTGAAATTGGATTTTGTTATCTTTTTAAAGACCATAAGAACAATGTTGGTTGCTGATGGACATTAATGCTGTTTTATGTTGATGCAAATGAATGATAATAAAATAGGTATACAACGACTTTTGATTTTCACCTTGCTGTTGGTGCTTATGGCAAGCTGTAATATGGCAAACAGGGTTCCATCCGGATTCCCCAAGGAAAAAGAGTTTGCGCAAATATTGGCAGATGTTCATTTTTCTGAGTCAGTAATTTCTCAGATGCGGTTAAAAAAGAGGGATATGGATGAGGTGGCCAATGGTTGTTACCATTCCGTTTTGCAAAAGCATAATCTTACTCAGGAAAAATTTGATACGGTGGTAGCCTGGTATACCTCACAGCCAGAGATCTACACCAAAGTATACGATGATGTGGTGGCTATTCTTACCGAGAAAGAAGCCAGGTGGCAGCAGGAGGCCAAAGGTATCAAAGAGGAAATGGAGCGGCAAAGAAAGTTGAGGGAGGCAAGGAATATCTGGGATAAGGAAAACAGGACTATCCGGGTAACAGAAAAAGATACTTTCGATAGAAGGGTTCCTTTTGAATTTTTAGTAGATACAATAAATGAAACAGGTTATAGGGTTAGTGCTTATTATCAGTTTAAAAAAGGGAACATGGTTAAGGATATTGCGTTGCAGTTGATTGCCATGTACCAGGATAGTAGTTATGATACCGTGAAATATAAAATCCCGGTTACTTTCAGCAGTCGTAAAGTGGAGGTGGAAATAGGCCTCGAGGATAGTCTGGACATCATTAATATAAAAGGTTTGTTGTTGCAACATGATACCCTTGATGTTGTAAATGCCACTATACGAAATATCGTGTTTGAATACCTGCCTGTTGAGGATTCTGTTGAGAATGAAGTTGTAGATACAGAACCAATGTTGCAAAAATGAGGAAAGTTGCCTCTCATTTCTGGCTTCGGCCTGACGGGACTGTTGGTAAGTTTCCTATCATTACTTTCAACGAGTTAAATCAAATTGTTGAAGTTCGGGAAAGAAATACTTTCGAGGAAGAACCAGGATTGGAATTGGTAAACGGGTTCCTTATTCCTGGTTTTGTTGATATTGCCCCTACGTCATTGGAAAATGCAGGGGAAGTTGATCTTCAAAAATATTTGAACAGGCAAATTATTGGGGGAACAATAGTTTTAGGACTTTGTAGTAATCTTTTTAAAAGGGTTAAAAAGAAAACTGTAAAAGGTTTGTTTGTTGTGGAAAGCGGATTAACAAATGTGGGTAACCAACAAACGGCCTTTGATATATTAAGGGCTGAAAAAGGGGGGCTGGATCAACTTGTACACTTTACAAGAAAAAATGCAATAACCCTTGGTGTTCAGGATGATTATGGAACTCTTGAGGTAGGGAAAGCTCCCGGGCTCTTGTCAATTAGGAAGATGGACTATGAGCGTTTTTGTGTTTCTGCAGATAGTAAAATTAGAATTGTGATTTGATGGAAATAAGTAAAGAGGTTCTTGAAATAGTAATAAATGCATCCGTGGAGGCTGGGAAAGCCATTATGGACATTTATGATAATGGGGATTTTGGTGTGGAAATGAAATCAGATAATTCACCATTGACCCTGGCTGATAAAGCTGCTCATGCAGTTATAATGGATTATCTGCAAGAAACCCAAATTTCTGTTTTGAGCGAAGAAGGGAAACATGCCCCTTATAAAGAGCGAAAAGAATGGGATCGGTTGTGGATTGTTGATCCGTTGGATGGAACAAAAGAGTTTGTCAAGAAAACCGGTGAGTTTACTGTGAATATAGCTTTGGTTGAGAACTCATATCCAGTGTTAGGAGTGGTGTTTGTTCCTGCAAAAGGGGTTTTGTATTTTGGTGGATCAGGATCTGGTTCGTACCGAATTAAGTTATCTGATACATGGAGGTTGGAAGAGGTTGCTAATGTTGTTAAAGATGCGGAGCAAATTTCAGCAAATGGCATTAATGATATATTAAAAATTGTGGCTAGTGTAAGTCATTTGTCGAAGGAAACAGAAGAATTTGCAGTGCTTTTAAAAGAGGAATTTGGGAATACCGAGTTTCTTTCGGTAGGGAGTTCTATAAAAATATGCAAGGTGGCAGAGGGGAGTGCCGATATTTATCCTAGATTGGGACCAACTATGGAATGGGATACTGCAGCAGGGCAGGCAATAGCAGAGGGTGCTGGTGCCTGTTTTATCAATTGGAAGACAAAAGAACGGTTTGATTACAACCGGGAAAACTTGTTGAATGATTGGTTTGTGGTATACGGACAAAAGTTTTCGGTTCAACAGATGAAGGATTTGATTTCAAGATAAAGAATACTGGTTTCTATTGAAATAGGTGAGTAGGATCTCGTGTTTTAACTTAACAGGGTTGGAGCATTTTTTCTTTTGAGTTAGGCATTGTAGGTGTTTTTATTGTTTGTAGCGATATTCTGATACTTTATCGGCGTGAATTATTAACAATTTGTTGCATAACACCCTGGTATGCCTGTTGAATTTTTATTTTTTTCTTACCTTTGAGCTCTCATTTAACCCGGTTGATGGAATATCAATTAGTTTATAATTTTTTAAAAACCATATAATTTTATTCACATGCCTGCAATTGATACATACAATTTTTCAGGAAAGAAGGCAATCATTCGTGTTGATTTCAATGTGCCTTTAAACGATAAATTCGAGATCACTGATGATACTCGTATCGTAGCTGCTTTGCCAACTATTAAAAAAGTGTTGGCTGATGGTGGTGCCGTTATCTTAATGTCACACTTAGGACGTCCAAAAGGTGAGGCTCAGGATAAATTTTCATTAAAGCATGTGGTTGCCCATTTGTCTGCCAAATTAGGTATAGACGTAAAAATGGCTCCTGATTGTGTTGGTGAGGAAGTTAAGGCAATGGCTGCTGACCTTAAAATGGGTGAAGTAATGTTGTTGGAAAATTTACGTTTCCACAATGAAGAAACTAAAGGTGATGAGGCTTTTTCTAAGCAATTGGCAGAATTGGCTGACGTGTATGTAAATGATGCATTTGGTACGGCTCACCGTGCTCATGCTTCTACTACTATTATTGCCCAGTATTTTGAAGAAAAAATGGCAGGTTTCCTATTGGATAAAGAAATCAAATTTTTAGGAGGAGCGGTTGCAAATCCGGTTAAGCCATTTGTTGCTATCGTTGGTGGTGCAAAAGTTTCAGGAAAACTTGAGGTATTAAAGTCGTTGATCGAAAAAGTGGATACTATCTTAATCGGTGGTGGTATGGCTTATACTTTCTTAAAAGCACAAGGTCATAACATTGGTGGATCTTTAGTGGAAGATGATTTGATTGATACTGCAAAGCAAATTTTGGTTGATGCAGAAGCTAAAGGAGTTAACTTTATGTTGCCTGTAGATAACCTGGCTGCTGATAAATTTGATAATGATGCAGATATTCAGGTTGTAGGTGTTGAAATTCCAGAAGGAAGAATGGCTCTTGATGTAGGTCCTAAAACAGTTGAGGCATATGCTGCTGAGATTGCAAAAGCTAAAACTGTAGTTTGGAACGGTCCTATGGGTTGTTTTGAAATGCCAAATTTCTCAAAAGGAACATTTGGTGTTTGTGAGGCTGTGGCTGCTTCAGATTCTATTTCTATTATCGGTGGTGGTGATTCTGTTGCTGCTGTAAACCAAAGTGGTTTGGCTGATAAGATGAGCCATATCTCTACTGGAGGTGGAGCTTCTCTTGAGTACCTTGAAGGAAAAGTGTTGCCAGGTGTAAAAGCTGTAACTGAGTAATTATTTACTCAAAAATATATGAAACCTGCAGGGATATTTCTTGCAGGTTTTTTTTGTGCCTTTAATCCGGATATGTTACCCATATTGTGTGTTTAATATATCTTTGTGTAAAATTTTTATAGTATGTTATTGGTATATAATGCAGGAATCGCAGTTTATAATGCAGGAATAAAGGTATTTTCTTTGTTTAATAAAAAAGCGGATCTGTTACAGAAAGGAAGAAGGGAAACTGCGCAGGAGATAAAAAGTCTGGATTTTACAGATAAAACAATTTGGGTTCATTGTGCATCACTGGGTGAATTTGAGCAAGGCAGGCCTTTGATTGAAAAAATTAAGGAAAAATATCCTGAGAAAGTCGTGGTGCTTACTTTTTTCTCTCCTTCCGGGTATGAAGTCAGGAAAGATTATGAGCTGGCGGATTATGTTTTTTATTTGCCGGCGGATAGAAAAAAGCAGGTTAAAAAGTTTGTAGATGCAATAAATCCTGAAGTGGTAATATTTGTCAAATATGAATTTTGGTATCATTTTCTGACGTATTTGAATTCAAAAAGCATAAAAACTTATATAGTTTCTGCAATATTTCGGCCAGAACATGCCTTTTTTAAGTGGTATGGAAAGTGGTATCAAAAAATGCTGCGTTTGTTTACCCGTATGTATGTGCAGGACGAGGAATCTGCCAGGCTGTTGGATTCAATCGGTATAGTGAATTATCAGGTAGCGGGAGATACCAGGTTTGATCGGGTGTGGGAGATTGCCCGGGCTTCAAAAGAATATCCGGAGCTTGAAGAGTTTGCCAAAAATAGTAAGGTTTTGGTGGGAGGGAGTTCGTGGCCTGCAGGTGAAAAGTTGATTGCAGAATACTTAAAGACAAACAGTGATGTAAAGTTGTTGTTGGCGCCTCATGAAATTCATGAAGAGCATCTGAAAGAAATAGAATCATTGTTGCCCCTTGCATCCGCAAGGTATACAAAGTTGGATGGGGTGAATTTAAGTTCTCTTAGGGTGATGATAATAGATACTATGGGAATGTTATCTTCTATGTATCGATATGGTGATGCGGCTTATATTGGCGGTGGTTTTGGAAGTGGGATCCACAATACTATTGAGGCTTCAACTTTTGGTTTACCGGTTGTTTTTGGCCCTAATTATAAAAAATATAAGGAGGCCTGTGATCTGGTTGATCTGAATGCTGGTTTTTCGGTAAGCGACCAGGAGGGTTTTAATACCATTATGGATAAGCTATTGAAAGATCAGTCCTTTCTGGATGAGGCTTCTAAACAGTCTGTTGAGTATGTTGAAAAAATGAGGGGGGCTACTAGTATAGTTATGAATGAGATAGGGTTTGATTGATGGGCTGATTTTGCGGTTCGGTTAATAGATTGTTGAAAAACAGTTGAAACCCACTCCATTATCTGGAGTGGGTTTTCCATTTTAAGGAATTTTGTGATTTTTACATGAGTATTTTCTAAAATCTTACTATATAATCTGCATTTTAAATTTTCCAATTGTTGGAGTCATAAAAAATCAAATTGTTGATAAAAAATTCTTTTTGGACAACTTTTGTGTTTTTTTAAAAATATAAAGTACAGGTTAAGAGGATGAAAGGGTTTTAAAATGGACAACTTTAGTGTTTGTTCATAAGTATTTCTTGTCTGAAATATTTCTCTTTTTTAATTTTACAAACAGTAAAAAGGGAGTTCTGAAAAGGATAATCAAAAGATATTAAGGTATTTAAAATTTTATATAGCTATGGCAGTTTCACAAATCGAGCAAAAAGTTGAGGAATTGAAGAAGATTTACACAAATGAGGAAGCGTATGAAGCCGCTTTGAAATATTTTAAAGGAGATGAGCTTGCTGCTCGTGTCTGGGTTAATAAATATGCATTGAAGGATTCTGATGGGAATATCTATGAATTGAATCCTGATGATATGCATAGACGATTGGCTCAGGAAATTGCTCGTATTGAAAAAAAGTATCCAAATCCATTGTCGGAGGACGAATTGTTTGAGTTGTTCAGGGATTTTAAATACATCGTACCACAGGGTGGTCCAATGGCCGGAATCGGAAATAAATATCAGATTGCTTCTTTATCGAACTGTTTTGTGATAGGTAATACCGGTTCTTCTGATTCTTATGGTGGAATCATGAAAATTGACCAGGAGCAAGTTCAGTTAATGAAACGAAGAGGGGGAGTTGGTCATGATTTGTCACATATTCGTCCTAAAGGTTCGCCGGTAAAGAACTCTGCACTTACATCAACAGGTATAGTTCCTTTTATGGAGCGTTATTCAAATTCTACTAGAGAAGTGGCTCAGGATGGACGTAGAGGTGCATTGATGTTAAGTGTTTCTGTAAAGCATCCGGATTCTGAATCGTTTATTGATGCAAAATTGGAGCAAGGGAAGATTACCGGGGCTAATGTGTCAGTGAAGATTGATGATGAGTTTATGCAGTCGGTAGTTGATGGTACTCCATACAGACAGCAATATCCTATTAAATCAAACGATCCTCAATATACTAAGGATGTAGATGCATCAAAGCTTTGGGGAAAAATCGTTCATAATGCATGGAAGTCTGCAGAGCCGGGTATCTTATTTTGGGATACCATCATCAGAGAGTCGGTGCCTGATTCTTATGCTGATTTAGGGTATGAAACCGTGTCGACTAATCCTTGTGGAGAAATTCCATTGTGTCCATATGATAGCTGTAGGTTAATAGCTGTAAATCTGTATTCATATGTTGAAAATCCATTTACGCCTAAAGCGAAATTCAATTTTGATAAATTTAAAGAGCATGTTGGTTATGCTCAAAGAATAATGGATGATATTATTGATCTTGAGTTGGAAAAGATTGATGGAATCATTGCCAAAATTGATGAAGATCCTGAAGGAGAGGAAGTGAAACTGGTTGAAAAAAACCTTTGGTTAAATATCCGTAAAAAGGCGGAAGAAGGTCGTAGGACAGGAGTTGGTATTACTGCTGAAGGAGATATGTTGGCGGCCTTAAACTTGAGATATGGAAGCGAAAATGCAGTTGATTTCTCAATAGAGGTACATAAAAACCTTGCTTTGGCAGCTTATCGTTCATCAGTGGATATGGCTGTTGACAGAGGTGCTTTCCCAATTTATGATTTTAAGAAGGAGGTTAATAATCCGTTTATTAACAGATTGTTTGAAGCAGATGCTTCGTTGGCTGAGGATATGAAAAAGCATGGACGCAGAAATATAGCATTGTTGACAATAGCTCCTACCGGGACTACCAGTCTGATGACCCAGACATCTTCGGGTATAGAACCTGTATTTATGCCAGTATACAAGCGTAGAAGAAAGGTTAATCCAAATGATCCGGAAACGCGTGTTGATTTTGTAGATGAGGTTGGAGACAGTTGGGAAGAATATACAGTGTTCCACCATAAATTTGTTACGTGGATGGAGGCTAACGGACATGCAACTACTAAAAACTATACTCAGGAGGAATTGGATAAGTTGATAGAGACTTCCCCATATTATAAGGCCACTTCAAATGATGTGGATTGGGTTAGTAAAGTTCGTATGCAGGGAGGTGTTCAAAAATGGGTTGATCACTCAATTAGCGTAACTATAAACCTTCCGTCTAATGTTTCAGAAGAACTTGTTGGTGAATTGTATGTAGAGGCTTGGAAGAGTGGCTGTAAAGGAGTTACCGTTTATAGGGATGGTTCTCGTGCAGGTGTTCTTGTTGCAGATACAGAGAAGAAGGAAGAGGAAGCAGTTGCTTCGTTTTCAAAGAAAAGACCGGATGTATTGGAGGGTGACGTGGTTAGATTCCAGAATAATAAGGAAAAGTGGATTGCCTTTGTGGGATTGATGGAGGGACGCCCGTATGAGATTTTTACTGGTTTGGCTGATGATGAAGATGGTATTTTGTTGCCAAAGTCGGTACAAAAAGGATTGATTATAAAGAGTAGGGAGTCGGATGGTACAACAAGGTATGATTTCCAATATACCAATAAAAGGGGATATAAAACAACTATTGAAGGCTTAAGCTATAAGTTTGATAAGGAATTCTGGAATTATGCCAAATTGATTTCCGGTGTATTGCGACACGGTATGGCTATTGATGATGCTATTGATTTGGTGGCTGGATTACAATTGGATAGTGAGTCTATTAATACATGGAAGAACGGTGTGGAAAGAGCACTTAAAAAATATGTTCCGAATGGAACGCTTGCTAAAAAGGGAAGCTGCGAAAACTGTGGATCAGATAAACTTACTTATCAGGAAGGTTGTTTGATTTGTCAGGATTGTGGATCCTCAAAATGTGGATAAAGTTTTGCCTATTATAACTTTTTTACTTCAAGGAGCGGGATGGCCAATGGTTATCCCGCTTTTTTATGTCTTGTAAGTATAACTTTCCAATTTCAGCTTTCAACTTTCTAACTTATATCTATCTTTGCAAAAAAAACAACAATAATGAGCAACAGAAAAGTGAGGGTAAGGTTTGCCCCAAGTCCTACAGGGCCGTTACATATTGGTGGTGTAAGAACTGCTTTGTTTAACTATTTATTTGCTAAAAAGCATAATGGTGACTTTATATTAAGGATTGAAGATACAGATCAGACCCGTTTTGTAGAAGGTGCAGAATCTTATATCAATGAATCTCTTGAGTGGCTTGGGATGAAAATAGACGAAGGTGTTGCTCAAGGGGGTGAATATGGCCCGTATAAACAGTCGGAAAGGAAAGAAATATATATTCAATATGCAGACCAGTTGATTAAAGATGGCTGGGCCTATTATGCGTTTGATACACCTCAGGAGCTAGAGGCACTAAGGGAAAAGGCGGAGGCTGAAAAAACGAAGTTTTCATATGATATGAATACCCGTTTGAGTTTACGCAATTCATTGAGTATGTCTGGTGATGAGGTAGAGGAGTTGATTGCAAAAGGGGAGCCTTACGTGGTCAGGTTTAAAATGCCTGAGGGGGTTGAGGTTTCTGCTGTTGATATGATCCGGGGAGAGGTGAAGTTTAATACGGCTATATTGGATGATAAAGTAATTTTTAAGTCTGATGGATTACCGACATACCACCTGGCTAATGTGGTGGATGATTATACCATGAAAATATCCCATGTGATCAGGGGAGAGGAGTGGTTGCCATCACTTCCGTTGCATATTATGCTTTACAAGGCATTGGGATGGGAAAATGAGCGCCCTGATTTTGCGCACTTGCCGTTGATTTTGAAACCAACCGGAAAGGGTAAGTTGAGTAAGAGGGATGGTGACAAGGCCGGGTTCCCGGTTTTTCCGTTGGAATGGAAATCGCCTGAAGGAGAAATCGCTTCGGGTTACAGGGAGTCAGGTTATGTTGCTGAGGCTGTAGTTAATTTGTTGGCTTTGTTGGGATGGAACCCCGGCACTGAACAGGAGATCTTCTCCATGGAAGAATTGATCGGGGCTTTCTCTATTGAGAGGGTTAATAAGTCGGGAGCTCGTTTTGATCCGGAAAAGGCAAGGTGGTTTAATCACCAATATCTTGTTAATGCACCGGATTCGGTGTTGGCCGGGCAGTTTATGCCGGAGTTGGAATCCCGGGGTATTGTAGCTGAAATAGATTTGGTTGAGAAGGTTGTTGGATTGGTGAAAGAGCGCATAAATTTTGTTTCGGATCTTTGGGAGCAGGTTTCTTTCTTTTTTGTGGCTCCGGAGGAGTATGATGCCAAAGTGGTTAAAAAGCGATGGAAAGGTGATGTGCCTCAGTTTATGGGTAATTTGGCAGGAGTTTTAGAAAGTGTTTCGGATTGGACTGCGGATGCAATAAAGGAAGTGATTGCTGCTAGGATAGAAGAAGAAGGATTGGGTTTTGGCCTTGTGATGAATGCTTTTAGGTTGGCATTAGTGGGTGGCGGTTTTGGCCCGGATTTAATGACGATTGCAGAGCTTGTAGGTAAGGAAGAAACCATAAATAGGGTAAATAAAGCTGTGGAAGTTTTAGCATAATAAAACATAAGGAAATTAAAAAAGGGTGGCTTCATTGAAGTCACCCTTTTTTGATATATGGTATATTATTCTGTCTGAATAGTTATTTTGAATCGTATCCCCATTTAAGGTATACAGATCCCCAGGTAAATCCTGCGCCAAAGGCTGCCAATACGATATTGTCGCCTTTTTTAAGTTGTTTTTCCCATTCGTACAAACAAAGTGGAATAGTAGCGGATGTTGTATTTCCATACTTCTCAATATTGATCATTACCTGATCTTTTCTGATTCCCATCCTTCTTGCTGTGGCATCAATAATCCTAAGGTTTGCCTGGTGTGGAACAAGCCAGGTTACCTCATCTGACTCAAGGTTGTTTTTCTCCATAATCTCAACCGCAACATCGGCCATGTTCGAAACTGCATGTTTAAACACTGCCTGGCCTTCCTGATAAACCACATGTTCTTTGGCGTCAACGGTTTCGTGTGAAGCAGGTTTTACAGATCCCCCAGCCTTCATAACAAGATGGTGTCTTCCTATTCCGTTGCTTCGCAAAATGGTGTCCCTTATTCCTATTTCTTCTTCAGTAGGTTCAATTAGTACAGCAGTTGCTGCGTCACCAAATAAAACACAGGTGGTGCGGTCAGTGTAATCTGTAATCGACGACATTTTTTCGGCACTAACTACAATTACTTTCTTGTGACTGCCTGATTGAACATATTTACAAGCAGTGTCCAGTCCGTAAAGAAAGCCTGAACAGGCAGCGTTCATATCAAAGCTCTGTATGTTGTGAATCCCAACTTTGTCGCAAATAATTGCTGATGTTCCCGGGAACATGTGGTCTGGTGTAACTGTTGTGCAAATTACTAAATCAATATCTTCCTTTGAAGTTCCTGTTTTTTTCAACAAGTCCTTAACAGCTTCTGCCCCAAGGTCAGATGCACCTTTGCCTTCGCCTTTAAGTATGCGCCTCTCCTTGATTCCAACCCGAGTCATTATCCATTCGTCAGAGGTATCAACCATGGAGCTTAGCTCTTCATTTGTCAAGATATAATCGGGTAGATATGCTCCTACACCAGTGATTACAGCGTTAATTTTTTTCATGTTAAATAATTTCTCGACTGAATTTCGGCAGTCAAATGTTAGAAATAGCAAATGCTTTCCTTTTTGATATAAAAGGACTTAACTACTTTTTTTCTGAAGTTTCAGGCATCCCCTTTTCGATTACAAATGCCCTAAAGCAAAATTTGCCCTGCTAATGCAAGGCAAATTTAAAAAAAGTACTTTTTAATCAAAAAAAAGTTATGCTGTAATTTCTTTTTCAACAGCTAGTTTTCCTCTGTAATAACCACACTCTCCACAAACGGTGTGAAGTTTTACAGCTGAACCACAGTTAGAGCATACTCCTAATGCAGGAGCAGTTGCTTTGTAGTGCGTCCTTCTCTTGTCTCTTCTAGTTTTAGAAATCTTTCTTTTAGGATGTGCCATTTTATAACAACTTTACTAATTACTATTATTATCTTTTAATTTTTTCAGAGCTTCCCACCTGGGGTCAATCTCTTCTTTTGATTCAATATCTTGACCGTGGTTGTCCGAAGAAAACTCTTCGAGTTTGCTAATCATCTCCGGGTCGCAATCTTCAGGATCCTCATGGACAGATCGTAAAGGCATACTTACCACTATAAATTCATATATCAATTGAGCTACATTAAACTCGTTTTCTTCATGAGGAAGTATGATGATTTCGTCGCTTGCTTCATCGTACATAATCCCAAACTTAACGTACATCCTTCCCTGGTATGAAACCGGCAATGTCATTTTACCCAGGCAATTATCACAAACAGTTTCGGCTTCCCCTTTAATGTTAAAATCGAATTGTAGCATCTGGGATTTTTTATCCATTACCACATCAACATCAAATGTTCCGACTTCTATTACCGAATTTCCAATTGCTTCGAAAAATGGTTGCTCAATTTTATAGTGAAAATCATGTTTGCCATCCTTTAATCCCTTAAAGGCTATGTTGTAATCTTTTAGCTTATTCATTTCACCTTATATAAAAACTTTGCAAAAGTATAAAAATATCTAGTAGTAGAGAAGAAAAATATAAAATTTATTTTTGTATTCTCAGTGGAACTTATTTGAGTGTGGTTAACGTGCACTCTGTTAGTTGGATACGTGTGTTGGTAGAATGATTCTAAAAGTGGTTTTTTTAAGAGGTTCAGACTCTTTTACATATATTTTTCCTTTGTGGTATTCCTCAATAATTCTTTTGGTTAATGAAAGTCCAAGTCCCCAGCCTCGTTTTTTGGTCGTGTAACCAGGATCAAAAACGGTTTTAAAATTCTTGCGGGGGATTCCTTTGCCATTGTCGGATATTTCTATAGCTACAAAAGAATCATGTACTTGTGACGAAATGGTAATTGTTCCATAGCCTTTTATGGCATCAATGGCATTCTTTATTAGATTTTCCAATACCCACTCCAAAAGGGTGCTGTTTGCCTCTGTTTTTATATCGGGTTCAATATCAACATTAAAAATTACTTTGTCTGATGATCTTGTTTTAAGATATTTAACACAATTGTCTATTGTAGAGCTAAGGTTTATACTCTTCAAAATAGGTTTTGATCCGATTTTAGAAAAACGGTCTGCAATATTCTGAAGTCGCGTAACATCTTTTCTTATTTCGCCAATGGTTTCCGGGTCGTTTATTTTTAAGTCGAGGTAATCCACCCATCCCATGAGGGAGGTTATGGGGGTGCCAAGTTGGTGGGCTGTTTCTTTTGACATGCCCACCCATACCTGATTTTGTTCTGCCTTTCTGGAATTGCTAAACGCCAGATAGGCTATGAATACAAATATAGATACTACTAAAAGCTGTATAACAGGAAACCAGGTAAGTTTAATAAGCAGAGTTGAAGTTTGATAATACAGGTATTGTTTTTCGTTGTCACCTAAGTCAATCTCAATGTATTTGCCTTCCGATTTTAACTCCTGGAGTTTGTTTTTCAGGTATGTTTCATCGTTTTTTTTAGGAACAGTCAGATTCCTGTGGTGGAGAATATTGTTTGCATTGTCAGTAAGGATTACAGGGACTGTAGTGTTGTTTTTTAAGACCTCCAGAGTCAGACCTATAGAATTGTCGTTGTTGCCGGGTTTAACCAATTGCCTTGTAGCTTCAGCCCAGAGTTCTACCTTTTTTCGCTCTTCAGCTTTGAGCTCATCAACTAAAGATTTTGTGTAAATGGAAGAAAATGCCCCAATTATTACCGCTCCAAGTAAAATAATGAGTTTATATCTTTTTTTATAGGTGTAATAATTTTTTGTCATATCAGATTGTGTAGTTAAACCTCTATAACGGGAAATGCTGGCTTATTATTGTCTGTTGGAATTGTGTGTAAAACAATTGTTTGGTTATTGGGAGCAGTATTTGATTATCATACGCGTTATTTCCTCTTTTTTTGCCGGTTTGGCAATAAAGTCATCCATACCCGATAAAAAGGCCTTTTGCTTTTGAGTGTCATCGTTATTGGCCGTCATTGCAATCACCGGGCAGTTTTCGTCATAGCATTTTAATTCTTTTGTTGCATCAAAACCATCCAGTTCCGGCATTGACAGGTCCATAAATATGATGTGGTATTTGTTTTCTTTGAATTTAGCGACAGCTTCTTTTCCATTATTGGCAAGATCAATTTCATAGCCAATTTTTCTAAATAGGTTTTGGGCGACTTTTTGGTTAAACAGGTTGTCTTCAGCCACCAATATGCGAATATCGTTTGGAACCACCTTCCCAACTGTATTTATCGGAAATTTCACTGATTTAAAGTGTTTCAACAGCAGGTTTTGGAAAGTATGCAAACGAATAGGTTTCCTTAAATAAGCATCAGCACCCAGTTTTTTAGCCAGATTATTGTTCATAGCTTCAAAATCTGAGCTTTGGAGCGCAATGGTGTAATTTTTATACAGATTGTGACTGTATAGTTGTTGTAAAAAATCTATGCCTCTGAAGTCTGGTCGGTGGTCAATTATAATGAGTTGGGTATTGTTTCTGTTTTTTAGCAACTGTATGGTTTCCTGGGAGGGTGCCATAATTCTGTAATTGATACCCAATGCCATAATGTTTTTAACGATGTTTTGTACATGCAGCGATTCGTCCGTTATGATAAGGGCATTAATTTGTGTGTACGATAAAATATATGAGTAGTCGAGATCTTTTACTTTGTGCTGGCTACTGTAAGGAATCGAAAAGATAAACTCTGCTCCGGGATATTCGACTGAAGTGGAGATTGACGAAGGGCTGTTTGCCCATATTTCACCTCCCAAAAGTTTTACCAGGTTTTTCGAGATGGAGGTGCCAAGGCCGGTACCTCCAAATTTCCTCGTAGTACTTCCATCTTCCTGGGCAAATGGATTGAATATTATTTGAAGCTTCTCCTTGCGGATGCCAATTCCTGTGTCCGAAATCTTAAACTGTAAGGCTGAGCCACCGTTTAAGGATGTGGTTTCCGAAATATGAAGGTGCACTTTCCCTGAAGGTGTGAATTTTATGGCGTTGCTGATCAGGTTGTTTAATATCTGTCTAAATCTCAGTGGGTCTGTGTTGAAATCGTTAGGGAGTTGTACTGTTGTATCCCATGTTAATTCAATCGACCTGGCTTCTGCGAGTTTGGCGAAGTCTTTTATGGAGGCTTCAATCTCATTTTCGAGGTTAACAGGGATGGTTTCTATTTCCAGTTTTCCTGATTGGATCTTGGAAAAATCAAGTATGTCGTTAATTAAGCCAAGCAATGTGTCTGCCGATCTTTTTACCACACTCAACATTTCTTTATCAGTTTGGTTTGGAGACTGAGTTGTAAGTAGCATATCGGTCATTCCGATAATGGCATTGAGTGGTGTTCTTAACTCGTGACTTATGTTGGCGATGAATCTTGTTTGGGCAATCTGGTCCTTGTCGTTTAGTGCTAGTTGTTCAAAAGGCGTGATCTCTATGTATGTAATAATAAAATACTTTTTGTTTTGATTGTAAAATGGTATTTTTTCAGTTAGGATAACCTGTTTGTGTGGAGTGTTGTCGTTAAAAACGTATTTCTTTGACGACATTGAGATGTCAGACCTGATGATCGTCCTTTTCTTTTCAAATATGATTTTTTCATTGGCCACTTCATCGAGTAATATTTCTTCATTATCGCATTCAAATATTTTTAAAGCAGCCTTGTTTACTAATTTTACTTTTTCTTCATAATCAACCATTACAATGCCAACCGGGGCAAAGTATAGTATTTTTCGAAGGGCATCTTCTGATTGGGCAAGCCGTTCTTTTGACTCTTTTTGTTTTTGCGAATATTGTGTAAATGCGTATATAATAAATAAAATTATAATAAGGCTGATAAGAGCAATAATGGAGGAGTTTTTAAGGATTGAATATGTAATTGGTTTTATTGGCAGGGAAAATGCTATGATAAGATCCTGGGTTGTGAACTTTAGTTTTTGGCATACGGTTAGTGTTTTTGTTTTTATGTTGTTGATGTGCAGGTGGTGGATTACTTGATTGCCCGAATCAGATAGTGCTGTTTGTGTATCCTTTGCCAGATCGTCAATCTCTAATTCCGGAATTGTTGAGAACAGTAAATGGTAATCCGTATCTGCAATCCATTGAAATTGATGGCCTTTTATGTTAAAGCCTTTAAATATTTCAGCATAATACAATTGGAGGTTGAAATTATACACAAGGTATCCATATATGTGGGTATTGTTATATAGGGGTTGGCTAATGCTAAAGGTGTTTGATTTTTGGTCGAAACTAATTGTGCGTTTAAACTCTTCTTTTCTATAGCCATTGCTGAATTTTGTAATGAGAGAATTGTTGGGGCCTTTTTTTATGCTGTAACAATTCCCTTTGGTATCATATATGGATAAGTTTTTTATTGTTGAGGTATATCGGTTAAAAATGAGTTCAATCCTTTCTTTAATATGAGAACAATGTAAGCTATGCGAAAAGAGCTGTGTCAGGCCATCTTCATTAAATAGCATCGTGGCATTGGATTCAATCTCAGTTAAAAGGTCTTTGCTTTCTTTTTTGCAGGCATTTAGCTGTTTGGTCAGGATTGTTTTTTGGGTGTCAATTTGCCACAGGTATGTATCGCGATAATAATATATATTGCAAATAATTAAAAATGCAATGCTCGATATAGCAATGGCAATTGGTTTCTTCATAATGAAAATAATACGCAATAAAGCACAGAAGATTAGTTATCTGTATTTCTCCTGTTTGGTTTCGAAAATACTTAAGTAACTCTGATATCTGGAAAGAGCAATTGCTTCATCTTCAACAGCCTGCTTTACTGCACAGCCCGGTTCGTGGGTATGGGTGCAGTTGCTATACTGGCAGTTGTGAGAGTGTTCAAAAAACTCCTTAAAATAATGGTATAATTCTTCTTTTTCAATATCTATTAATCCATAGCCTCTGATACCTGGCGTGTCAATTATATAACCGCCAAAATTGAGTTGGTGCATTTCGGCAAATGTAGTAGTATGTTTGCCGCTTTGGTGTATATCTGAAATTTCGGCAACTTTTAAATTTAAACCGGGTTGTATCCTGTTGATCAACGTGGATTTTCCAACACCAGAATGGCCGGAGATAACACTTACTTTATCTTTTAAAAGTTCTACTATTATACTTAGGTCATCATGCATTTTTGCTGAAATGGTATAGGTTTGGTAACCAATATTTTCGTATATACTGCGCATTTCGCTCAGGGCGTACAGGTGTTTTTGATCATACCGGTCTACCTTGTTGAATATTATTTTTACAGGTATCCTGTATGCTTCGGCTGATGCCAAAAAGCGATCGATAAACACGGGGGTGGTTATGGGATAATTAATGGTTACCAGTAAAAGAGCCTGATCAATGTTTGAAGCAATAATGTGTGTTTGTTTAGAAAGGTTTGAGGCCTTCCTGATAATATAGTTTTTTCTTTCCTTTATTTCGCATATAACACCTATTCCCTCATTTTCCTCCATTGAAAAAGAAACCTGATCGCCTACAGCAATGGGATTGGTGCTCTTAATGTCGTTTAAACGTAACTTTCCTTTTATAGTACAATTAACATCTTCCCCTTGAGGGGTTTTAACCAGGTAGCGGCTTCCTGTTGATTTAAATACAATACCTGTTTTCAAGTCTAAAAATATTTATTCGATGAGTGTTGTGAAAATTGGCTATAAAAATGTAAAAAAAACACGACAGTTTACAAGAGTTTTCTCTAAAAAAGTAAATTATTTTCCTGTTTGTTGCTTTTCTTTCTAAATTTGAGAGAATGGTCAATTCCTTTTGCCCTGGTGCTAAAATGGAAGATAAAAAATGTAGCTTTATGGTGATAAAGTGCCAAAATAAATAATGTTTAAACTAATGAAACGAGCCATGAGAAAATTTTCTCTCCCAGGGATGGCACTATAGGCGAGTTCCCTGTTTGCACACACGGACAGGCATCGAATACCTTTGGAAATAAAAATTATAATGAGATGAAATTTAATTTTTCTTTAAGATGGAGAGTGGGTGTATTGTTATTTGTTGTTGTGACTTGCAGCGGAGGGGCTCTTGTGGCACAGGTTACAGCACGTGATATCATAGATCGTGCAAATGAATTGCTTAGGGGTAAGACCAGTTATACTGAAATGGAAATGAAAGTGGTAAGGACTAAATGGGAACGGACACTGAAATTTAAAGGTTGGAGTAAAGGTGTTGATTATTCCATGATCTATATAACTTTTCCGGCCAGAGAAAAAGGACAAGTGTTTTTAAAAAGGCAAAAAGATATGTGGAACTACCTTCCGGATATAGATAAAATGATCAAGATACCTCCAAGCATGATGATGCAATCATGGATGGGTTCGGATATGACCAATGATGACCTGGTAAAAGGGGCTTCGATAGTAGAGGATTACATTCACAACATAATAGGAGAGGAAGAGAAAAATGGATATGATTGTTGGATAATTGAATTGATCCCAAAGGAAGATGCAGTAGTAGTATGGGGAAAGATTGTTTGCTGGATTACCCAAGAAGGATATATGACCCTGAGGAATGAATATTATGACGAGGATGGATTTTTAATAAATACGGAATCACTATCAAAAATCAAAAATATAGGAGATAGGGTAATGCCAACATTTTTTGAGATCGTTCCTGAGGATAAAAAAGGACAGAAAACCACCATGGAATTCACTAATGTAGAATTTGATATGCCTTTAGATGATGATTTTTTCTCGGTTAAAAATATGAAACGAATTAAATAGGGGGGATGAGGTTGTTTGTTATTGCCTGGCGAAATTTATGGAGAAATAAGAAGCGTACACTTATTACGGTTTCCTCTGTGTTTTTTGGAGTTATTTTGTGTTCCCTGATGGGATCGATGCAAGAAGGTTCGTATAATAGCATGATTTCGAATCTTGTCAATTTCTATTCCGGTTATATTCAGCTTCATAATGAGGATTACTGGGAAGATAAAAGCATCAATAATTCCTTTTTTGAAAGTGATTCCCTTGTAAATAAGGTAATGGCAGTTGATGGTATTGACTATATAATACCCCGTTTGGAGAGTTTTGCTTTACTGTCTGGTGGAGAACATACAAAAGGGGCCATGGTTATGGGGGTGCATCTGGAGAAAGAAAATGCATTGACTTCAATTGCAGGTAAAATTATTGAAGGAGCGTTCCTGTCTGGTGATGATGAGGGGGTGTTGATAGGTTTCCGGTTGGCCGAAAAGTTACAGGTGGGAGTCGGGGATACGGTCGTTTTGTTCGGACAGGGGTATCATGGTATTACAGCTGCGGGCAAATACCCCGTAAGAGGTTTGTTTAAATTGCCAAATCCAAACCTGAATAGGCGGTTAGTATATATGGAGCTAAAAAAGGCGCAGGAGTTTTATGGTGCAGAAAGATTGCTGACTTCATATGTAATGGTTGTAAAGGATAATAAGATAATGAAAAGAGTGTTGCCCGTTTTGAAAAACAACATCTCTAAACCTTATAAAATTAGAAGTTGGGTAGAGATGTTTCCTAATATGATTCAGCAAATAGAAAGCGACAGGTCTTCTGCTTTGGTAATGAAAGGGGTGCTTTATATTGTTATCATGTTTGGTATACTGGGTACGGTAATGATGATGGTTACTGAGCGAAGAAGGGAGTTTGGTGTGATGATGGCGGTTGGAATGCTAAAGTATAAGTTGGCAATTACAGTTTTTTATGAAACTCTTTTTATGGGAATGCTGGGAGTGGTTTCAGGATTGTTAGGCAGCTTGCCGGTTGTCGGTTATTTTTATCATAACCCAATTCCGCTAACGGGTAAGGTGGCCGAATGGATGGCCGACCTCGGTTTTGAGCCTTATATGTTTTTTTCATGGGAGGCAGGTGTTTTTATAAATCAAATGGTTGCTGTTTTTTTGATAACAATAATTGTTTCTGTTTTTCCGTTTGTGCGTATCATGAAAATGAGTGGTGTAAATGCATTAAAAGGGTAATGTGGATTGGCTTAACATATTCAGGTAATATATAAATGGTGTTTGGGTTTAGTATCTGGTATTAAATAATAGTCTATGATTTTAAAAATTGCATGGCGTAATATTTGGCGAAATCCGCTTAGGAGTTGGATTGTTATAGCTGCTCTTATTGTAGGTATGTATGCCGGGGTTTTTACTACAACATTTATGTATGGTTGGATGATGCAACGTTTAAAATCAGGAATTGAAACTGAAACTTCGCATATCCAGATACAAAAGCCCGGCTTTAAGCTGGCAGAGGATGTTAACTTGTTTTTTGAGAGTGATACATTAATTAGGGATCTCGAACGGCAAGGAGACATTGTTTGTGCTTCGGGGAGGTTGGTTGTGTCGGCAATGGTGGCTTCGGCAGAAAAAGCTGTTGGCATTCAGGTACTGGGTGTTGATGCAGGAAAAGATTCTTTGGTTGTTGATGTATCTGAAAAATTAGTTGAAGGAGCCTGGTTTTCTGGAGTAAAGAGGCATCCTGTTGTTGTTGGTCAGGAGCTGGCCAAAGAATTAAAGTTAAAACTGCGTTCAAAATTGATTGTCCGTTTTCAGGATTGCAATGGTGATTTTACAGGTGGGGCTTTTCGGGTTGCGGGTATTTTTAAGACTAATAATACAGGATTCGATGGAGGCAATATGTTTGTGAGGGATGCTGATTTGCAGAAACTTCTTTTAATTCCCAAAGGAATGTCGCATCAAATAGTAATAAGATGTACAGATCCTACCCGGGTGGATATAGTCAGGAATTCAATCGAACAATTTGCAAAGGGGTTGCGGGTTGAGTCCTGGAGAGAGATCTCGCCCGAGTTAGGGTATATTACCGAAACCATGAACGCTTATATGTATGTTTTTGTTATGATTATTCTTATGGCTCTGGGTTTTGGAGTTGTTAACACCATGTTGATGGTGGTAATGGAACGGGTACATGAGATCGGTATGTTAATGGCAATAGGAATGAAGCGACATCAGATATTTCAGATGATTGTATATGAAACAAGTATGCTTGCTTTGGTTGGCGGGTTGATTGGAGTGGCAGCTGGAATAATTACAACTCACTGGACCGGTAAATCCGGAATAAACCTTTCCATGTGGGCCGAAGGTCTTGCGGAAATGGGGTATGATAGCATTATTTATCCTCAATATAATTTTCAAATGGTTAGCGGGGTTGTGGGACTTGTGTTGTTCACAGGTTTGGTCGCTTCGGTATATCCTGCAATAAAAGCCTTAAAACTGAACCCTTCACAGGCGTTGCAGTCTGTCTAATTTATAAATCTTAGAGCTATGTCAATCATTCGGATTAAAAATTTACATAAAGTATATAGTCAAAAACAGATTCCTGTAAAGGCCTTAAACGGAGTTGATCTTACTTTTGATGAGGGTGAATTTACTGCACTGGTAGCTCCCTCTGGCGCTGGGAAGACAACTTTTCTGAATTTGTTGGGGGGACTTGATTTGCCAACGGAAGGTAGTGTTGAAATTGGTGGCGTCAGGATAGATCAATTATCCTCGGCAGAGAAGACAAAGTTCAGGTTGACAAACATTGGCTTTGTGTTTCAGGCATACAACCTGATCCCTGTTTTAACGGCCTCTGAAAATATTGAATTTATAATGGAGCTCCAAGGTATTAGCAAAAGAGAACGTGCTGTCAGGAGCCGGGAGTTGCTGGAAGCTGTGGGTATACCCGATAAAGCAAATGTACGACCATTGCAATTAAGTGGAGGACAGCAACAAAGGGTTGCTGTAGCCAGGGCCTTGGCATCAAAACCCAAATTTGTGTTGGCAGACGAACCCACGGCTAACCTGGATTCAAAGTCAACTGAAAATTTACTTGATATAATGCTTCAGTTAAATAAAAAGGAGAATATTACGTTTATTTTTGCAACGCATGATGCCAGGGTTGTAAAAATGGCCCGAAGAGTTATTACTTTTGAGGATGGTAAGGTTATCAATGATGAAGTCCGTTAAAAATAAAATATTTGTTTTAGTACTATTAGTTGTTTGGGGTGCAGATAATGTTATGGCACAAGAAGAGCTTGATTTCTCTGGTTTTGTGTCTGTTATGCCATCTATGGTATATGTAAAAAGTCAGGATAAAACGAGTTTTGATTTTTTGGTGCATAACAGGATAAACTTGGGATACCAGATTAATGATAAGTTAAATTCAAAAATATCTTTCAGAAATAGGTTGTTCTGGGGCGAAACAGTTGAGTCAACGCCAATTTTTAAACATTTAATGACTAATGATCCAGGGTTTCTTGATTTGAGCTTTAATTGGGAGTCAAGGAGTAATTATTTGCTTAATACTAATATTGACAGACTATGGGTTGAATATGTAAGTGGTGATTTTCAGGCAAAGGTAGGAAGGCAGAGAGTGAATTGGAGCAAAACGATGATTTGGAATCCTAATGATATTTTTAATTCGTATTCGTATTTTGATTTTGATTATGTTGAGCGGCCTGGGATGGATGGGCTAAGGTTGCAGTATTTTACAGGAGTTAATTCAAATCTTGAAGCAGTGCTAAAAGTGAATAGGGATAATGATATTACAGCAGCTGCCCTATATCGGTCTACGGTGCTGGGGTATGATGTGCAGTTGATTTCAGGTATAATTGAAAAGAGTGACTGGATTGTAGGTTGCGGTTGGGGAGGAGATATTTTGGGTGCTGGTTTCTATGGAGAAGCTTCCTATTTGATAGATAGGGAAGAGGATAGTAAAAACCAGTTGTTATTGGCTGTAGGAGCCAATTATATGTTGAAAAATTCGTTGCTTCTCTCAACAGAGTATTTTTATATGGAGAATAAGGGCGGATACAGTGGTGATTATACTTCTTTAGTCCACGCCCAAAGATCAATTAAAAACCTTAGTATCGACAAGCATTCTTATATGTTGTCGGTAAGTTGGCCTGTGAATCCGCTGTTAAATATATCTATGTCATATATGGGATTTGGATTTCCTGCCTTTGATAAATTTTATTTGGGGCCTACTGTTGATTATTCGGTAAATGATAATTTAAGTTTTAGTGCAGTGTCTCAATATTTTTCGTTTGAAGGCGAAAATGAGTCGTTGGGTATTTATCTAAGGTTGAAGTGGTGTTTTTAACAATTTGGTCAGGTAATGGACTCAAAAATGTTAACGTCACACCTTTGTCACAAGCCTGTCACGCTTTTGTCACGTTATAAAATAGGAGAACTATTTTGTTGATCCATATATTTGCTTCTATAACTAATAAAGCTCAATGTAATTATGGATCCCTTAAAGATTAGCGTTAGATTTATCGTCTTTGTTATAATGGTTGTTATAGGCACTTTTATGGTAGAGTTTATGATTTCCTATTTATACAAATTATTGCTTACTTATTATTCATTGCCAAAAACAGAATTCAACCTGACATTTCTTTCGTTTTCAATAAGTTTCGTATTTTTTACTTTTTTGTCAATGGTTTCAGACTATTGGGGATTGTCAAAAGCGATTTAATTGTACACTTCGTCGGGATTGTATTTATTCGCTTAGGCGATAGCTCGTTTATATTCCGAACATATTTTGGTTTATTCAATTGGTAGTAAATCAGAAGGATATGGAGATGGGTGTGCGTTTGTGTACATAATTTGTTTGGGAGGTGGCAATTTGTAATGTGATATGACTTTAGTGTACGGTCACGTACAATATTATATCAAAAGTGGACACTTTTTATATTTGGCAAATAGGGTTAATGCAAACATATACAGGTGGTTGGGTGTTTTGGAATGGAGATTGATTAAAATGGCTTGTCAATAAACACATTATTAACTTTAAATCTTTGTCAGGTGAGTAAAAGTGTAATCAAGGTAAATGGTTTGCATAAATCTTATCGAACAGGAGCTAATTCTCTTCATGTACTCAAGGGTATAGATGTAGACATTAAAGAAGGCGAAATGGTTTCTATTATGGGTTCTTCCGGATCAGGAAAGTCAACCCTTTTAAATATTTTAGGTATTCTTGATAACTATGACCAGGGCGAATATCTGCTCAACGATATTTTGATTCGTCAAATGAACGAAAGAAAAGCTGCCCAGTTTAGAAACCAGTATATTGGTTTTATTTTTCAGTCATTTAATCTTATTTCCTTTAAAAATGCAATGGAAAATGTTGCGTTGCCACTCTATTATCAAGGGGTGAGCAGAAAAAAGAGAAATATGATGGCCATGGAGTACCTTGACAGGCTTGGTTTAAAAGATTGGAGTGAGCATTTGCCAAGTGAACTGTCCGGTGGCCAGAAACAAAGAGTTGCCATAGCCAGGTCGTTAATATCAAAACCAAAAATAATCCTGGCCGATGAGCCAACCGGAGCCCTTGATACGCAAACATCTTACGAAGTGATGGATATATTGCAAAGCGTTAACGATTCTGGCATTACTGTAATTATTGTAACCCATGAGAACGATATTGCTGAAAGGACACAGCGGATTATACGATTAAAAGACGGACTGATTGAACCAAACCATATCAATTCAATGGCTCCGGCAACTGCAGTAGTTAATTAGTAAACCATACACAATTATTACAGTATGTTTGATTATTTACAAGAGATAATATCTACGTTGCGACAGAATAAACTCAGGGCAATAATGACCGGATTTAGTGTTGCCTGGGGTATCTTTATGTTAATATTGCTTTTGGGGTCGGGTAAAGGCTTGCAAAACGGTATGGAAAATAACTTTAGTGGTACCTCTAAAAATGCACTTTGGATATGGAGTCGCAGAACCCAGGTTGCTTATGATGGATTGAAAGCTGGGCGAAGGATTCAGTTTACAGACCAGGATGTTGAAGAATTAAAAAGGAAATTCGGCGATGACTTTGATAATATTTCGGGTCGCTTTTTTATCAGGGGTGAAGCCCGGATAACTTATAAAAACGAGTTTGGCAGTTTTAGAACCGAGGGCATTATGCCCGAATTCAATAAAATCCAGATTGTGAATCAGGAAGAAGGGAGATATATCAATCAGCTCGATATTGATCAGCATCGTAAAGTAACCATTCTTTCTAATCCAATTAAGAAAGCCCTGTTTAAAGACGAAACAGATGTTATAGGAAAGTACATTAAAGTTAATGATGTGCCTTTTAAAGTAGTGGGGATATTTACAGACCCAGAGGACAAAGAACGTAAAAGAATATACCTGCCGCTTACCACGGCCCAAAAGGTGTTTAATGGAGTAAATAAGTTGGGAGAAGTGGCTATTGCCACAAGTGCTATTACGGTGGCTGAAAATAAGCGGATTGAAGAAGAAGTCAGGACGCTGCTGGCCCAAAGGCATAGAGTGTCTCCTGATGACAAGCAGGCGTTGGGAATATGGAATACTTTGGAGCATTTTAAACAAGCACAAGGTGTTTTTACCGGCATACGAATTTTTGTGTGGATAATTGGGATAATGACCATTATTGCAGGAATTGTAGGTGTTAGCAATATTATGATTATCCTGGTAAAGGAACGAACAAAGGAGATTGGAATCAGAAAAGCAATTGGAGCTACACCGTTCTCTGTCATTCGTTTAGTTCTTTCAGAATCGGTTTTTATCACTGCATTTGCAGGCTTCTTTGGTTTGGTAGCAGGAATGGGACTTTTGTCGGTAGTTAGCATGGTGTTACAACAAGCAGGAGGAGGTGTGGAAAGAGCCTTCTGGAATCCATCTGCAGATTTATATGTTGCATTATGGGCCTTGTTGATATTGGTGGTGGCCGGACTGGTTGCTGGATATATTCCTGCCAGAAAAGCATCATCTATCCGACCCATTGAGGCTCTTCATGATGAATAATTATTAACCTAAAAAAACAACAACGTGTTTGATAGAGACAGGTGGCAGGAAATATTAAATGCCATAAAGAAAAATAAATTACGAAGTGCATTAACTGCATTCGGGGTTTTTTGGGCCATATTTATGCTTGTTGTAATGATGGGTTCGGGAAATGGACTGAAGAATGGTATCACGGCAGGCATACAGGATTTTGCAACCAATAGCGGCTTTATGTGGTCCGAAACCACAACAAAGGCTTATGAAGGTTTTAAACGGGGCAGGCACTGGAATATCAATAATAAGGATATTGAGGAGATAAAGGATGAGGTTGCTGGTCTGGAGGTGATTTCGCCACGTTTAAGTGGCTGGAATCTGCGCAATGGTGAAAATATTGTCAGAGGAAAGCGTTCTGCAGCTTTTAACGTTATGGGTGATTACCCTTCTTACCGGATGATTGATCCTTGCACAATGGTGTGGGGCAGGTATATTAACGATGAGGATATCCGACTGAAAAGAAAGGTCTGCATCATTGGTGAAAAAGTGTATGAAGTGATGTTTGATAAAGATGAGGATCCTGTAGGAGAATATATTCGTGTAAATGGGGTATATTTTATGGTTGTAGGCGTATTCCGTTCAAATAATCCAAATATCAATATCGGAAGTAACAAAAAGGAAACGGTATACATGCCTTTTACTTCAATGCAGCAAACCTATAACTATGGTGATAATGTGCATTTTTTTGGAATTACGGCCAAAAAGGGAGCCAAGGTCAAAGATATCATGGAGGATGTAAAAGTAATTCTTCAGGAAAACCATAAGCTTTCCCCGGATGATGAAGAGGCTGTAGGAAAAGTGGATATTGAAAATGAAATTAAAACCATGGGATATATATTCCTGGGCATTGATATTTTAATCTGGGTTGTAGGATTAGGTACCTTGATTGCCGGAGCTGTAGGTGTCAGTAATATCATGCTGATTATAGTTAAAGAAAGAACAAAAGAAATAGGTATTCAACGAGCTATTGGGGCTCGTCCGAGGTTAGTTATCGGGCAAATTTTAAGTGAGTCGGTTTTTTTAACAACCATAGCTGGCTTTATTGGCCTGGCCTTCGGAACTTTTGTTTTATATATGGTCGACCTGGCTGTAGATGCGTCCAGAGCCATGGCCCCTCCTGATGAAGAGAGTTTCTTCTTAAATCCTGAAATTGGATTGCCTATAGCATTGGCATCATTAGCTATGCTTGTGTTTGTAGGTTTTGTTGCAGGACTTATTCCTGCATTGAAAGCCATTAGAATTAAACCAATAGAAGCATTACGTCACGAATAAATACACAAAGAAATGAAAAAGTTTTTGAAAATATTATTAGGAATAAGTACAGTAGTTTTGTTTGGTTGGGTAGTATATTATTTGTACAACCAGTCAAAAAAAGATCCGGTTGTTTATGAAACTGCATCGGTGGAAATATCAGATATAGTAAAGAAAACTGTTGCAACAGGATCTGTGATTCCTCGAAAAGAGATTGAAATTAAACCACAGGAGTCTGGTATTATTACCGAAATTTATGTTGAAGCAGGGGATGAAGTAAAAAAAGGAGAGTTAATTGCTAAAGTGCAGATAATACCTGAAATGGTTCAGGTTAATAATGCAGAGAGTCAGTTAAATAAGGCAAAAATCAGGTTTAAAAATGCCGAAATAGAATACAAGCGCAAAAAAGATCTGTATGATGGTGGCGTTATAGCAGAATCAGAGTATTTGGATGAGGTAATGGCCTATGAAAATGCAAAGGAGGATATGAATGCAGCCGATAATAACTTGCAGTTGATTAAGGAGGGGGTTACCCGAAAAATGGGAGCTCAAACAAATACTATTATAAAGGCAACAATCGATGGGATGGTATTGGATGTTCCGGTTGAGGTTGGTAACTCAGTAATTAAGAGTAATACATTTAATGATGGAACAACTGTAGCTATTTTAGCTGATATGGGAAATATGATTTTTAAAGGCAAGGTAGATGAAACAGAGGTTGGAAAAATTAAGGAAGGTATGGATCTGGAGCTTTCCATTGGTGCTATTGAGGAACAGAAATATAATGCTAAACTTGAGTTTATTGCTCCCAAAGGGGTAGAGGAAAATGGTGCCATACAATTTGAAATTAAGGCAGCGGTTAATCTTAAGGAAGGTCAGTTTATCCGTTCAGGGTATAGTGCTACTGCAGATATCGTATTGGATAGACGGGACAGTGTTTATGTGATCAAAGAAAAGTTGATTACGTTTAGTAATGACTCGGCATTTGTTGATGTGGAAATTGCTGACCAGCAATTCGAAAAAAGGGAAATTGAAACAGGATTGTCTGATGGAATCCAGATTGAAGTGAAAGAAGGATTAAGTAAAGATGATAAAATAAAAGTACCTAAGTCATAATTGCAGGAGTTTTTATTGATCCACAATTCAAAATGTAAAAAATAATCAAATGATAAAGAATATAGCGGCAATATTACTGGTTTTTCTAACTACAGGAATGCAGGAGGGGTATGCTCAGGAGGTTTGGAGCCTTGAAAAGTGTATTCATCATGCTTTTGACAATAATATATCAATTAAGAGACAAGAGTTAAATACAAGTATCCAAAAAAGCGAGTTGCAACAGAGTAAGCTAAACCGACTCCCGAGCATGAGCGTAGAGAGTTCGTTGGGATATAGTTTTGGATATACCTGGATTCAGGAGTTAGGAACAAATGTAAATGTAGATATCCAAAGCATGAATATTGGTGTAGGGGCTTCGGTGAATGTTTTTAATGGCTTTAATCAAAACAATACCATTAAGCGAAATAATGCCAATTTATTAGCGGCCGTTTCTCAAACGGAAAAGTTGCGTAATGATATTGCACTGCAAATTACCGGACATTATTTGCAGATTTTATTTGACAAGGAATTACTTGCAGTGGCTCAGGAACAATATGATGTTACAATGCAACAGGTAGAAAGGACCAATAAATTAGTGGAGTCCGGAAGTCAGGCAAAAGGGAGCTATCTCGAAATCAGGTCGCAAGCCGCAAAAGAAGCCCTTAATGTTACTATGCAGCAAAATAGCTTGGCATTATCTCTTTTGAATCTTGCCCAGTTGCTGGACTTAGAGGACGTGGATGGTTTTGATGTTGTATTGCCCGAAATACCAGGGGTGGAAGCAATATCTTTAGATAGGCCGGGTAGTGTTTACAAGGCCGCAGTTGATATCATGCCGCAAATAAAGGGAGCAAACCATCTGTTGGAGAGTTCAAATTATGATGTGGAAATAGCAAAGAGTGGATATTATCCCAGTTTGAGTTTGAATGGAAGTTGGGGATCAAGGGCAAGCTGGTTTTTAGATGATCCGGAAGATGTCAACCGCTCTTTTAGTGACCAGATTGAGTCGAACAAAAACTCCTACATTGGTGCAACTTTAAGGATTCCGGTTTTTAATAAGTTTCAAACGCGTAACAACGTAAAGAGTGCCAGGGTACGCGTTATGGATGCCCAATATTCACTGGAGCAACAAAAACTGGATTTAAGAAAAGAAATTCAACAGGCGTATGCCGATGCAATGGCGGCATATAATAAGTATCTTTCGAGTAATGAGGCTGTAGAGTCTTACAAAGAATCGTTTAGGTATACTGAGCAAAAGTTTAGTGTGGGTTTGGTGAATTCGGTTGATTATAATGTGGCAAAAACCGATTATATCAGGGCGCAGTCAGACCTGTTGCAATCAAAGTACGAGTATATTCTTAGGAATAAAATACTTGATTTTTATAAAGGAGTTCCAATAAAACTGTAATAACTAATAAGTTAGTAATTGAGTTTCGGCTGTTTGTGAATAACAACAGCCGATTTTTATTTGTTTTCTTTGAATTTTACGGAAATATGCAAAAATAAACACAGTCACCTGCACTTCTGAATTGGTTTTCACTAAAGTATAGCATTGTTTCTGTTTGAAACAGTATTATTTAATCACCACTATTTGGTGAAGGTTCGCTTATTATTACAAACAACAATTTAGCACTGCGAGCTTGTTTATAATCAATTTCAAATAGTGCCAATCCCATCATACCTTTATTATGAATTAAAATTTAAGGTCATGATTATTGTGCTTTATATATTGTTGAGAGTGTTTTATCCGGGTTCTTTATTCTTTGTAAGATATGAATCGTTGTTTAAAACACATAGTGAAGAGGAGTGGATTTGTGTAAAAGCTACAAAGGGAGTTACTCTTCATGAGCGTTGGGTAAGTGTAAACGACAGCCTGAGCGTAAGGGAACGAAAAGGTGAGTTTGTTGCAACTTGTAATATCACTAAGGTCCAAAACTTTCTTTCTTCTCACCTTACGGTAGATAAATGGATGAAGAATATAAGGGTGACGGAATTTAACAGAGGGGGAAGTTCATTGTTTCATTTTCTGATAGATTTGCCGTGGCCTTTCAATAATAGGGATTTTATAGGGAAATACAGTGTTTATAATCTTGATCAGAACAATTCAATTATTAAGATTGAGAGTGTAGATTATGCAATGGATAAAGTTACGGGTGTAGTGCGTATGAAGAGTTACAGGGCTACCTGGGAATTAATAAAAATTAATGATTCCAGGACAAAGATAGTATTTACTACTTTTTCGGAAGAACCCCCCATGTTTCCGCAATGGATTCAGGAACCTGTAATTAAAAAGGTATTTATGGGGAATTTAGTCCGGTTAAAAGAATTGCTGTCAGGGAAAATCGGATGACTTTTGTTGGTTCTCTTGTTAGGAACTCTTACCTTTTAGGATGGTATAAGTGAATTGGTTGTGATTTTAAATATTCTGATTATGAAACTCGCAATAATCACCGGAGGAACAAGTGGATTAGGATTGGCATATGCAAATTGTTTAGCCGGTAAAGGTTGGCACCTGTTAATTACAGGGAGAAATGAAACCAGGTTGCTGTCTGCCAAGGTATATTTGCAGAAAAAGTATAAAGTGCCGGTTTCTGCCCATAAAGTAGATTTTAATAACGAAAATGAATTTGGCTGCTTTATTGATCGTGTTAAAAAGTTAAAAAGGGTTGATATGCTGATAAATAATGCCGGTTTTGGTTGTAGAAACGGATTTGTTAAAGAGCAGTTTTCTACACATCAAAAAATGTTGCAGGTATACATTACAGCATATACACATTTGATTCATTCCATTGTGCCTAAAATGACAGAACAAGGAGCGGGTAACATCATCAATGTTTCATCCTTGTCTGCTTTCTTGCCATCTCCGTTAAATTATTTTTATTGTGCATCCAAGGCGTTTCTAATTAGTTTTTCTGAGTGTTTGCATGTTGATTTAAAGGATAAGGGTGTGAAAATTCAGGTTCTTTGTCCGGGATTTATAAAAACTAACTTTCATAATAGGATTAAGAGAGGAAGTGTGTGTGATGGTTTGGTAGGCAGCTTGTTGTGGATGAGTGCGGATAAAGTAGCACGATTAAGTCTAAAGTCTTTAAAAAGTTCAGGAGTGGTCGTTATTCCGGGATTGGTAAATAAGTTTATATATTATTTGTCACGATGGATTCCACGAAAAGCATATTACTGGGCCGTGTATCGTAGTGCCCGGTATTTAGACAAACCAAATGAAACAATGCAGGTTGTAAAGGAGCAACGCAAAATGGTTTATGCCTAATACTGCTATATCTGATTGAAACTATCAGGTGTTAAGTTTATACGCCATGTGTGGCTCGGAAGTTTTCTGTCATCATATGGAGTTTGTTAAAAAACCTGTTTCGTTCCTTTTCTCCAACCTGACTGATTAGGTTCGATTTGGACAAAATAGCTTTCTGGAAGTTTTCAATACCCATACAAAAGTCTGGATTTGAAGAAACCAGTAAACCTAAAACATTGTAGGTCATAAATACACTACAAGTATCTCCACAAGATACATGTATGGTGTTGTCATTTAAAACCACCTCATTTTCATACAAGGTATATGAGTTTTCAATTCCTTTCAATTCTTCTCCTATCAGGAACCTCATACCCAGTTCGGCTTCTTTCTTGTTATGTTCAAGCCATATCTCAATTTTATCAAGCAGAATGGATAAATCATCTTTACCTTTAAAATATCCCGACACCCAATAATACTCAATCTGTCTCATTAGTATCCTGAAAGTGTCTTCGTTCCATATTTCGGTAGTAGGTATCTTGGTTGAAATATTGCTAATGTGTTTGCATTTTTGTTCTATTTCAGGATGGATAGATCTGACATCAAACTTTTTGTCTTCAAGTTCAGCTGAACTAAACAGTGTTTTGCCCCAAAAAAAGAATTTGAAAGCTGCAATTTCAGGAAACTGAAAATACTGGAAAATTGGAGGGTCTTTTGCTGCGTAAACAATCTCCTTGAATGGGTGTTGGTGGATGAGGTTAATGTAGTAATAGATAAAATCCAGCCATTTTAATCCGCTGAATTTTCCGGGTTGCACGGGGTAGTGTTTGAATGAAATATAATTGCTGTCGTTATTTAAAAGTTCGTCAAATGAAATGTCAAAATGTTTGGCTAATTCAATAGCTTCCTGCATTGATATGCTTTTTTCACCCCTTAGTCTCCTGTAAGCACTATCATAGCTTATTTTTAACAATTCGGATATTTCATGTACAAGCGAATAGTTTGCGCCAAGTTTTTCTTTTATGGCTTTAAAAAATATTGCTTGTATGTTCGAATTGGAAATCATGCTATTAAAGTTACAACAAAACAGGTGTAAAACAGAATTTATTTTAAAATGTGAGAATATTTTTTGGAAATAAAGAACATATCGTTATCTTTGTAGCAACTCATAGTTTAGGGTTAGGTTTGGTTAAAGATTGGAAAGCAGCTGTATAAACGTTTTATAGCTGCTTTTTTTATGCAAACAGGTGAACGTTTTATGCCTGTTGGCTTTTTGCCACTTCTGTTATACAGAAAAACTATCCCCCTGTGCTATCTGTCTTCTTCTAAAATTATATTTTTGTGTTATGATAGATATTGATATTGAAACATATTATTCTCAATACGAAAATATACCAGTAATAGATGTCCGTTCTCCTGGAGAATTTGAAAAGGGGCATATTCCCGGAGCTTATAATATACCACTTTTCAATAATGAAGAACGTGCCCATGTGGGAACTGTTTATAAGCAAAATAGTAAAGAAGCTGCTATTGAGTTGGGTTATGAATATGTAACACCAAAGCTTGAGTGGTTTATTAATGAGTCACAAAAGGTTTCGCCTGATAAAAAGGTAGTTGTGCATTGCTGGCGTGGTGGGATGCGGAGCCACTCTTTTGCTAAACACCTTGAAGAGAATGGCTTTTGTAATGTTAAGGTTATAGATAAGGGATATAAAGGATTCAGGAATTTTGTTTTGGATTCATTTAAGGTAGGGGTTGACTTAAAGGTGATAGGGGGATTTACAGGTAGTGGAAAAACCCATATTTTGCACAGGCTTGAAAATATAGGATGTCAGATTGTAGATCTGGAAGGATTGGCCAATCATAAAGGATCTGCTTTTGGCGGTATTGGGGAAGAAGTTCAGCCTACGGTGGAGCAGTTTGAAAATAACTTGTTTGATATATGGCGCAGGCTTGATTTTTCAAAACCTGTTTATATTGAAGATGAGAGCCATAATATTGGTAGCGTAAAGCTGCCCATGGATTTGTATGAGATGATCAGGAATGCCATTGTTTATTTTTTGGTAGTGCCTAAAGAACAGCGAGCTAAGGTGTTGGTTGGTGATTATGCCGGGTTTGATAATGAGTTGTTGGAATACGGGATCCATAAAATCAAAAAGAAACTGGGTGGTTATGTAACAAAATTGGCGTTGGAGGCTCTTGAAAATAAGGATTACTTCCAGGTAGCCATGTATACTTTAAATTATTACGATAAAAGCTATATGAGGGGCGTAATGAGACGCGATCCTGGTAAAATCAGAAAAATAGAGCTGGTTGATTCTGATCCTGACGGCAATGCTGTGTTGATCAAAAAAATTATTGAGCAGGGAACTGTCTGATTCTTGTAGTTTCATATTTTATAAATAACGGAAAATGTCTGAAAAAATAAAACTCACACAGTATAGTCACGGAGCGGGATGTGGTTGTAAGATTGCACCAAAGGTGCTGGATGCCATGTTGGTTAGTAGTATTAATCCAATTGTGGATGAAAGACTGGTGGTGGGAAATGATAGTCGTGATGATGCTGCTGTTTATGATCTTGGCGATGGTACTGCTGTAATCAGTACTACCGATTTTTTTATGCCAATTGTTGATGATCCGTTTGTTTTTGGAAAAATAGCGGCTGCCAATGCCATTAGCGATGTTTATGCAATGGGGGGTAAACCGTTGATGGCTATTGCTATTTTGGGATGGCCGGTTAATAAAATAGATCCTGAAGTAGCCCGCCATGTTCTGGATGGAGGCCGTGAAGCTTGTAAAGAAGCAGGGATTATGCTGGCTGGAGGACATAGTATCGATAGTCCTGAACCTATTTTTGGTCTTGCAGTTACCGGAAGGGTTGAGTTTTCAAAGTTAAAGCAGAATAATACAGCAACTAAAGGCTGCAAATTGTTTCTGACAAAGCCATTGGGGGTTGGTATTTTAACTACAGCACAAAAAAAAGGAGTGTTAAAATGTGAGCATCAGCAGGTGGCTCCCGAATCCATGAGTAAACTTAATGATATCGGGTGTAAACTGGCTGATATTGATGGGGTAAAGGCAATGACTGATGTTACGGGTTTTGGTCTTCTTGGGCATCTGCGTGAAATGTGCGAAGGAAGTAATCTTTCTGCCCAAATACGGTTTAAAGATATTCCGAAATTTGATATGTTAGATGAATATCTGGATATGGAGTGTGTACCGGGGGGGACAAAAAGAAACTGGGACAGTTTTGGTGAAAAAATTAAAGTTGATGATCCTGCGTTGATAAATATTTTGTGCGACCCGCAAACCAGCGGTGGCTTGTTGATAGCTGTGGAACCGGATGCAGTAGGTAAAGTAGAAAGGCTATTGGGTGTACATGGAATTGAAGCAAGTTGTTTTGGTGAATTGGTTGGCCCACAGGATAAAGTGATCGTGGTTTATTAGAATGTTCCATCATTTAAAGTCAAAAAGAAAGGTTACAGAAAAGTGTTTTTTCAATAATAAAGGTTCTTGATCCATTTTGATTTTTTGGGTATTTCCTTAATCATATTATCCATTAGGTTCAGGTCTGTTATTTCTCTTTGGGTAATTATCTCAAAAGGAAATGATTTCAGTAGATTTCCCCGAAGGTATATTTGTTCTATGGATTTTGAATTGATCAGGTGTTCGCAGCCGTTTGTAATTTGGTTTTCGGTAAAATCAACTGTTTTTAACGACTGGCATGAGCTTATGGTTGAAGGAATTTGTTGAAATTCGTTTTGTCCCAGATAAAGTTTTTCTAACATAGGTAGGTTAGTGATTGTTTTTGGCAATGATTTGAGTTGGTTGTTCCTGATATCCAAACATTTTAAATTTTTAAGTTTACCAAATTCGTCTGGTATGTGTTTGATGTTGTTGTCTTGAATGTTTAGGTATTCAAGATTTTGTAACTTAAATAAGGCTTTGGGCCATTGTCCTTTTAAGCGGATTTTTTGGATGCTGAGGTGAGTAATCTGACCAGAGTTATTGCATTGGTATCCTTTCAAAAACCAAACAACCTTTTCCAGCTTTTTTAGTTTTTTCGAAAGTTCCTTTTCCAGTTCTTCAATAATAAGAAGGTCGTCCATGTTGCAATAGTTGAATTGTTTCTCTTTTCAAATCTACTAAATAACAATTGACAATAAAAGAAAAAGTAAGGAGCACCTAATTAACCAGAGTTCTTTAGTGTTGATTGGATTTAGTTTAATTTGTCAATTGGCGTAACTGCTATGCTCCAGACTGGTTTTGCCTTTTGTTATGTTGCGATATTGAATGTTCCACCTAATCTTTTGCGATATTCGGCAGGAGTAATGCCTGTAAAGTGTTTAAACAGCCTGTTAAAGTAAGATATGTTGTCGAAGGATAAACTGTAGGCAATTTGCTTGATAGGTTCGCTGTTAAGGCTTAATAGTAATTGTGCTTTTTCTATGCGTTTCCGGTTTATGTAGTTTGTTGGTGTTGTTTTCATTTCCTTTTTAAACAAGCGGATAAAATGATCGGTTGAAACAAAGCATATGTCTGCAATGTCCTTTATCCTGATATTGGTATTAATATGGGTATTGATGTATTTTAAAGCATTAATGATTCTTTGATCAGAGGTAGTGGCCTGTTGTTGAGCTCCAACAATAAACCTTGATATCAGTTGCTGTATTATTGCCTTTGATTCGATAGAGACATAAAGCGGGCGTTTTCTGCTGGTTGTTAAGTTCTCGTCCAAAAAGGAAGGCGTATCATATTCTTTTGGATCATATTTTCTCAACATCCTGTTAGGGTTTATCTCGTAGATCCTCTTAAAAAGCATTTGATCTAATTCGGATGCTTTAACCTCAAATGGGAATTCAAATTGGTCATATAGTGAAATAGTGTCTAAACTCTCATCATATATGTGTAGGTAGTACAAGTTGAAATTACCTGCGCAACTATCGGTGTGTACTGTATAGGGAGGGATGAGGTATATGTGATCGGGTTTAAGGATATGTTGTTTTTCGTTAATGGTAACCATTGCTTTTCCCCCTGTAACAAGGTATAATCTTGCAAAGGGACTAATTACGTTAGTATAGTTCCAGTCTCCATTGTGGGTGGCAAATCCAATATTTAAAAGAATAAAGTGTAAATTTTTTGACACCATACCGTTCTTTGTGTTTTTTGCAAAAATAATAAATATCGATATAATATTATATCTGGTCGTTTATGTGTAATTAGGAAAAGTGCACTTTGTTTTATATTTGTAGTGCATTTAATAGTCGGTATGTGATTGTATAATAGTTCAGTATGTACATTGTTGTAGTGTTAGGCTGTTTTACCGTATAAAGAGTGTGGGTTTATAGAGATACGATATCGTGCTATTGTTTAATTAGTCATTTTAGGGTGTTATGCAGATGAATAGTAATCAATCTTCCAAGGGAGTTTTACTGGAGAAAAAATATATTCTTTCCTTTATATTACTTTCTAGTTGTTTTATGTGGTGGGGAATTGCCAATAATTTAACCGATCCACTGGTGAAGGTTTTTAAAGCTGTTTTTGGAGAGCTGTCAACGTTTCAGGCCTCTTTAATTCAGTTTGCATTTTACTTTGGATATTTTTGTATGGCTTTGCCGGGAGCGGCCATTTCTCGAAAGTTTTCTTATAAAACTGGTGTTCTGGTAGGATTAGGGGTATATGCATTAGGGTGTTTTCTTTTATATCCAGCCACTTTGCTGCAGGAGTTTGTGTATTTCTGTGTTTCATATTATGTTTTGGCTTGTGGATTAGGAATTTTGGAAACGAATGCAAATCCCTATATTATAGCTTTGGGCGATAAGCAAACAGCAACTCGTAGATTGAATTTTGCTCAATCCTTTAATCCAATTGGTGCTATAACCGGGATTGTTTTGTGTCAGGTATTAATAATGTCACGGATGCCTGTTGATGCACTGGGTAATATTACTATTCCAGCTAGTAAAATTAATGAAACACTTCATATTGTCATTTTTCCTTATTTATCCGTTGCGGGTATTCTTGCATTGGTATGGATGCTTATTGCAATAACAAAAATGCCAAAGGTTTCAGATGAGCATGAACATGTTCATATTTTTAAAACCTTCAGAGCCTTATTTAATAATGCAAATTATACCTTCGCTGTTGTGGCTCAGTTTTTTTATGTTGGGGCACAAATTTCAGTATGGACCTATACAAACTTTTATATTCCGGAGCATTTACATGTTACTCCTGATGTGGCTTTGCAGTTTCATACCGGCGCCCTGGTCTTGTTTAGTGTGGCACGCTGGGTCTTTACTATTTTAATGAAGAAGTTTAAGGCCCAGTCTCTTTTGTTGTTTTCTTCGGTGTTGGCTATTGTGTTGTGTTTGTTAGTTGTATATGTGGGTGGAAAAATAGGGGTATTTGCCCTGATTGGTATTTCAGGTTGTATGTCGTTGATGTTTCCAACTATTTTTGGTTTGGGTAGTGAGGGTTTGAGTGATGCGGAAACCAAAGTTGCTTCTTCCGGATTGATAATGGCCATTTTGGGTGGTGCGTTAATTACTCCTTTGCATGGGTTTATGATAGATTTATGGGGGGTAAGTTTATCTTATCTGCTCCCCTTGCTTTGCTTTGTAATTATAGGCTCATATGCATATACAAAAATAAAGCTGTTTTAAATATACGTATTGTATGAGTTTTGATTGTAGTAACGAAATAGGAAATAGTGGGGTGTTTATCCCTTCTATTGTGTTTGGAACGAGTTATTTAGGAAATCTGTACAAAAAACTTTCATATGATGAAAAGTTGCGGTTGGTGCAAGGATGGTTTATGTGTACAGAAAAGCCTGTGATCGATTCTGCCGGAAAGTATGGGGCAGGCATGTCTTTAGAGATGATAGGGAGGTTGTTGGGAGATTTGAATGTTGATCCAGGTCAGGTAACAATAAGTAATAAGTTGGGATGGTATCGAATTCCCTTGCGGACTGAGGAGCCAACATTTGAACCGGGTGTGTGGGTGGATTGTAACTACGATGCCGTGCAAAAGATAAGTTATGAGGGGATTATTCAATGTTGGGAACAGGGAGAGGAACTGTTGGGGGGCAAGTATAAAACCCAGCTTGTTTCGGTGCATGATCCGGATGAATACCTCACTGGTGCTGATTCGTTAAAGGATAGGGAAAAGCGGTTGTTGGATATAACAGAAGCTTACAGAGCTTTGTTTGAACTGAAGGCGAAAGGTCTGGTAAAGGCTGTGGGTGTTGGTTCGAAAGATTGGCATGTTATTGAGGAGCTGTATGGGGAGGTTAAGTTTGATTGGGTTATGTTGGCTAATTCTTTTACCATCATGAAACATACGGATGAATTTCTTGGTTTCGTTAACCGGTTGCATAGAGATGGGGTTGCTGTAATTAATTCAGCAATATTTCATGGAGGGTTTGTAACCGGGAGTGATTTTTTTGATTATAAAAAAGTCGATCCGGAGTCAAGTCAGGGAAAAGAAATCTTAGCATGGAGAAATGGCTTTGATAATTTGTGCAGTATATATAAAGTGCATGCATCTGATGCGGCAATTCATTTTGTTTTGTCTCACCCTGCAGTTTCATCTCTGGCACTAAATACTAGCAAGCAGGAAACAATGCTGCGCAATTGGGATGTTCTCCATAGAGAAATTCCAAAGGAATTTTGGAGAGAAATGAAATTGAAAGGTTTAATATCTGCCAATTATAATTACATATAAATCATGTGCTATGGTAATAGATTCTCATCATCATTTTTGGAAATATAATACAGCAGAGTTTGGCTGGATAGATGACCGGATGAGCAGGATAAGGAGGGATTTTTTGCCTGGCGACCTTCTTTCTGAAATAAAAGAAGCCGGGGTGGAAGGTGTAGTAACAGTTCAGGCCAGGCAGTCTTTGCTTGAGACGGACTGGTTGCTTGAAGTGGCAAAGGCCCATGATTTTATTAGGGGGGTTGTGGGGTGGTTGCCAATTCAGAATGGTGATTTTTACAAATGGCTGGAAAGGTATTGTTGCTACCAGAAGTTGGTAGGTTTGCGACATGTAGTTCAGGATGAGCCTGATGAACGGTTTATACTTGGACGGAATTTTAATGAGGGGATAAAGAAAATTACTGAGGCTGGATTGGTGTATGATATTCTGGTTTTTGATAAGCATCTTCCTTGTGTGATTGAGTTTGTTAAAAGTCATCCAAATCAACTTTTTGTTCTTGACCATATTGCTAAGCCTAAAATAAGGGAAGGTTATTTGTCTCCCTGGAAAGAGAATATGAAGCAGTTGGCGGCATTGGATAATGTGTATTGCAAAATATCAGGTATGGTAACAGAAGCTGATTTTGAAAATTGGAGAGAGGAGGATCTGCAGCCTTATTTTGATGTTGTGCTGGAGTTGTTTTCCCCTGATCGATTATTGTTTGGGTCGGATTGGCCGGTGTGTTTGGTTGGAATAAAGTATGGACGTTGGGTTGAACTGGTAAAAAAGCAGGTGAAAAGACTATCCGAAGATGAACAGGATGCTATATTGAAACAAAATGCCATAAGAGTTTATGGTTTGTATGTATAAGTAGTAAGGGACATATTTAATGTGGAAAATGAAACGAGTCATAAGAAAAGTTCTCATTCAGTGGGATGGTTATTTCTCCGGCGAGTTTCATGTGGCAAATGAAAGAAAATTATAAACAGATGAAAGCAGTTGTTATAGAAAAGCCAGGCGTGGCTATGGTTGTTAACAGAGAAAAGCCTGTAATAAAACAAGGCGAGGTATTGCTGAAAATTAAATATGTTGGTTTTTGCGGATCTGATCTCACAACATATTTGGGTAAAAACCCAATGGTTAATTATCCAAGGATACCCGGCCATGAAATATCTGCTGTTATACACGAGTGTGCAGATGGGGTGCCGGAAAATTATACTGTTGGTAAAGCAGTAACAGTGATACCTTACAGTAATTGTGGGCAATGTCCCTCTTGCAAGGCAGGACGGGAATATGCTTGTCAGTTTAATCAAACCCTTGGAGTTCAGAGAGATGGGGCTATGTGTGAGTATGTGTCAGTTCCCTGGCAAAAGTTATTGATGGCAGAAGGTTTGAGTGATGTTGAATTGGCTCTGATTGAACCGTTAACAGTAGGGTTTCATGCAGTTGAAAGGGGGCGTGTGACGGATGGGGATACTGTTTTGGTGTTTGGTTGTGGTATGATTGGAGTAGGGGCTATAGTGCGATCGGTACTACGGGGTGCAAAGGTGATTGCTGTAGATATAGATGATGAAAAACTGAAAATTGCTAAAGAGTTAGGTGTGCAACATACAATAAACTCATTAAGTGAAGATTTAAGCTTGCGGCTAAAAGATATAGAGCCGGGAGGTCCCAGTGTGATTGTAGAAGCCGCAGGAAATCCTAAGACATATCTTTCGGCAGTACAGGAGATTGCATTTACGGGAAGGGTGGTATGTATTGGATATGCAAAAGAAGAGGTATCTTTTGCTACAAAGTTGTTCGTGCAAAAGGAAATGGATATTCTTGGATCGCGTAATGCTACAGCAAATGATTTTAGGGCAGTGATATCATATCTTGGCCGGGGTGTTTTCCCGGTAGATAAAATGGTTACAGAAATTGTTGAACCGGAAAAAGCAAGCCAGGTACTTAATGGTTGGTCAAAAAATCCCGGAAAAGTATTTAAAATTCTGCTGGAGTTTAATTGATGAATCTTTTATGAGATTTTTTCTAAGAGAACCGATAGTAGACTGTCAATGGGATCTTTCGTTTAATGACTTTGTAAATTATTAGCAGGAGATATGGAGCGAATTCCAAATAAATAAAGTAAGGTGGTCAAGAAAAAAAGCCCTCTGTTAATTTAACAGGGGGCTTTTAAAATGTGAGAGCTTGTTAATTAAAGCTTGATCAGTTTTACTCTGCCAATCTGACCAGTCTTTAATTTACACTCAATGCCTTTTAGATGAAAAGCTACCTCGTCAATCACTTCTTGCACAACACCGTGTGTTAAATTACCTGATCTTTCATCTTGCTTTTGAAGAATAGCAACTTTTGTCCCTTTTTTAATGTTTTTTCTTTCTCTTCCGTCCATTTCTATGCTTCTATATTTGATACGTTAATTTTTTATTGCGCTGAATATAAGGCAGTATTGTTTGTTATTATAGGAACGCAGCTGCCTGTATAAAACAAAAACTCCCGACCTTCTTTCGAAAATCGGGAGTTTGATGAGGTTCCTGGCGGATTCGAACCGCCGTACCTGGTTTTGCAGACCAGTGCCTAAGCCACTCGGCCAAGGAACCTTTTTGATTCGGGTTGCAAAATAAGCAAATAATTCCTTATCAAGCAAGAGAAAAATATAATTTGTTGCGAAAAAATAATCTTTGGGTTTTAAATCAGGGAATTAAATTTTGCATGCCTTGGTATTTTGTTGTTCTCTGGCTTTTGAAATTAATAACAACACAACAATTACATGTTCATTGATTTCGCTCTGTGTTTTTTTCCAATGTAACACTTACTGCTTTCATTTGGCCTCCCATGGGAGGATTCATCTTTGATGCCTTTACCTTAATCCAGTTTATGTAATCAAATTTTTTAACAATGGCATCCACAATTCGGCCAACGAGATGTTCGAGTAAATGTGATTTCTCACTGATCTCTTTCTTTGTTATCTCATAAACGGTAACATAGTTCAATGCATCCTGAATATTATCTGTTTTGCTTGCTTTTTCAATATCGGTTTTAATTGAAATGTTTACAATAAACCTGTTACCTACTACTTGCTCCTCCTTGAAACAGCCATGGTAAGCATAAAACTCCATGTCTTCAAGCTCAATTATTCCCTGTTGCATAATTTATTTATCTTTATTTGGATGCGAAGTTATGAATTAGATTAAGCAAATTGTAGCGGATGTATGAAAATTTTATACATATTAACGTTTAAAATATGTACTGATAATTGCAAAACTTTTATTTTTGTAGGTTTCAAGATGGAACTAAGAAGATTCGCTCTGAGATCTCTTATCTCTATTCTAAATTTTTAGAATTTTTTACCTATGAGCAAAGACAAAATAGAAAATGCAGCGGAAGCAGTAAAGTCGAACTTTATCCACCAGGAAATTGATAAAGACCTCGCTGAAAATAAAAATAACGGAGCGGTATTAACAAGGTTCCCTCCAGAACCTAATGGATACTTGCATATAGGCCATGCTAAATCTATTTGTTTAAATTTTAGTCTGGCACAAAAATATAAAGGAGGGTGTAACCTTCGTTTTGACGACACAAACCCTGTGAAGGAGGATGTTGAATATGTTGAGAGTATTCAGGAAGATGTAAAGTGGCTTGGCTTTAATTGGGAAGGAAACGTAAAATATGCTTCAGATTATTTTGACCAGCTGTATGATTGGGCAGTGAAGTTGATTAAAAAGGGCAAGGCCTATGTTGATGATCAAAGTGCAGAGGAAATTGCTTCGCAAAAAGGTACGCCTACTGAGCCTGGACAGGAAAGTCCATACCGTAATCGCTCCGTAGAAGAGAATCTGGATCTTTTTGAAAGGATGAAAAACGGTGAGTTTGCAGCAGGGGCAAAGGTATTGAGAGCCAAAATTGATATGGCGTCACCAAATATGCACTTGCGTGATCCTTTTATGTACCGTATTATTCATCAATCGCACCACAGAACCGGGGATAAATGGTGTATATATCCAATTTACGATTTTGCTCATGGTCAGGAAGATTTTGTAGAAGGTATAACACACTCAATATGCACGCTGGAATTTAAGGTGCACCGTCCGTTATATGACTGGTTTTTAGATCAGATTATTGATGGAGATGAGGAGATGGAAAAAAGAGTCAGGCCCCGCCAGATTGAGTTTGCCCGCTTAAATTTGAATTACACTGTAATGAGTAAGCGCAAGCTGTTGGAGTTGGTTCAAAAAAATATTGTTGCAGGATGGGATGATCCTCGTATGCCAACGGTTTCCGGCTTGAGAAGAAGAGGTTATACTCCTGAATCTATCCGTAACTTTGCTGATAAGGTTGGCGTTACAAACAGGGATAGTATAAGTGATGTGGCCTTGTTGGAAAGTTGTGTGCGTGAAGACCTGAATAAAAAGGTGGCCAGGGTAAACGCTGTGGTTAATCCTTTAAAGTTAATCATCACAAACTATCCTGAAGGGCAGGTTGAGATGGTTAACATGATTAATAATCCTGAGGACGAATCAATGGGCAGTCGTGAATTGCCGTTTAGCCGCGAGGTATATATCGAACGTGAAGATTTTATGGAGGATGCACCCAAGAAGTTTTTCCGTTTAGGGCCAGGTAAAGAGGTTCGTTTAAAAGGAGCTTATGCTGTAACCTGTACCGATTTTAAAAAGAATGAAGCAACAGGAGAAATAGAGGAAATTTATTGTACTTATGATCCGGAAACAAAATCGGGTGCCACTACAGTAACCCGTAAAATAAAGGGGATCCTTCATTGGGTGTCTGTTGAACATGCTGTTGATGCAGAGGTAAGGATGTATGACAGGTTGTATAACCATGAAGATCCTGCAGGGCAGAAAGATGCAGATCATCTTGATTTCATCAACCCTGAATCACTAAAAATAGTGAATGCCAAAGTAGAGCCTTCGTTAAATGAAGCCAATCCTCTGGATAAGTTTCAGTTTCAAAGGGTAGGATACTTTTGTGTGGATAAAGATTCAACTTCGGGTAAACTTATTTTCAATAGAACTGTTGCTCTTAAAGACAGTTGGGCCAAAAAGAAATAAGTATCCTGAAATAATAATACAGTAAAGGGTGCTTGATTCAAGTGCCCTTTGTTTTGAAATAGTGAATGTTTAATAATTTGTTAAGATTTGAGTCGAGGGTAGGAGCTTTTTGGGTTTGATATTTTTACTGAAAATAAAAGAAGAGTCTCTTATCTCAAGTCTCTTATCTCTTATCTAAAAGAAATATGAACAGTCAAATTGTAAAATCTTATCAAGAGGAAATAGAGTTGAAATATCAACTGTATAACAGCCTCTTTTTATCATTGCAACTCGAAGCGGTTGAAAAAACGGGAAACATGATTCCTTTGTTGTATCAATCGTCTGTTAAAGGATTAGAAAATGGTGAAGATCCCGTTTCTATTGTTCAGAAGTTTTTTGCTAAACATCAGGCCGATTTGTCTGCAGATGAGCAAAATGACTTTTTGTTCAAAGTAATTCAATATATTGAGCGTCAGATTGTTTTGATAGATGCATTGGAGGATGCTGCCTATAATAAAATTCACCGTATAAAAGGGGAAAATTCATATGCTTCCATGACCGACAGGGTTAAAAAGGAGAACCTGATGGAGCAGATGGCTAAGGTGGTAAAGGAATTTGGTGTGCGGGTTGTATTAACTGCCCATCCTACTCAGTTCTATCCTTCGCAGGTATTGGGAATTATTACCGATTTGATGGAAGCTATCAAAAAAGGGGAAGTTGGTAATATCAGAAATTTACTGGGGCAGTTAGGGAAAACTCCATTTTATCAAAAACAGAAACCAACCCCGTTGGATGAGGCAAATCGGTTGAACTATTACTTGAGGGATACCTTTTACCCGGCCATTGGTGAATTGTTAGATAAAACAGCAGAGGACTACAAAGAGGCACTGGAGCATAATGATGAGTTGGTTTCATTAGGTTTTTGGCCGGGAGGCGACAGGGATGGAAATCCTTTTGTAACAGTTGATACTACTAAAGAAGTGGCAGCCCGATTAAGAAATACTGTTACCAATTGTTATTATAAAGATGTAAAGGAACTTAAACGTAGAATTACTTTTGCAGGTGCTCATGAAAAGGTGGTTGAAATTGAGGATTTGCTAAAAGCTGAATTGGCTAATTCAACAGGTGCGGCCAATGTAGACTTGGCTGTATTTAAGGCTAAAATAGAAGATCTTGAAAATTGCATCCAGGAAGAACATCAGGGGCTTTTCGTAGAGAAAGTTCAGTCGTTGAAGCGAAAACTACAGCATTTTGGTTTTTACATGGCCAGTATCGATATTCGACAGGATAGCAGGGTTATTGCCAGGGCATTAAAAGAAGTTGTTAAGGCTTATCCCGATATTCTTCCTTCCAACATTTTCGAAATGGAAGAAAAGGAGCAAATCCAGTTGTTGGTGAATGCTCGTGGGGTTGCAGATCCTAATATTTTTGAGGATGAAGTGGTAAGGGATACCGTAGCTTCGTTTGGTGTGATAAAGGATATCCAGAAGGCCAATGGACAAAGAGGGGCGCATAGGTATATTATCAGTAATTGCCGCGGTCCTATTGATGTGGCCAGGGTGTTGGCAATGTTCCGCATCTGTGGTTGGGGTTACGAAGAGTTAACAGTTGATATTGTTCCGCTTTTTGAAACCATTGATGATTTGAAAATGGCTGGAGATGCCATGCAAACATTATATACCAACCCAACATACCGTAAGCACCTCAATAGTCGAAACGACAGGCAAACTGTGATGCTTGGCTTTTCAGATGGAACTAAAGATGGGGGATACCTGATGGCCAACTGGGCAATATTCTCAGCTAAGGAAGATATTACTTTAAAATCCCGCGAAAGCGATGTGGAAGTGGTATTTTTTGATGGCAGGGGAGGTCCGCCGGCGAGAGGGGGTGGTAATGCTCACCGTTTTTATGCTGCTATGGGCAAAAATATTGAGAGCCGTCAGATACAGATGACTGTTCAGGGACAAACAATCAGTTCCCATTATGGGATAAAGGAGGCTGCTGCCCACAACCTTGGTTATTTGCTGACTGCAGGCCTGTCGAATCGGTTGTATAGCAAACCTCAAAATCAGATGGATGCCACCCAGCATGAATTTATTGCTGAAATGGCAGAAGCGAGCTATAAAAAGTATCTTTCATTAAAGGAGCATCCTTTGTTTGTGCCGTATTTGGAAGAAATCAGTACGCTTAAATATTACGGAAAGGCAAATATTGGAAGCCGCCCAAGCAAGCGCGGAGGTGGCGATAAAATCAATTTTGAAGATTTAAGGGCTATCCCGTTTGTAGGGGCCTGGAGCCAGTTAAAGCAAAATGTACCAGGTTTCTTTGGACTGGGATCTGCATTGAAAGAGCAGGATGAAAAAGGAAATATTCAGGCCTGTAAGGATTTGTATCAGAATTCTATCTTCTTTAGAACCTTGCTGTCTAATAGCATGCAAAGCATGAGCAAGACTAGTTTTGAGCTTACGCGTTATTTAGAAAAACATGAGAAATTTGGAGGTTTTTGGAAGATTATCTATGATGAGTTCTTGCTAACTAAAGAAATGGTGCTTAAAGTATCTGGTATGCCTTGTTTGTTGGAGGATAATCCAAGAAGTAGGATGAGTATTCAGTTAAGGGAAAAAATAGTTCTTCCATTATTGATTATTCAGCAGTATGCTTTAATGAAACTGCATGAGGCAAATGGCAATAAAGATATTCCTGTTGATGTTTTTGAAAAAATGGTGATCAGGGCCATGTTCGGAAATATTAATGCGAGTAGAAACTCAGCATAATATAGTTATTGGTTAATTAGTCATTGGTCATTGGTGGTAAAACTAACGACTTATGACTAATTACCAGTGTGCTTATTTTATTGTCCCAGTTCATCGTATTTTAAAAAGTCCTGAACCTCGAGGAAAGCACGTTCCATGCGAACCATTTTGTCAATCATAAAGTTAAAAATGGCAGGCCATTGTTCAGGAACAAGGTAATCTCCATCCATTTCCTTATATACACGGCATACCTCTTCTCCAAGGTCTTTTTCACAGGCAAAATCCCAGATTAGTTCTTCACCAAATTCATTTTCAAATATTTTTTTTGTGGCTTCCAGTTTTTCGTATATCTGTAGCCTTCTGCTTTCGTGTTTGATATTTATTTCAAGGGCAACAATAATTTTTTTGCGGCTAACATCAAACCTTAAGTCAACACCCTTAACTCCTGTCTTTTCTCCAATCCATACCTTCACCCTTCCTCGTTGCCCGGGTAATCTGCGGGTTTTATTTCCCAGTTTTCTCCAAAACTCCAGTATCAGTTCTTTTTTTTCTTCTTTTGAATACATAATTATTGATCCTCTTTTTTACCGGAAGTGTATAAAACGAAAAGCAAATATAAACTGCCCATACCTATTAGGCTGCCACCTATTATTTCTGCATTGCTATAGGATCCGTGTATGGTACCAAATCCCAGGACTATTAAAATAGCAGCTATAATGCCAAGTGTTCGTTTCATGTTAAATGATTTTAAATAAAAAGCCTGTTCGAAAATTCAAACAGGCTTCAAATTTATAGCTTTTGTATTTCTTTTAAAAATTATATCTAAATCCAAGTACTAAACGATTGTTTGCATATTCTTTCGAATTTTTGGGTCTCGATTTGACATCGGGAGTTCCATATGCTGCAACTGTATAAAGCCATTCCAAACCTATAGTTAGAGGGCCTGAATAAAATTTCACTCTTGGAGAGAAGTTGTAAATGTATTCTATGTTCCATCCTCTAGTATATGCAGTTTGGTCAAAATCAACTTCAGCAGTACTAGGGTCATCGTAATAAATGATAGATTCACTTGCTGTTCCATGGTTTTGCGTATATCCGGCAAAAAATCCCCATTGAATTTTTTTGTTGTTCGAGTGGATGTCTGTCCAAACTGATGAAGTTCTGATTGCTTCAAATTCATCGTTTATGGCAACTCCATTATTAGCCTTACGGGCAATCCCCCCAATCATTACCTGGTTGGTCATGTTTCCTCCATATACACCTTCTGCCTTTATTGTTATGGCAGGTAGGGTAAGTTTTGCCGACAGGTTTGCATGGGCGCTTGTTACTTTTCCTTCAGAAATAGCCAGGTTGTCGTCAACAGCTAGTGGTTGAACTTGTTTTACGCCCACTGTAGCGGCCAGGAAGAAATCTTTAGGAGAACCATATTTTAATTGAAAGTTAAATTCAGGAATGTCGGCATATTCAACCTGCTCTAATGCACCTGAATTTTTAAAATCACCTTGCGAAAGAGCTGAAAGTATTAGAGAAAGGTCTTTTGACGGTGAATAAGTAAATCTTAACTGTGGGTTACGGCTTAAGGGATGGAAAGGTAAACCAACAACAAAATTAACTGTAGCCGGGAAGTTTTCCGGTATAAAGAGTGGATGCCAGGTTTGACCCGCCAATAGTGATGTTTTGTTCCATTTAAGATTTAAAAAGGCATGTCTTAACCTTACAGCAAAATCTTTGGAGTTGCCTGATGCTCCTGCAAAATCACCTTCTATTTTTGCAGTTGTTTTTGCTCCAAAGGCATCCGGTCCGGAAATGGCAAAGCCCAAACGGCTTATCCCTGCACCAAAGTCAAATTTTGACTTGTCGTTTTTGTCGCTTCCGTTAGCATCTGCCGAAAAGCTTTTGGGGTATAAGTAGCCATGTCCACCTCTGGCTGCCACACTTTCCCTGGTGTCAACAAAAGCATCAAAGCCAATAAAACCATAGGTTTTAACCGAAACAGTTTTCTCCTTTTGCTGGGCCTGTGTTGCCAGTGACAATAAAATAAAAATGGGTAAAAGTAATTTTTTCATTTTTAGTGAGCGTTGTTGTGTATATTTAAAATAAATTCTGTTTTTTTATTGAGTAAACTATAATACGCAAATAATTGTTTTAGGTTTATTTAATTATGTTTTTAAACATTATTTTTTTTGTTAAAGGCGACAAAAGTATCTAAAAAATTAGTAATGAAGAAAATTCTTACCTTTTTATCTGCTCCCTATTTGATGATAGTTTTATTGATTTTGCTTGCAGCATCCATGGGCATTGCCACATTTGTGGAAAATGATTTTGGAACCAATGCAGCTAAAGCATTGTACTATAACTCTTGGTGGTTTGAAGCGTTGTTTGTTTTGCTGGCTGTTAATTTGTTGCTTAATATCGTTAAGCCATATATGTATTCAAAGGGGAAACTCGCTGTTTTATTGTTTCATGTTTCTTTTTTTATAATCATTTTAGGTGCTGCCTTAACCCGTTATGTTGGTTGTGAAGGTTTGATGCATATCAGGGAAGGTGAGACTGCAGATAGGTTTTTGTCCTCTGGTTCATATATATCTGGTAGTGTAGAAAAGAATGGAGAAGTTGTGTTGTTTGAACAGGAAGTGTTTATGTCGGAAAAAAGTAAGGGGTGCTTTAGTGAAAAGGTGAGTGTTGGAGGAGATGATATTCAGATAAAGAGCGTTGATTATATTTCACAAACCACTTACGTTGCAACTGAAGGTGCAGGAGGGAAGCCTTATGTTTCAATAGTTTATTCTGATTTGCAGGGTGGTAGAAGAAATGTGGGATTGTTTTGGGGTGATAAGGTCAGTGTAGATGATTATGTTATTGCTTTTGGTGAAGACACTGTAGCAGATTTCCATATTTATCCTGAAGGGGATAGCCTTATGTTTTGCTCCACTCATAGTGTTTTTACAACAGATATGGCTTCTCAGCAAGAAAAGGAAATAGGTGTAGGTGTTTCTCATCAATTTGTTCCCAAAAAGCTTTACAAAACTGAAGGGATCTTTATTGTTCAAACCCATTATATGACTAGCGCAATCCTACAGCCCGTTCCTGTATCTGAGGGAGAAAATGGGAGTTATGAAGAAAGTGTAATACTGAATGTAGCAGTGGATGATAGTGTTAAAACATTGGTGCTGCAAGGAAATATAGGGGCTTTAGGGGAAACTAATAGTATAGAGGTGGATGGATGTAAAATTACAGCTAGCTATGGGTCTAAAATTCTAAATATCCCGTTTAAAATTATGCTTAACGATTTTCAACTAGACAGGTATCCGGGTTCGGAAAGTCCCTCTTCGTTTGCAAGCGAAGTAACATTGTATGATGCAGAAAGGGGTGTGAAAGCAGATTTTAGAATTTTCATGAATAATATACTGAATTATAAGGGGTATCGGTTTTATCAGTCTTCGTATGATAAGGATGAGTTGGGAACTGTATTGTCTGTAAATAATGATTATTGGGGGACTACCATTACATATGTCGGATATTTTTTAATGTCAATAAGTATGTTGTTGTCGTTAATTGCCTCCAAAAGCCGGTTTGTTCATTTGTCAAAGGTTGTAAAGGAAGTGGGCAATCAAAAAAAGAGTCTTGTTTTATTGGGACTGTTTTTTATGTCGATATGTGCATATTCTCAATCTGTTGACGAAGCCGTTAAGGTTAGTGAAACGCAAGCGGAGAAATTTGGAGAACTATGGGTGCAGGATAACGGAGGGAGGTTGAAGCCCTTGAATTCAATGAATGGAGAGGTGCTTCGTAAACTGGTGAAACATAATACATTCAAAGGTTATTCTGCAGACAGGGTGGTTTTGAGTATGTTGGCTTACCCTGAGTTATGGCAAAAAGTGCCAATGATAACCGTTAAGGCAGAAAGCATAAAAAGAATTGTAGGCAATAGGGATAAGAAAGCTTCGTTTGCTGATTTTTTTACCAGCTCCGGAGTTTATAAGTTGAGCAAGGAAGTAAATGATGCTTATCGAACCAAGCCTTCTTACAGGACCAAGGAACAAAATGATCTGATAAAAATTGACGAACAGGTTAATGTTTTGTATATGGCAAAAACAGGTCAGTTGTTAAAGATATTTCCTGTTCCTGGAGAAGAGGGGGCGGCTTGGCTTCAGCCCGGACAATATTCGGAAAGAATAGAAGGAGGCGATAGCCTGTTTGTGAGAAATGTTTTTGGGATTTATCTGAAATCCTTAATAGAGGGAAAAGACCAGGAGGCATTGAAGTATCTGGATGCAATAAATAAGTATCAAAAAAAGTATGGCGCCGATATAATTCCCGGCAATAAGGTCAAAAGTCTTGAGATATTCTACAACAGGAGCAATCTTTTTTTAATGTTGGCACCAGTGCTCTTTGTTTTGGGGTTGTTGTTGGTAGTGATACAGTTTGCCTACTTGTTCGTGCCCAAAAAATCACCGGGAATGGTAAATGTTATCGGGTTCTGGGTATTGTTTTTGGGATTTTTAGCCTATTCAGGAGGGTTGGCTTTACGTTGGTATATTTCAGGTCATGCCCCATGGAGCAATAGTTATGAATCTATGCTGTATATTGGCTGGTCTATGTTGTTGGCCGGTTTGATCTTTTCTGGGAGGTCTGCCATTGCGCTATCGGTAGCTGCACTTTTTTCCGGAATAGTATTGTTGGTATCTCATTTGAGCTGGATGAACCCGGAAATTACCAATTTGGTTCCGGTGTTAAAATCTTATTGGCTGACGATACACGTTGCTGTTATTGTAGCTAGTTATGGATTCCTTGGGTTGGGAGCTTTGATGGCATTTTTTAACCTGATTTTGATTGGGGTCCAAAAAACAGGGGATAAAAAAATAGAATTGACTATAAAGGAGTTGAGTGCAATAGTAGAAATGGGGCTTACGGTTGGATTGTACCTGATGACTATAGGGTCGTTTTTGGGAGGTATTTGGGCCAATGAATCCTGGGGAAGGTATTGGGGGTGGGATCCTAAAGAAACCTGGTCGCTGGTAACCATCGTTGTTTATGCAGTTATCCTGCATCTGAGGTTTGTGCCCTCATTGAGGAGTTTAGTAATTTTCAATGCTGTTTCGGTTGTGGGTTTCTTTTCTGTATTGATGACATATTTAGGAGTGAATTACTATTTGGCAGGAATGCACTCTTATGCAAAAGGTGATCCTGTGCCGGTTCCTGATTTTGTTTATTATGTTATTGTAACTATAGTTGTAGTAGTGGGTTATGCTTTTTATAATCATGATAAGACAAGAAAAACGAGTTTAGGTTAACTCGTTACTAATAATTTTTGTTTGGAGTAATTGGTCTTGACAGAAAGAGGTTTCCAAAATATATACAATGTTGTTTATTTGCTGTTAATAAGTAAGCTCCAATTGGTACGGGTACTCAGGTTTAATATTTGTATTTTTGAAACATACAGAAAGAATGTAATAAGAAAACACGGATTACCTATAGTTTGGTAGGTCTGGGAATAGGATATATTTAAACCGGGAGTGATAAATGAAAAAGGAAAGTTTGGAAAATACATCCAGGCTTCAGTCATTAGAGGCAGAGGTTAAGCATCTGAAAGGTTTGCTTAGCAAAGTATCGGTGTCTTCAAATCAGGTGGAAAGTGGTTTTGTCGATAAGATCGAATCAAAAATTGACGGGTTGGCTCATAGTGGTGAACGGTATGCTGATATTGTAGCGTTAGTTTTAAAAGAGTTGGGTCAAAATATTAGTGCTGATAGGGTATCTGTTTTTGATTACGATAATGACAGCAGTGGATATTTAGCTAAATATCAATGGTGTAATGAAAATTTTCAGGAATATCATCCTTCAGACCTGATCATAAGCGATATTGAAAATCCTTTATTAAATCCTACTTGTGGAAATGCATTTGCTACATGCTCTTTAAACGAAGATCTTAAGAATTCGTTGGCTTCAAAATTTGAAACATTTCAGGTTCAGTCTTTATTGATCCTGCCATTTGGCAATGATGAAATCATAAATGGATTGTTGGTTCTTGAAGTATGTACTTTTAGCCGGGAGTGGTTTGATTTTGAAATCAATGAACTTGCATCAAATAGCAGGTTGATTGAATCTTTGCTTGATAAATATTGGTTTAAGAGAAATGCACAGGAGGAGGTTTTAATAAGGTCGTTGATACACAAGGCAACCCAGATTGTTTCACACAGTCGAAATTCCAGAAAATGTATTGTTCAACTATTGGAGCTGATCGGGCAAGAATTGGCTATTGAATCGGCTTATATTGTCGAAAAAGGAAATCTTTCTAATCACCATGAGCTGTTGTGGCTACAGGGTGAACATGAAGAGGATGGGTGTTTGTCTGGGTTTGAAATTGACAAGCTTGTTTCAGGAAAATCGATAGGAAGTGGCATTGTGTTGCATAAAAAAGAGATTTCCGGGAGTGGGGTGGATTTTGTTCGTTCGGAATCGATAATGGTTAGCAAGCTTGAATGTAGTAATGATTTTGTGGGTTGGCTGATTGTGGAAGCAACAACAGACAGGGTTCGGTGGATTAGTAAGTTTAACGGATTTTTGAAATCGCTTGCAAACCTGTTGTCTACTGCTTTGGGAGATCTGCATCAGGAAAATGAGCTCAATAATAGGTGTTTGTATTTGCTCGAAGCCAACAAGGGATTGGCTGTGAAGGAAACCTTTTTGCAAGAAGTGTTAAAAAATGCGCCTTGGGGTATCATAAAGTTATGTGGATCTGAAGTGAAACTTGCAAATGAAAAAGTTGCTTCAATATTTGAATTGTCGGTTGAAGAACTAGTTGGTAAGCAGCTTGTAGATTTGATTGATAAAGACAGGGCTTCTGAGTTGTTGCTACAGGCTCGTAAAGGGATGGGAATTGTACAGATACAAACGAGTTTGCAGGTGGGATTGTATACCAAGCAATTATTGTGTGCAGCGGCTGTTGACAATTCAATGAGCGAAGATGGTTTTATGCTTTTTATATCTGACGTAACTTCACAGGTTGCTGTTGAAACTAAATACTCTGAACTCAGAATTCGTTATGAAAAGATATTGGAATCATCAATTGATGGAATTTTTATAACAGATTTAAATACAAATGTAAAATTTGTTAATAAATCAGCTCGGGATATATTGAAATATGATGCAGTTGAGGCCACGCAATTAAGTTTAAAAGAATTGTTTATTGAGGAGGCAGATGATTTTATTACGAAAATGAAATCTGGTCTTGTCTCTGATAAGTTTTATAAAAGTCGCGCTGCTCTGAAAAATAAAGACGGAGAAGTGTTATTGGCCGATATAGCTGTCAGTAAAATTTACATTGATAATAAAGAACATCTTTATTTTACGATCCATGAAGTAGGAGTGAGTGATGTTGTGGAGCCTGGAATCCAGGGAACAGGAGGCGATTTTGAGCAGTTGGCACTGGTTAGTCCTGATATTGTGTTGCGTCTGGATACCGATAGGCGAATATGGTTTTATAATGAATCCTTAATAAATAATTTTCCCTTTTTGGCTGAAAAGGAAGTGCGGGGAAGTACACTGACTGAGCTGGGGGTATTTAATGAAGTAGTTGGACCAACCTGGGAAGCCAAAATAAATGATGTGATTTCGACAAAAGAAAAAACTGCTATGCAGCTTGGGTTTAGTGATGAGTCGAAAGAGCTGTATTTTGATTGGGTTATTTCTCCTGAGTTGGATGGCCAGGGCAATGTGCTTGGTTTATTTGCGATAGGGAAGAGTCTTTCGGAACAAAAAAATGTAGAAAAACAATTGTTAGAGGCCAAGGTGAAAGCGGAGGAGTCGGATAAACTGAAATCTTCGTTTCTAGCCAATATCAGTCATGAGCTAAGAACCCCCTTAAATGCGATTGTTGGTTTTTCTGCCTTGCTTAGGGGAGATAATGTGTCGGATGCAGAAAGGGACGATTATGTGGAAGTGATCCATAAAAACTCTGACAGCTTGATGAGTCTCATCAATAATATTATCGATGTGGCCAAGATTGAAAGTGGAAAGATAGCTGTGGAGAAGGAATCTGTTGAGGTTCGTGAGGTGCTTCAATCGTTATATGATGATTTTACTCCTAAGATTGACATTGAGCATAAAGGCAGGGTTAAGCTTTATTTGTCGATGCCTAAGGAAGAGAGATGTGAAATACTTTCCGATTCAATCAGGTTCAGGCAAATTATGGTGAATTTAATTGGTAATGCGGTTAAATTTACCATTAAAGGATTTATAGAATTTGGATATGCCAGAGAAGATGGTGTGATAAAGTTCTATGTTAAAGATACAGGAATAGGTATTTCAGAAGCAAAGCAAAAACTGATATTCCAACCTTTCAGAAAAGAAGTAGAAACAAGCAATCAAATATATGGGGGAACAGGAATAGGTCTTTCAATATGTGAAAAAATTGTACAGGCATTAGGTGGGGAAATAGGTTTGAAATCGGATAAAGGAAAAGGTTCTGAATTTTATTTTACGCATCCTGTTGAATTGCAAAAGAAAGAAGAGGAGAAAAGAATATCTCATAAAACCATAACAATTACTAATCCTGTATTGCAAAAGAACTACTATTGGCCAAATAAGATGATGCTGTTGGTTGATGAGAATAGCAGTGCTCACTTGCAAATGCGGAAGTTTATAGAAAAAACCGGGATTACATTGGTTTCTGCACGTACTGCAGCCGGAGCAAGCAAGTTGCTTATGAACAGAAAGGATATCCATTTGGTTGTTATGGATTTAAAATTTCCGGATTCAACGGGTTATGAACTGGTGAAGGAAATTAAAAAACTCAACACCAATATTCCTGTAATTGTTCATTCGGATAAGGCTATAAATGGTAATTGTGATGATTTGTTAGGCCAGGGTTTTGATGCTTGTATTCAAAAGCCTTCAGATAAAGATGAAGTCCTTAATGTAATGGATAGGTTTCTTGTTGAGGCAAGTCAGAGGTAGTTCTTTCAGATAGATTTAAGCAAAAAAAATGTGTATCTCTATTGTAGGTGAGATACACATTTAAAATGAGTATTAAGTTGAGTTTGTTGTTGCTCAACCTGGTCTTCCTGATCTTTATTTGTTAAAGGCATAAGTGTAATTTTTGTTATCCGAATTGATCTGCACTGTATAATTTCCAGTTGGCAATGCTGAAATATCATATTTCTTTGAAAAAGCATTTCCGCCTGTAACCGTTTGTGTAAATAATTCTTCTGAGTTTGCATCTGTAATAGATATGCTAAATGCTCTGCTGCTAAAATCCAGGTGGCTTACAAGTAATGTGTTGTCAGTTACTTTTACAAAAGAATTGGCCTTGTTTAGTGAAGCGCTCTTTTTTTTGTCCGTTACAATCTTGTGATCTTCAACAATAAATGATTTTGAAAGACTTTCGCTTCCTTTTTGTTTTAGTATAACAGAATATTCACCATCGCTCAAGTGTGAAAAATCCAGTACTTTTTGTGTGAAGCCCGGTTGGTCAATCCATTCTTTGTGAAAAACCACTCCCTCATTGTTCTCAATTAGTAAAACAGCATTCTTGGCACTAAAGTTACTTACCGATAATATGGAATAGTCAGTGTGTAAGTAGGGTAAGATAGAGACTTTAGATGCTGGTGCTTTTCCTTCACCTTCTCCTGCAAAAACTGTTGTGGTTAAGGCAAACATTACTCCCAATGCTAAACCTTTAAATAATCTACTTGATTTCATAAAATATATGTTTTTTGTTGATAAAGTGTCAACTTTGGTGGGTTGACATTACAAACATACATGTATTTGGTGTTTTGATTGCAAAAAATAGGGGGTGCGAGACTTGTGATTTATGTTTTATTAAGGCTTTGTTGCAAAAGTTCGTTTCGGTAACATGTAGAAAATACAAAGTTAACATTAAGTTAACATTGAAAAGAGGCGTTAACAAATGGGCTGGTTTTTAACAAAAATGCCCACAATTATTCCTCCAATGTTAAAAATATCCTTTGCTTTTACTGGCTTTGTTAATTACTGTTTTGTATCGTTCAGACGCTGTGGGAATCAGTTGTTCAAAACCTGCTTGATATGGAAATAATGAAGTTTCTGCCAGGGCTGCTTATACCTGATGAGAAGGTCTTGTAATGTATGTCGGTAATGTTTTCGATAGAAATCTGGGCGATTATGTTCTCGGATATTTCAAATTGGTTTGCCCAATTAATGGTACACCAGGAAGGGAATGTATTGTTTATCCCTTCTTCTTCGTTGTCTTCTCCGTAAGGCGACATGTCGGCAAATTCTTTTTTACCCTGGTAATGGATGTAAACCTCAGTTTTATATCTTTTCTTTTGGTATGAAGTAGAAATTTTTCCGAATAAAGGGGTGATGTGCCCCAATGGTTCATTTGTCGATGTGATCTTTCCGTGGGTGTAATTAATAGTGGCCTGAATGGAAATATGCGGCAGAGGTGAGGCGTTTACGCCTGCACATATTCCTTTGATTGAGGCTTTCTGTGCGTTAATGTTTGTTACAATTCTATATAAATCACCATCATAAGGAATGGAGTCCATTTTGTATGGGGTGTTGTAACTCCTTACAATGGCATCCCTTAACCAGGTATGATAAAGTGAAATATTTAATAATATCATTTCGTTGTTAAATGACTTGTCGGCAGAAAGTTCCAGGTTATAGGCGTATTCTGGTTTTAGGCCTGGATTGGGTAAGCTTATTTCATCATTCTTTGCTCTTATCTTTCCATAATCGTCAACGTTAGCTACTCTGTATCCACTGGTAAATATGGTGTTTATTTTCCATGATTTGTCAGGTGAGTATACAAATCCAATGCTTCCGGAAGGAGCAGTGTTTCTGTTGTCTAGTTTTTTTAGTAAAGGTTTGAATCCATCGGTATCTTTAAATTTCGAACTGAAATGATAGTGCCCGATCCGAATGCCGGCATTGAATATAAGATTGGGGTTTAGTTCTGTATGGTAACTAGTATATATAGCATACGTGTGAGAGTGTGTTCCTCCGTTTGGATATCGTGTTGGTGCAGAGCTAATGTTGTTTGTGTTGATGTTTTTATAAGACGCATTGGAGTTTACGTGGTTGTAGATGAATTCTATTCCGTAGTTTATTCTTGAGCTTGATTCCAGTTGCTTTACTAAGTCGATATTTATGCTGCCTATATTTAGATCTTCAACCTGTGATAGTTTTTGTTCTGAATTGAACTTTCGGCTATGTCGCGATTCTTTAATTTTTTGGTAGGCAACAACAGTGTGTACAGAACTGAAAATTTTACATTGTTTGTTGTACTGGCTATTGGCAGATATAAACAGCCTTTCCTGGGGACCGTAGTAGTATTCGCTATATTTTAGATAATCGTTTTTGTAATCGTTAAGCGCATCAAACCTGTGAATATTGGATGAGGTGGAATACTGGCTGTTTAGCATTAATTCATGGTTTCTGTTTGCCTGGAAACTCATCTTTTGAATGATGTCATATTGTTTGTAACCCGTAAATAGTTGTGTTGATGGATTTGGGTTAATAAACATGGAGTCTTTTCCATTGATTCTTTTACTGTAGTGTAGTATTTTTCCCCATTCGTCAGCTCCTGCACTATTCCTCCTGTTTTTACCCATTTCAATATCTCCAAAGTCGCTGTACGAAAAGCTTGTTAATGAAGCAATTTTTTTTGATCCCAGGTTTAAATGGATGTTCGACTTTAACGTATTTGTTGAAGAGTGCGCTTGCAAGGATGCTCCCGCTTTTATAAAAGGATTGTTGGCGGTGGAATAAACTGGATTTTTAGTGTTATAGCTGATTACCCCGCCCAAGGCGTCACTTCCATACATTACAGAAGAGGGGCCAAATAGGATTTCAGTATTATTTAAAATTGAGGGGTCAATGGTGATGGAGTTTTGTAAATGGCCGCTTCTGTATATGGCATTGTTCATTCTAACGCCATCAACCACCAGTAGTATTCTGTTGGCTTCAAATCCACGCAGAACAGGGCTGCCTCCCCCTCCCTGGCTCTTTTGTACTGCAACGTACCCTGTGGATGTTAATATGTCGGCTGCGGTATTTGCATTTTTATATTGTATGGTTTTGGGAGCAACAGTTTGTATGAAATAGGGAATGTTTTTTTTGTTTTCTTCAATTCTGTTGGCAGACACAATAAACTCATCAATGGTAAATATTTTCGGGATCAGGTATATGATTTTTTGGTTTCTTTCATGAACCTGTAAAAGCAAAAGGTTATAGGCCGGATGCTTAATCCAAAGTTTGCTATTTTTCTCAAATATAGATAAATCTATTGATCCACTGGCATTTGAAACTGTTGTTGTAGATTCGTATTCGTCAAAAACCATTACGTTAGATACAGGCAAATGTGTTTCGCTATCTAAAATAGTAATGTTTTGGGAATTAATTTCGAGTGAGGAAAATAGGGTTAATGATAATAGTAAAAATATAATATTAATGTTCTTCATTTCTTGAATTACTCAGTCCAACATCTGTTTTGCGGTCTTATAAATTGATTTTTTGTCAAATCCGCATTCGTGCTGTAATTCAGTTTGTGTGCCATGATCAACAAACCTGTCAGGGACACCCAGTTTTTTTATTTGTGAAGCATAGCCGTGTTCAACCATAAATTCCGTTACAGCGGTGCCTATACCACCAATAATCGTTCCATCTTCTATGGTAATAACTTTTTTATGCTTTTTAAATACCTGGTGCAGCAATTCTTCATCTAAGGGTTTGCAGAATTTCAGGTCGTAAAGGGCTGCAGAAATGCCTTCTCTTTCCAGGGTTTTGCATACTTGTTCGGTTTTGTTGCATATGGGTCCTAAGGTAAGTATGGCTATGTCATCCCCTTCTCTGATTTGTTCGCCCTTTCCAATCACAATTGTTTGCATTTGGTTTTTCCACTCTAGTATTGAGCCATTCCCTCTTGGATAACGAATGACAAATGGCCCCATGTTGGCTTGCTGTGCAGTAAACATTAGGTTTCTTAGTTCATGTTCGTTGCGGGGACTGGCAATAATCAGGTTGGGGATAGGGCGGAAAAATGCCAGGTCGAAAACGCCATGGTGCGTTGCTCCGTCAGCACCTACCAGGCCAGCTCTGTCCAAACAAAAAACTACATTGAGTTTTTGTAATGCAACATCGTGTATAACCTGATCAAAGGCACGCTGCATGAAGGATGAATAGATGTTGCAAAATGGTACCAATCCAGATATGGCCAATCCTGCAGAAAATGTGACGGCATGTTGTTCTGCTATTCCAACATCAAAAGCCCTGTCGGGCATTTTCTCCATCATAATATTTAATGAACATCCGGAAGGCATAGCTGGTGTTATCCCTACAATATTTTCATTTTTTTCAGCGAGTTCAACAATGGTGTGTCCAAATACATCCTGGTATTTTGGAGGTTTGGGTTTTACCTCTTCAGGTTCAATTTTTTCACCGGTTTCTTTGTTGAATTTTGCTCCTGTTGCATGCCAGGCGGTTTGGTTTTCTTCAGCCAGTTTAAAGCCTTTCCCTTTTTTTGTAATGCAATGTAGTACTTTTGGGCCTGGGATGTCTTTCAGGTCTTTCATTACTTTTACCAGGTGATTGATGTCATGCCCGTCAACCGGACCAAAGTATCTGATGTTAAGACCTTCAAATATGTTTGTTTGCTTGGTGAGCAAAGATTTTATACTGTTGTTTATGGCAACAATCTTATCTTTTGCATTTGGGCCTGTGATTTTAAATTTTTCCAGGCCCCTGAATATTTCTCTTCTGATTTTATTGTATGTATGAGAAGTTGAAATATCAACAAGATAATCGCTTAGTCCCCCAATATTGGGGTCTATAGCCATATTGTTGTCATTTAATACAATAAGCATATTGGCCTTGGATGAGCTAAGGTTGTTTAAGCCTTCAAATGCCTGGCCTGCAGTCATGCTGCCATCGCCTATAATGGCAACCGCCTGCCTTGTTGTTTCCTTGTTTCGTTGAGCAGCAAGAGCGATGCCCAATGCTGCAGATATTGAAGTTGATGAGTGGCCAACGCCAAATGCATCAAATTCACTTTCAAAAATATTAGGGAAACCGCTAATGCCTTTATATTTACGATTTGTGTGGAATACATCTTTTCTTCCGGTCAGTATTTTGTGTCCGTATGCCTGATGGCCAACATCCCAGATTAGTTTGTCGTATGGGGTGTTGAAAACATAATGCAGCGCAACGGTAAGCTCAATAACACCAAGACTGGCACCAAAATGCGCCGGATTGCACGAAACAGCATCAATGATAAAATCTCTAAGTTCCTGGCATACCTGTGGCAAATCTTTTTCGTTGATTTTTTTTAGGTCGTCAGGGCTATTAATGTCTTTGAGAAGGCTGTTTGTTATGTGTTGCATTCTTTGTGTACAAGTAAAATTTATTGTGTGCAAATATAACATATTACACCGAAACTAACATTACAAGTGTTTTTATACTTAAAAAATATAAGCATCTTTGATGGCAAAATTTAATCAACACATTTAAAATCTTACAAGGAAATGAAGGGATTAAAAATTTTATTTTGTGGTATTGTAATAACAGGGATGTTTTCGTGTGTGCCTTTAAAGCAATTCCAGGATCTTGAAGGTAAATATGATTCCAATAAAGGTGAACTGCGGGCAATGCAGGATGAAAATGAAAGCCTTGAGGTGAGCAACAGGGAGTTTTCTTCGGAAATTGAAGGTTTAAAAGAGGAAGTGTTGCAGCTGGAGAAAGATACCCTGAGGTTGGCCAAAAAAGTTTGGTCGCTTGAAAACAGGAATAAAGAATTGGCGGGTCAATATGGTGATTTTTTAGAGGATTTTGCCAATAATAATAAAGATCAATCTTCAGGAGAGCTGTTGAAACATTTGCAGTCGTTACATGAAGAGTTGCAGAAACGTGAAGATGAATTGGCTGAGTATGAGAGGGAGCTGGAGAAAAAAAGACAAGGGCTGGAGCTGGCAAAAAGTGACCTTGATCAAATGCAGTCGGAGCTGGAGCTTCGCAACAAGCGTTTGTTTGAGCTTGAAAGTGCCTTGTCGGAAAAGGATTCTTTAATGAATGCATTAAAACAAACAGTGGCAGATGCACTGACCGGTTTTAGCGATGAAGAGCTTGAAGTACATATTAAAAATGGGAAAGTATATGTTTCTATGGAAGAAAAGTTACTCTTTAGTTCAGGAAGCTATCAGGTAAGTGCCATTGGTATCGGGGCTTTGGGTAAAATTGCAGGAGTGCTGGAATCTAAAAAAGACATCAATGTTTTAGTAGAAGGGCATACAGATGATGTACCCTATAAAAGTACCGTGCTGCTTGATAATTGGGATTTAAGTGTTAAAAGAGCGACGTCGGTAACGAGGATTTTGTTACAGGGACAAAATATTGATCCATCGAGGATTACAGCAGCCGGAAGGAGCGAATATGTACCTGTTAAGAAAGGAAAAACTCCTGAAGCCCGGAAAAAGAACAGACGCACAGAAATCATATTGTCACCAAATCTTGATCAGATATTCAACATACTCGAGACTAATTAGTCAAACAAAATGCTATTGTTTATATAGTGTAATGTATTTCAGGGCTTTAACTTTCAAAAAGATCTTGAATGTTTTATTGCTTGCATTTTCCTTTATGTATAGTAAGGTCTTTAAAAATACTGTGCATAAAGGGATGCCTTTTGCTGTAAGTGTGGAGCCTAATAATACATGCAATTTGTTTTGTATTGAATGCCCTACGGGTTTAAATATCCTGCAGAGGCCAAAAGGGCGTGTATCCTTGCCTGCTTTTAAAAATATTGTTGATCAGATAAAGGAGCGTACTGTAATGGTAAACCTGTATTTTCAGGGTGAGCCATTTTTAAATAAAGACCTGATTAAATTGATCCAATACTCAAAAAATAAGGGGCTTGTTGTATCAACTTCAACAAATGCCCATTTTATTAATGAAGAAATAGCAAAGGATATAGTTCAGTCTGGGCTTGACGAATTATATATTTCACTTGATGGGGTCGATCAGGAAGCTTATGGGAAGTATCGGCTTGGGGGTGATATTAATAGTGTTGTGAGGAGCATAAAAAACCTGGTTGCAGCCAAAAGGAAATATAATTCTAATTATCCGGTAATCAGGTCCCAAATGTTGGTCTTTAGTCATAATGAACATCAGGTTGAGAGGTTCAAGGAATTATCTTATAGTTTAGGTGTAGATGTTGCCGATATAAAAACCGCACAGATTTATAATGTCGAAAATAAGAGTCATTTAATACCCAAATCAAAAAAGTATTCGCGATATACTAATGATTCTGAAGGAAAATTCAGGATAAATGGGGAAGTTAAAAACTCGTGTTGGAAGCACTGGAGCTCCTGTGTTGTAACATGGGACGGAAAAGTTGTTCCCTGTTGTTTTGATAAAGATGCAGCGTATGTACTTGGAAATGTATTGGGTGCAAGTTTTGTGGATATATGGAGAAGTGGCAAATATGATCGTTTTCGCCGCAATATATTAAATCGTCAGAATCAAGTAGAGATGTGTAAAAACTGCCCGTTAAGCAGGGGGTAAAGGGTTGGCTTTTTGCAGAAAACAATAGTATTAGGTTATATTGGATGCAATAATTATTAAATTTAGGTAGAAATAGCTTTTTTTTTGATTAAAAGAAATAATAATTGATATGAAAGTCCTATTTTTAAAGCATTATTAAACCCACACAATTTCAGGTTTTTTGCCTGATAAACTATATGACAAAAAGAGGAACAAGTAGATTCATTAGATTGATAAATATTTGGGTAAGAAGAAGGCTGGGGCCAACCTCATTACCTTCTGGGAGTGGTTTCTCATATTGGCGCGAAAGGATTTTTCATTATTTTACTCTGTTCCTTATTTCAATAGGCTTACTTTCATACCTTTATTATACCATCTCTTTTTTGCAGACGAACGATATAATACCTGCAATTTTCAGTTCCACTATTTTTATTTCTACCTTGTTTGTTTCGTTGGTACGGATATTTCCGTATTCATTCCGGGCAGGTTGGATTTTGGGGTGTATCTATTTGTTAGGAGGGTATTTGTTTATTACAAGTGGCCCGGTATCTTTAGGTTTGGTTTTGCTTTTGGCTTATTCTGTGCTCTCAAGTATACTGTTAGGGTACAGGGCAAGTGTTTATTCTGTAATTTTTAATGTGGTGATATTGCTTGTCGCCTCAGTTCTCCACTATTCCGATATTATTACTGAAGGATTGCAGCTTGATATGGAGCTGAGTACATACATTAATCTGGTAGTTTTATTTGGGGTGGTAAATATAATAACCCTATCTCCTTTGTTGTCGTTTATAAACGGGATGAATTTTAGTTTTGAGAAAGAACTCCGTTATAAAAACATCTTAAGTAAAGAGCGGGAAAAATTAATGCGTGCAAAAATAAAAGCGGAGGAGTCTGATGTACTAAAGACTGCATTTCTTTCAAATATGTCGCATGAAATACGAACCCCTATGAATGCTATATTGGGGTTTAGTAACCTGTTGTCACACAAGGAGATTAGTGCTATTGAAAAGGAGGAGTTCGTCAATCTGATCAGGATTAATGGGAAAAACCTCCTTACTTTGGTTGAAGATATTATTGATATTTCAAAAATAGATAGCGGTCAATTGCGTATAAAAAATGCTCCGATATGCCTTCATGGTGTGTTGAAAGAGATATATGATTCTTTTTGGGATGATATAAAACGAAGGGGGCAGATTAATTTGAAACTGTATTTGAATGAGGGGATATCTGAAAAGAACACTACCATATTGACTGATGCATTTCGTTTAAAGCAAGTGCTTATAAATTTAGTGGGTAATGCCATAAAGTTCACAGAAAGAGGATTTGTTGAGTTTGGTTATGAGTTGAAAAATGAAGAAGTACTTCAGTTTTATGTAAAAGATACAGGGATAGGACTTCCGGAAGGAAAAGAGCAGATTATTTTTGAACGGTTTCAAAAATTTTCAGGAACGAAGCAAAAGATGCTTTATGGAGGTACCGGTATTGGATTGTCCATTGCAAAAGATCTGGTAAGCCTTATGGGGGGTAAGATATGGGTGGAATCAGAAGAAAAAGTGGGTAGCACATTTTATTTTACCGTTCCATATCATAAAGTGAGCAATGTTGGTTTAGATTCCTTTAAAGAGGATGATGTGGCTGTGTACAACTGGGAAGGCAAAACATTTTTAATAGCAGAAGATGAAGAGGATAATTTCAGATATCTGGAAGTAGCCTTGTCTATTTCAAATGCAAGTTTAATTTGGGCACGTAATGGAGCTGAGGCAGTGGATATTTTTAACCGGATTGGTAATATTGATTTGGTGCTGATGGATATAAAAATGCCGGAAATGGATGGTTATAGTGCTACGCAGGAAATAAAGAAGAGGAATCAGGAAGTGCCTGTTATTGCACAAACAGCTTATGCAATGAGTGAGGAAAGGGAAAAATCTAAAAAAGCAGGTTGTGATGATTATATATCAAAACCTATCAGCTATGATGATTTGCTAAGGGTTATCAATAAGCATGTGCCAGGAGTAAACGGAAAAAATTGAAATGAAATAACCACAAAAAA
>NZ_JAPDPI010000170.1 GCF_026013615.1 Plebeiibacterium marinum
CATAACCTGTAAGTTTATATCCTTTACAAAGTTAAAGATTAATATTCAGTTTTGGTTTCTATTTTAACGGATGATATTTATTTACCTCCATACTAACAAAGCGTTGCATACGGTATAAATAGTTGTTCCTTATTTGTGTCAAAACGTAGTTTCAAAGTTTATCTAAACCTAACGGGTTTCAAAAACCTGTTAGGTCTGCTGACAATATGTGTTGAATGTCAGTAATCCTTTATTTTTTACAATAAATAAGAGCTGCAAAAAATGGGGCAGCTTTTTTACGTTACCATCTGATTTTAAATTATGACAGTAGAATTTCTACTGAAGTTACCATTGAAGAC
>NZ_JAPDPI010000171.1 GCF_026013615.1 Plebeiibacterium marinum
ACAATGGCCTTTTTTCGCCTCGTCACAATTTCCGTTAAATAACTCAACACCTCGGCATGTAAATCTTTACCAATATGAATCTGAAAGCCCTTTACCTTTTTCACTTCCATCTTCTCTATTAAATAGTTGGGCTCACTCATCTCTGGGTACGGCAAAATAATTTTTATGATACTGTCATTCTTATGTTTTATTATCATCTGCGTTAAGTCAATATAGGCAGTAACACTAACGGGCACCAAGGCCACTGCCTTTAAACTTTTTGAAGCATCATTTTTGCGATGTATAAAAGACAAGTCCTGATAAATGTGCTTAATCAGGTGCAGCTCTTTGAT
>NZ_JAPDPI010000172.1 GCF_026013615.1 Plebeiibacterium marinum
ACAATGGCCTTTTTTCGCCTCGTCACAATTTCCGTTAAATAACTCAACACCTCGGCATGTAAATCTTTACCAATATGAATCTGAAAGCCCTTTACTTTTTTCACTTCCATCTTCTCTATTAAATAGTTAGGCTCACTCATTTCAGGGTATGGCAAAATAATTTTTATGATACTGTCATTCTTATGTTTTATTATCATCTGCGTTAAGTCAATATAAGCAGTAACACTAACTGGCACTAAGGCCACTGCCTTTAAACTTTTTGAAGCATCATTTTTGCGATGTATAAAAGACAAGTCCTGATAAATGTGCTTAATCAGGTGCAGCTCTTTGAT
>NZ_JAPDPI010000173.1 GCF_026013615.1 Plebeiibacterium marinum
ACCATGGCTTCTATAGCAAACGGTATGGCACTTCACGGAGGTGTTATCCCTGTAGTGGGCACGTTCTTCGTATTCTCTGATTACATGAAACCTGCCGTGCGTATTGCCGCTTTACAGCAATTGCCGGTTAAATATGTGTGGACCCACGATGCGTTCCGCGTAGGTGAAGATGGTCCTACCCACCAGCCAATTGAGCAGGAGGCACAGATCCGCTTGATGGAGAAACTGAAAAATCATCATGGCAAAAACTCTATGTTGGTTCTTCGTCCTGCTGATGCCAATGAAACAACCGTAGCATGGGAAATGGCCTTGAACAATACAGACAGCCCATC
>NZ_JAPDPI010000174.1 GCF_026013615.1 Plebeiibacterium marinum
GTATATGAAGTATGTGATTCAAATGGTGCTTGCGATCAGGCTACTGTAGTTATTACCATTAATGCTATTGCTGATAATAATGCACCGGTTGCCACCAATGATGTTGCAAGTGTAGACGAGGATGGCGTGTTAAATGGAACAACACTATTGTCTAATGACAGCGATCCTGATGGGGATGAACTAACCATTAATACAACTCCGGTAACAGGGCCAACCAATGGTAGTTTAGTTATCAACGCTGATGGAACATACACTTATACACCAGATGCCGACTTTAATGGAGAAGATTCTTTTGTATATGAAGTATGTGATTCAAATGGTGCTTGCGATCA
>NZ_JAPDPI010000175.1 GCF_026013615.1 Plebeiibacterium marinum
GATGGGCTGTCTGTATTGTTCAAGGCCATTTCCCATGCTACGGTTGTTTCATTGGCATCAGCAGGACGAAGAACCAACATAGAGTTTTTGCCATGGTGGTTTTTCAGTTTCTCCATCAGGCGGATCTGAGCCTCCTGCTCAATTGGCTGGTGGGTAGGACCATCTTCTCCTACGCGGAACGCATCGTGGGTCCACACATATTTAACCGGCAATTGCTGTAAAGCGGCAATACGCACAGCAGGTTTCATGTAATCAGAGAATACGAAGAACGTGCCCACTACAGGGATAACACCTCCGTGAAGTGCCATACCGTTTGCTATAGAAGCCATGGT
>NZ_JAPDPI010000176.1 GCF_026013615.1 Plebeiibacterium marinum
TTTCATATAATTCCACTTGATCAGGAGTCATTTTTAGTAGGTTTGATCGTATCTGTTTACTATCAGGTAAGGTGTAATTGATTTGATACATATTGAGAGTGAGTTCTGCAGCTTTTCTTATTGATATACTTGATCCTTCGAGAGCCAATATTCTCTCAAGTTCTTTGTATATAGCATATGCCGTAAATGAGATGCAGATATGTGCTTCTATCCGGTTCCTCAGCCGATGATATATGGGGCGTATTCTCAAGTCGGTCTTAGACATTCTAAACGCACGTTCTATATGCCATAGGTTACTGTAATTGTTAATAACATCCTCCTCTTT
>NZ_JAPDPI010000177.1 GCF_026013615.1 Plebeiibacterium marinum
GGGTCTGAGCATCCCGTTGATTTATCACGGGAGGGTCGGGGGTTCGACTCCCTCATCGCCCACAAAGCCTTGCAAATTTTTGCGAGGCTTTTTTTTATTTCATAAAACCCAACATCATGCCTTGCCATTTATACATCCTACACTCTCCTTCTAAAAACAAATACTATATCGGTCACACTTGTGATTCTCTTGAGTCAAGACTTGCAAAGCACAATCAAAAACATACCGGTTATACAGCACAAACCAATGATTGGGAAATTATATACACTGAAGCTTTCGATTCAAAAGAACTTGCTTATGCTCGTGAAAGAGAAATCAAAAATTG
>NZ_JAPDPI010000178.1 GCF_026013615.1 Plebeiibacterium marinum
AAAGAGGAGGATGTTATTAACAATTACAGTAACCTATGGCATATAGAACGTGCGTTTAGAATGTCTAAGACCGACTTGAGAATACGCCCCATATACCATCGGCTGAGGAACCGGATAGAAGCACACATCTGCATCTCATTTACGGCATATGCTATATACAAAGAACTTGAGAGAATATTGGCTCTCGAAGGATCAAGTATGTCAATTAGAAAAGCTGCGGAACTCACTCACAATATGTATCAAATCAATTACACCTTACCTGATAGTAAACAGATACGATCAAACCTACTAAAAATGACTCCTGATCAAGTGGAATTATATGAAA
>NZ_JAPDPI010000179.1 GCF_026013615.1 Plebeiibacterium marinum
ATTGAATTATGTTTTATACTGGTCTGGTAGTTCAGCTGGTTAGAATGCCGGCCTGTCACGCCGGAGGTCGCGGGTTCGAGTCCCGTCCAGACCGCTTGTTATAAAACAATAAATTCAGACTCAGGTCTGGTAGTTCAGCTGGTTAGAATGCCGGCCTGTCACGCCGGAGGTCGCGGGTTCGAGTCCCGTCCAGACCGCTTTTCAAAAAACAACAAACTCAGATTCAGGTCTGGTAGTTCAGCTGGTTAGAATGCCGGCCTGTCACGCCGGAGGTCGCGGGTTCGAGTCCCGTCCAGACCGCAAAGGTTACTTCTTTTTAAG
>NZ_JAPDPI010000017.1 GCF_026013615.1 Plebeiibacterium marinum
CATACGTAAAGGTTTCTGGGATAATGTTTAGTTCAACAAACCCTCCAATGTGTAGGGTATGCAAGCAACCCTACATTAGAGGCTAAGTGTTGTGCTTAGTTATTTTATCCAATCACTTCTAAATTTCATTTTATTATAATCTAATATATTTTGATTTAGAGTATTTGCTGAAGCTTTTAAAGCAATCTCATATTCTAAAACTTTCACTTGAAATTGCTTTAATGTTATATCATAGTATTCAAAGTCTTTTTGATACATTGAAGTTAGTTCAAGGTATTCAATAAGATTAGGATAATTCTCATTTAGTAATAAACTCTCAATCTTATTTGTTAATTCAGAATGGACAATACTCCTTTTTTTTATTTTAATCCTACAAAAATCATCATAAATCTTAAAAACTTCATTATCCATTAAATTTGGTTCTGATTTAGAATTTGAATCCATTATTTTCTGATATAATTTGATTCCTGTATCATCTAATTTTACTTCATAAGTTAGGATTTCATTGTTAATCTTCTCAAACATTTTATTAGTTTCATCCAATATTGATTTCACAATCAAACATTGAGATACTATATTATTAAAGATTCTATTCTTATCCTTTTTATTGCCTTTCTTTCTATTAAATATGAGTTTATGTAGAAGTTCCTCATTTTGTATCACAATTTCAGGTTTTAGGCTTGGCTCAATATACCAATTTCGATAATCTTCTTCTTTAATATTATTAACTAACCTTATATAACCATCTATTTGTTTAGGTAAACTTTCAATTAATCTATTTAAATTCCACTGTATGTATCCATTTGAATTTCTTATGCGATTATTGTTCGAATAAAGTATTATCCATTCACGAATTATAAACCCAAGGAAGAAAGTCATTATGGATATTGATGTTGTAAATATTACTGTATCAGGAATGTTCATCGTTTTTTCATAATTAAGCACAACGGCCACGTATATGAAACGTTTGGCATTTCGGAGAGCAAACCTGTCAAACCGCTACAATTTTCATTAAATGTAACGGCCTTAAAATTAGCACTATCCGCCAAATGTTTTATATACTTTGTTAGGTGCTGGGCTTTATTCATTTTCAATCACTTACGTTTCATTTATGCACTAATTTTTGTTTTATCAGGGTCGGCATTTTCCAGTGCGTTTGGGCAGGCATACTCTTTGACAAGTTTTGGTCGTGCGTCGGCTTTTTTGAGCGACTTGGCAATGTGTATGACTGCTATGCGTTGGCTAATTTAAGTCCGTGTGCAACTAAATAATTCTCTAAAACTTTTAGGCGTTCCTTTTCAATCACAGCCATATATTTTTCAATAAAATCAAAATCAATTTTTCCATCCTTAGTTGGTAGTTGAATCTTTGTTTTATTCATTGCATCACGGTTAAACTTGTTTCCATAATCATATTTTTTTGTCGTAACAACTCTACAAGCTGAGATTATCATTTTAGCAATTGATTTATTAAATGGTTTAAATCTTGGAACTAAATGTTGAATATGGGAATAGCCAATAAAGTCTTTCTCTTGATAAAACATAGTTTCAGCTCCCATTGTTGTGTCAGAGCAAGTAATGGTGTTTCCTTTATTTTTAGCTTCTAAATTAGAAAACCCCATTACTCCGTTGTCTGTTGAAGAATTTGAGATTAAAGGTACAGTACCATCTTTGCTTAATATTTCTTCGTTCTTGAGTTTGTAATATTTTGTTGGGTTAATATCAAATAAGTCACCTAGATTATACTCACCCCATTCAATATCCTCTAACGACAATTCAGAAGGAATTACTATCTGACCATTGTTTTGATTTTTTAAAATTGTCCCAACTTCCCAAGCTAGATATTCACCAACAGTTTCCTTAAAATCTTTTAAGGTCGGTGTAGTATCAACAGGAGCTGTCTGATTCCAATCTGCACCGTGGTTAGGGTCAATAAAACCCTCATAATATTCACGTTCTGTAAAAATATTCAATTTACTTTTGCCAAAACGAACCAAGTTGACAACTTCTTCATACCGTTCTTTAGCGCGGTCAGTATCCTTTAGGTTGTTACTTGCTTTTTTTCTATTTGCTCTTGTGTAACCGTCATTTGAGAAATCTATGAATTTTACAATGTCATCTTTATGATGTTTTTCATTTACTTTAAACACATAGATATTAGTGTTTACGCTAGATTTACCTATAAAGACATCCACAGGCATTTTAATACTTGCCAAAAGGGTATGTTTTGCTAAAATTCTTTTGTTGTAGTCAATAGCTTTACCCGAACCTGATGAGTTTTGGATAATAATTGCAGCATAACCCTTATTCATCATGCCTAAAGCACGCTCAACGAAGTTCATTCCATTGCCAGGAGCTGAGTAGGGTGGATTGAGTATGAATGCGTCAGCAGGGAATTGATTACCTGATTTACCAAAACCATATTTACCATCAAAGTCTTTAATGGAGTCGAGATTTAAGATATTTGAACTACCATCGCCCATCAAAATCATATTTAAGATAGCCAACATATAAATATCTGGTAATAGTTCTAATCCAAGTAATTGTTCAGCTTTTATTTGGACTTCCTTTTTTGTAAGTTCAGATGGTGATTTAATAGTATTTTTTGCATCATTCAACATTTCATTCATTGCTGCAACCAATAAACCTGCTGAACCTGTGGCAAAATCCCATACAAACGAATCTTTGTTTACTCGTGTTAATTTTACAAGGAGCGAAGCAACATAAGACGGAGTTAGCACAACATCATTTAATTTGTCTTGTGAAAATCCTAGCCAGCCATACATTTCATTGAAGAGTTTGCCTGTAAAGTCAGTTGTTAAACCAATTTTATAGTAAATACCTAAATCGTCTACGATTTTTGTAAATACTCTTTTTAGTTGACTTTCACCATTTTCAACTTTGTTAATATTCTCCGTAGTAAGTGTGTTATCTAAAGCTCTTGTAACAAATAGTTTTTTTTCGTTCGGTATATCCTTAATATCTAAAAAGGCTTTTATTTTCCGTAAAACAATATCACCATCTGTATTACCTTTTTCATTAGAAGATTTCAAATCAGATTTATCTAACGCTGAAACTTTATTAGGCACCCCAATTGTTGCCATAATAGAGGCTGCGACTAAATAAACACGGTCTTTTTCACTTATCCCTTTTTCGTTATCAAAAATATGTTGGTTTAGTTTGGTTAAAGTTTGGTCTATTTCACTTTCTCGCTGCTCCTTTAGTTTGTCAAGTTCTTCTTGTGTAAGTTCAAGCGTTTTAACCTTTTCTATGAAAGCGTCAAAATTATTAGGTGCTAAAAATGAAAAGTCAGTGTAATCATCAATCTTTTGACCTGCCCCTAGATTGTTTTTTGAAACATAGTACACACCTATTTCGTGATGAATTTGCCCTGTTTCATCTTTGTAACCAGTCATTCCGATAGAAATAATATCGGTGTAACTTGTGTGATGAAGTAAAGCATTGGCATAATGAACAGCACCGTTTACTGCAAACGAGTTTATGTTTTTAAAATTAGGTTCGTTCTTTGCCGTTCTATTTTCAACTTGACCGTCTTTATCAAGTTTTACGAGTTTATCCTTATAGCCTTTATACTCAATGAGCACAGGATAGAAGTCTAAATTTTTATCTTGAAGTAATATTTTGGCATCTGGTCGATTTGCACCTGTACCTCCGTTTTTTGTGAAGTAATCAGAAAGAGCTTTATCTATTTCTTCATTAACTGATTCTTGCTCTAATTTATAAGGTAGTTTATATGATTTTAGCCAACCGTTTGCTAAATCTGCTATATTTGGTTCTATTGATTGGATATTTTTCTTTGCCATTATATATTATATTCTCCTAATTCTTCAATTTCATTTATAAAATTTCGCAATTTACAATTTTCTGTTGTTAATCTGTCAGCTGAGCGTCGGCAAAAATTTGGCTCTTTTGCAAGCAGAAGCATCGGCTTGTGTGTCGGAGCTTGTAAATGTGCCAAATGTGCGTTGGCTTTTCGTTTTATTTGCGGGTTGGCAAAACAAAAATTAAGTTTGCACTGTCGCTCGTTTTTTAGCCTTGCACCTAACGTCAAGAATAAACCGTCGTTTTAATGCGGTTTTATTTAGTGTTGTACGTTGTGCGGTTTTACCTTATTTATACGAATTTCAATTTTTTGCCCCAGTCTTATGTTGTAAAAATACTCTATTTTGTTTAATCATTTTACCTTCTTTGGGGTATTCTTTATGAAAAAACACCTGACAACTGATACGTTTTCCCTTCCAAAACACCAATTTCTCACAACAGGACATACCTTTCCCATTGCTTTTTATGCTGCATTATTATCGATAAACTCATTTTTTATTAAATTTCTTCTTCTAAAAATATTTTGTTCCCCTTTGTACATTTGCTTTATACTGGTATATAAATATTCCTTTCTAATATTACAGTGTGGACATATTAAACAATCCTCTTCTTTTTCCTCCTTATCTTCTTTTTTTTGTTCGGTTTCTTCTTCCTTTTCTCCTTTATAGTAGTATTCTTCCGGTATTCGTCCTTTATTGGAATACAGTCCATAATACCTTACTATTCTAAAATATTTTAGGGGAACATGTTGTAATAATCGTGAAAAAAAATCTTCGTAATCTAATTCCAATTCCCGTTCTATAGCTTTGCCATTTATATCTTTATGCTTATTATCCTTATACCTAAACGATATAGAACGCCCTTCTATGCTGGTTATCTTGTATTCACTTATACAAGCTCTTTTGGAGTACCTTCCTATATATCGGATAACCTGAGCGGGTATTTGCATGGATGGTTCTAAATGTAATATCCATCGTTTTGCATTGATATTATTTATGAATCGTAAAAACTTTTGTCTGTTTTCAAAATCATGTACTAAAAACCCTTTATCGAACAAGTTGATTAATCCATCTTCAAATATTACCTGAAACTTCTGCTTTAAAAATTTATAGTTAACGTAATCACCTTTTATCTCCTTTAACAATCCTGTCTCCCTCTCAATGCCTCCCCATGATACAATCATATGCACATGACAATGATATTCTTTGGTCTCTCCAAACGTATGCAGTACACTTATTATCCCAGGTTGTAGTTTATATTTATGTAACATCCAATCTTTTAATGTTGCGGATGCACTGCGTAGTAATAAATCCAATAAGGGTTTTCTATTTCCTTTTATTAGGCTATTCAATCCATGCGGTAATGTCATGACTACGTGGCGATGAGACAAATTTAGCATTTGACTTTTTATCCGGTCTGCCCATTGTAAGGTATCCTGCCAACTGCATGTCGGACAAAATCTATTCTTGCAGCTATGGTATACCTGGGTTATCTCTCCACATTCCTTACATACGTAATGATCTACGCCTAAGGCTTCTGTTCTGCATAACCGTAAGGCATTAACTGCCTTATATTGTTCCGGGGTGATGTATTCTTTGGGGTTTTGCTTATAAATATCCCACCATTGGTCAAAATAATCGGCTAATCGATATTTTTTGGGTTCCGGGTGTGATAGTTTATTCATTTATTCTTCTTTCACCTCTCTGGCTATATCATACGCTTCCATCACAAACTCCATTATCAACTCCTTTTTTCCTTCTTTTATGCCATAGATATTATCATCATAATCTACAACTATTACTGCATATTTGCTATACAGTTTATCAACTTCTTCGTCAAATATTTCATCTGCATCTTTTCGAGGAAAGCCATCTTCATCATAGAAGAATCCAAATTGATCATCTTGGTTGAATAATTTAAACTCTTCTTTACTTATACTTAGTTCTTTCATTGCCTGTTGTCTTTTGGGTGCCTACTGGGTTATGCTAGCATTACGTACAACGTAAAGTATATGTTGCAGCGATAGCGACCCGTAGGGTGCAATATATACAGTGTTAGTAGCTGGCGGTTTAATTACCCACCACCGCTACTACGAAGCACTAAAAAAGAAAAGCGAAGCGTGGGGGTTATTTTAAAACATACAGATATGAAAATTATTGGATTAAGAATTGAAAAGTATATTGGCAAAAAAATTTCTGGACATAATTTAGACTTTGAGTATAATGATGCTGAATTTGAAAAGCACATTATACTTGGATTGCTTGAAGACAACAGAAAGGTAGAAATTGAACTAACCAATGAAGAAGGTGTATGTGGCTCTGGTTGGTGTACTGCTTCTTGGGGTAACTTTGAAGTGAAGCACGTTGATAAATTTAATGGGTACACACATAAGCCGATTAAGGAGCTTATTGTTGATGATGTTAATGAAAGCGCAGAATATATAAGCAATAATGTTTTTAGTGTAGACCATAATGGAGGCTGTGATTATTATCCAAGTGGAGGGTATAATGTAAATATGGACTTATTTAAAGCTAATGGCAGAGGTAAGGAACTTAGACCAACCTATATATTTTCTGGTGAAAGCGGAATAGGTAAAAGTGCATTAGCCTTGAAATTTAATAAAGACACTGTAGTGTTTGAAACTGACGCATACGACACTTTACCAGATGTGATAATTGCCGATGTTATTGTTTTGGGAAACAAGCATAAATACACTATTAATGACATTAAAACTAAGGTTGAAGATACTGAATTGATAGTGTGCTCTTTTACCCCAATTGCCCAATAGGGCAAAAGCGGGTGGGGCTTTTCTTTTTTTTTGTTCCAATTACGCAGGAACTTTGATACGAGAACAGAACCCCCGCTTGCTACTAACGTGTTGCGGCTATGGCCTGTTCCGCTTTTTGTTTGATTCATATAGTTACATAAAATCACCCAACCTCGCAAATCCATTTTACTTACCAAATTGAGCAGCGGTATAGGCTATTAGCCGCTGTTGGCAACTGCCATTCTTATTTTTTCTTTAAATTCATTTATCGTCTTGCGATTTCCTCCTATTTTTAATATTCTATCACTAAAAGAAGGTGAAAATTTCACTTTTACAATTTCATCATCTGTTTTAATTGATATTATATAAGAATCAAAGAAAGTACGATATACACTTGTTATATCTTCTAGATTGTATCTATATTTTTTTATAAAATTTGAAACGAATAGATATTTTTCATCATATGATACTTTCTTAATTTTACCCAATTGAATATACTGTATAACAGTAATAATCAAAAAAAACACAATCATTCCCCGTGAATTCTCTTCAATTACAGAATTTAAAACTAATGCTAATAAAATCGGAATCAAGGGAACAATAAATTTATAAATAGCAGTAAAAGAACTTGATATAATAATTGTCATTTCTTTATTTGTTTTTTTTGCAGTATTGCTTTAGGGTTGTTGCCAACGTTTCGCTAAATACATTGGCTTTATATATATTATATGCAAGGACAACCACCCTTGTAACTAACTGATTTAACGAACATATATATGTTTTATATATATTTGTTTATGATTTTTTTTTGATTTTCTATTCTCTGGATATATAGCCATTATTTTTTGATTTCTTTTGTTGTTCACCAAACAAATATACTAATTTGTTCTTCTATTCAATAACGCATGTCATTAATTTAACAACTGCATACAGCTCCGCCAACTGAGTCACATAATATATACTCATTATCTATTATTTTTAAATAAAATCCCTACAATCCATCACCCCATATTTTTTTTATTATTTATATGATCTCAGCCTGGACCAGCTCTTTTTCTTCGTTGCAAATCTCTTACTACAATATCCAAAGGACTAACAACTGTTTTTAATGCATCATTAATAATGTGTGTATACCGTTGAGTTGTTTGTATACTATTATGACCAAGCAATTCCTGTACATACCTAATGTCTTGCCCTTGCTCTAACAAATGAGTAGCAAAACTATGACGTAACATATGCAAATACACTCTTCGCCTGATACCTGCCCTAACTGCCGCATCTTTTATAACATTCGACATACTAGTCGTGCTATATGTTTTGCCCGGCTTTGATCCTTCAAACAAATATTTCTCAGGCCTGTATTCTTTTAAATATTTTTCTAATATTGATTTTACATGTCCCGATATAACCGAATATCGATCCTTCCCTCCTTTTCCGTCTTTTATAAAGATGCGATTCTTCTTAACATCTACATCTCTTAACATTAGTTTTTGGGCTTCACTTCTACGTAATCCAGCTCCATATATAACAGCTATCAATAATTTATGCTTTATATTATCTGTTACCAACAACATAGCCCCAACTTCATCAGTCGTAAAATAATCAGGTAAATAATGCTTCCTGCGCGGGCGTATAACACTATTTTCCGATATTTGATAAGAATGCACTCTCTCAAAGAAAAACTTAAAGGCGTTAATCATGTTATCCTGCATCGCTGTTGATTTTTCACGGTGCAACAACAAATAATCTCTAATATTTTCGTTTGTAATAAATGCCGGATGCAAATAATTGTTATACTCAATAAAACGCATAAAAGCACTCAGATACATAGCCTTGGTTTGTTTACTATATTCACTACCATTTAATGCATGTTCGTATTGTAACTTAAACAAATCATGCATTTTATGATATTGCATCACCCGGTAAAGTTTGGTTTCTATCTTTTCCTTTCCATACGGTTTCTGGTTGAATTCCCATAAAACATTACGAGAAGGATGCTTTAATGTAAACTCATTAAATAATGATCTAAAATAGCTGACACTTTTTTCTGTTTGTCCTGGCAGTCTGTAGGCTCTGCTAAAAAGTATTTCCTCATCTGCAGGCAACTTACTAATCTCTTCAAAATTATAATTGCCATGAAAATATAAAAACAAAATCATCCTGTCGGCAACGGGCACTACTCCTTCCAGAATTCTGGAAATATCATTATAGGGTACATGAACTATCCCCGCTTCTATTCTCTCAGCTCTTTTAATATTAAAATAGAGGGTTTCCCAACTTAAACCTTTTTCATAAAAAAACTTTATAGCTGCAATACATTGTTTTAATTGGGTTTCCCCTAAAATTTCTGACTGTTTTTTAACGTAGTGAAATAAATCTTTATATTCTAATTCCTTAACATCCCTCCCCTCAAATCCCTTTAAAAAAACAGCAAAAAAATATGAATAAACATCCTTTGTCGAAGGACTTAATCGCTTTAAGTCAAGTAGCTTATTATAAAAATCATAAAACTCCTTTTCCGAAGCCTGTAGCGATTTTAACACCTTGATTTTTTTTGATATATATATAGATGTTTCACTCCTTCTATAATTCTTTACCTCAACTTCCTCCCTTGTAAAATCATAGCCTTCTTGTAAAAGAATATCTTTAATTTTCAGATACACCTCATTTGTACCCTCAAACATCCAATTCTTTTGCTTCTTCAGCCATAAACCTTTTCCCAGATTATTTATCCTGCTATACAAATCTGGACGATAGCCATGATCCAGGTAGATCTTTTTATTTATCTTATCTATTTTTATTTTAACAGATGAAGTTGCCCCTGAGTTTGTATTTAATTGTTTTTCTGCATATGCTTCCAGATTATTTACTTCTCCAAAAATTAGTTTCGCAAAATTTAAACTTGCAAAACACCCCTGTAAATAGGATTTATAATCCTCCCGATATGGGATATACCAAAATTTATTAGATGAGCTATATTGTCTTCCCGGTAATAGTTTTACAACTTGATCAACTGGATTATTTGACTTATAATCAAATTTTAACACAATACTTTTTTGCTTTTTATAGGTGGCAGGATAAATAAAGATTGTACTCATAATGTTAGCGTTGCAAAAATTTAAGGCATCTAAATATAGAAACAATGAACATCATTTACAAAAATACGGCTTATTTTTTATTCAAAAATTATGATGTTTTATTGAACAAACATTGAAGGAACCTTGAAGGAACCTCGAAGGAACCCTTAATCATTCTTTCTTCAGTCTACAACCTTTTCCCCCAGGAATCTCTATATCTTGTAATTTAACTTTTAAACTTTAATTAACATTCTGCACCTTGCAAACAAGTCTCACATCTCTTATCTCAAGTCTGACGATCAAATGTTATAGGTATCTCCATAAAACACAAAAGCCACCCGGAATCCGGATGGCTCTATAACTATCATTTAAAAATATCTACTCCTTACTTAAACATGTTTGTACAAACCAAGCTGGTCAAGATTAAAGCTATGGATAAACTCGGCCCTTGACTGGTTCTCTGCCTTTCCATAATTAATATAAATCTCAGTTGATGTTTTAAAAGAATCATCTCTTTGGGTATCTAACAACAACAAGTATCCCATAACAATATGACCAGCCATTTCAACCAAACGACGTGCATGAAAATCAACATACTCCAGATCTTTTACACTTGTAACGGTTTTAACAGCGTGAACATACTCTTCTGTCATACCGATTAATATGCGACGATAACCGTGCAACTCTGGCTTAAGTTCCATAGCCTCATACTCACGAATCCTATCTACATAGCCTCCGGTTGTAACCCCCCTAATGGCAGCTACTACCTGAAGCTGAGTTGTTCCTTCGTAAATTGAAGTAATACGGGCATCCCGGTAAATACGCTCAATAGGGTAATCCTTCATAAACCCGGAGCCCCCATGAATTTGTAACGAATCGTAGGCCAATTGGTTACTATATTCACTACTCATACCTTTTAATAGCGGAGTAAAGAAATCAGCCATTTTTTGATAACGCTTCAATTCTTTTCTTTCTTCCGGCTCAAGCTTACGCTCCTCGCTAATGTGCATATATGTTTTATATACATCAACCATACGCGATGTTTCATACAATAAGGTACGCGAAGCATCAAGTTTGGCCTTCATCAAAGAAAGCATTTCATATACTGCCGGGAATTGAATAATAGGTTTACCAAACTGCTCACGCTCTTTGGCATATTGCAAAGCCTCGCGATAAGCAGACTCAGAAACACCTACCGATTGAGCGCCGATACCCAAACGGGCACCATTCATTAATGCCATCACATATTTGATTAATCCCATCTTACGCGAACCAACCAATTCTGCAGGCGCATTTTTAAATACAAGCTCACAAGTAGGCGAACCTTTAATACCCATTTTATTTTCTATACGACGAACAATAACAGCTTTCTCATTTCTATCGTATATAAACATAGATAAACCACGGCCATCAGTTGTTCCTTCCTCCGAACGGGCTAAAACTAATGAAACATGGCCATCTCCATTGGTAATAAAACGTTTTACTCCATTTAAGTACCACTTGCCATCCTCCTCATTGTATGTTGCTTTTAACTGAACCGCCTGAAGGTCAGAACCTGCATCAGGCTCGGTTAAATCCATTGCTGCTGTTTCTCCGTTAGAGATACGGGGCAAATATTTTTGCTTTTGCTCTTCGCTGGCGAATTCATTAATTGTTTCGGCACAATCCTGTAGTCCCCATATATTAACAAACCCGGCATCTGCACGCGACACGATATCGGCAGCCATAATATAAGGAACAATCGGGAAATTCAACCCTTCGTACTTACGCGGCAAAGTAATTCCCATTAAACCTGCCTTAACCAGAGCATCAAGGTTCTCCTGGGTGCCTTTGGCATAAATTACTTCATTATCCACAATTTTTGGACCTTCCTGATCCACACTCTCTGCATTTGGAGCTACAATATCACCACAAATCTCTCCCACAATTTCCAAAACCTTTTCATAGCTATCCATGGCATCTTCAAAATCCATTGGGGCATAATCAAACTTATCCTTATCGGTAAAATTACGCTCTTTCAATGCCACAATTTTCTCCATCAACGGATGTGTTAGATGGAACTTTAATTCGGGGTTATCTGTAAAAAAATTAGCCATTTTCTTATTTTTTAGATAATAGACTCAGAGACACAAGATCATAGACATCATCTGTCTAAAAACCTCTCATCCCTTATTTAACAGTCTATTTTGTGTTCTTTTTATAAAGTTTAATCAGTTTTGGAACAATGTCGTTCACATCGCCATTAATCACATAATCAGCAATTTTATTGATAGGTGCATTTGAATCGTTATTGATTGCAATAATCATTGATGATTCTTCCATACCTGCCGTATGCTGAATTTGCCCGGATATACCACAAGCAATATATAATTTAGGACGAACCGTAACCCCGGTTTGTCCGATTTGACGCTCATGATCGGCAAATCCTGCATCAACTGCAGCCCTTGACGCACCAACTTCGGCACTTAGCACATCTGCCAGTTGATATAACTGATTAAACCCTTCTTTTGAACCCATACCATAACCTCCGGCAACAATAATCGAAGAATTTTTTATGTTGACTTTTGATTTTTCCATATGACGTTCAATTACCTTAACAACCAAATCTTCTGGTTTTAGGATTTTATCAACGTCAATTTCCTTTATTTCACCTTTATAGCTAGCATCATGAATTTCCATTTTCATAACCCCTTCACGAACGGTAGCCATTTGCGGACGACAATCCGGGTTAATAATAGTGGCTACAATGTTGCCTCCAAAAGCAGGTCGGATCTGATAAAGAAGATCTTTATATTCTTTACCCGCCTTCTTATCTGAATGATCTCCAATTTCCAATGCAGTACAGTCTGCAGTTAACCCACTAAACAAAGCAGAAGAAACCCTTGGTCCCAGGTCCCTGCCTAATGTAGACGCCCCCAGCAAACAAACTTCCGGCTTTTCGGCTTTAAATAAATCAACAATTATTGAAGTATATGGAAGAGTAGTATAAAACTCCAACCTTTTGTCATCTCCCAGGTGTATAACATCAACACCATAAGGATAAATCTGACTTTCAATTCCTTTTATATTATGACCCAAAGCTACTGCTTCCAGTTTGCAATTAAGGTCGTTGGCTAAAGATCTCCCTTTAGTAAGCAATTCTAAACTTACATCAGCAACCTTGCCTTCTTCTATTTCGCAAATTACAAATACGTTACCCATTTTTTCTTTAAGATTTTTAGATATGAGATAAGAGATTATAGACTATAACTCCAAACTTTATCTCATCTAATAAATAAAAATGATTACAATAATTATCACTTTATCCGATAGTGTGGTTTTCGATCAACTCTACTATTAACTCTTCCAGCTCAGATTCATCAGATGAAATCTTTTTTGCTTCCTTTGCCTGGAAAACAACGTTTTCAATCTTTTTAACCTTTGTTGGAGAACCAGAAAGACCTAACCAATTGATATCTGTTTCAATATCATTAACGCTCCACTCCTCAATTTTTAAATAAGGACGGTCAGCTGTTAAATCCATGTAATCTTCACTTTGATCCTGAATTTCGGTAACTGTTTTGGCATGTTTATATTTCTGAACCTTCTTGGCATTTCTTGGGCGACAATCAGGGGCAGAAGCATTTACTGTCAGAACACACGGAAATGTGGTTCCTACTGTTTCAACACCTCTTTCAAGCCTTCTTTTAATTACTAAAGATCCCTTAATATTTAATGATACTTCATCTGCCAGTATGGCATGGGGCACACCATATTTATCATCTTCAGCAACTATACCTTCTGTAACCGATACAATTTCCTCGGCATAAGTAACCTGAGGCAATCCTAATTTTTCGGCAACCTGAGGCCCTACTTGAGCGGTGTCTCCATCAATAGCCTGTCTTCCTGCAATAATGATATCGTAATCACTTATTTTTTTAATGGCACATGAAATGGCGTATGAAGTTGCAAGTGTGTCTGATCCGGCAAAAGCCCTGTCTGTTAACAAATAACCATTATCCGCACCTCTGTATAAGCCTTCGCGAATAATATCAGCAGCACGTCCAGGCCCCATCGTTAAAATGGTTACTTCTGAACCTGGATATCTATCCTTTAACCTTAAAGCTTGCTCCAATGCATTTAAATCTTCCGGGTTGAAGATGGCAGGCAAAGCCGCACGGTTAACCGTTCCATCTGCCTTCATTGCATCTTTTCCAACATTTCTGGTGTCGGGAACCTGCTTAGCAAGGACAATAATTTTTAATCCCATATTTTATATGATTTTAAGAGTGAGAAATTTTTTCAATGGCTAGCAAATTTAAAAAATCCATTGAATTACACAATCTATCAGAAGTAAAAATCAACAAAACAGTATAAATTTTGTTTTAAATAATACTAACAAGAAAAATACTATTTCATTGTAAAACCGAATTTCTCACCCCTTGTCCCCCGAAAGGGGAAGCCTCTCGCACTATGTGGGTTGAGACTCTCCCTTCAGAGCCTGTCCCGAAATTGTATTCGGGAGAGTTGGAGGGCGCGGGTTGGAATAAATTCGGGTTTTAGTGCAGAGATTAATTATAAACACAAAAACCAACCATATGAAAACGCTATTATTTATTATTTTATCATTTACAATATCAAACAAAATGGACGCTCAAAAAAAACAATACAACCCTTTAACCCAAGATGAAAAAAGGGTAATTATTGACAAGGGGACAGAAATGCCCTTTACAGGAAAATATAACAGCAATAAAAATTCGGGCACATACATTTGTAAACAATGCAACGCTCCTTTATACAAAAGCTCTGATAAATTTGACTCTAATTGTGGATGGCCTAGTTTTGATGACGAAATACGAGGGGCTGTAAAACGGATTCCTGACAAAGATGGCAGAAGAACTGAGATTGTATGCAATAACTGTAATGGTCATTTAGGACACGTATTTTTTAACGAAGGCTTTACTACTAAAAACACAAGACATTGTGTAAATTCTATTTCACTTAACTTTATCCACACAGACTCGATTCCTCCCGAAATAATAAAAACAGAAAAAAGGGAGTAGTAATTTTAATTAAGAAAAAATCAGTTTATTTTTGCACACAATATTTTATATGTTGAGAATTTATATCTCATTGTATAATTTACATTAAGGAAGTGTTCATCTAATAAATTGCATTATATCAATATGTTTTCATTTCAGTCAACTCAACTTTATTTTCTGCGTTTATTATTAATTTTATGCATCCCTGCAACTTTCAATACCAATGATATTACTGCACAAAAAGGCATGTATCATACCTTTTATATAGATTCCCTAATTAAGAACACCACAATAAACGATAGCCTTGACTATAACATTGAAAAATGGAAAGCCTTACCTCTTGATCAACGTTTTTTTATTTTAGACACTATAGAATATAATAGAAATCAAACATCCACCTTGATTCCTAATGTAAGAAATTACAAAGACTTTGTGATGAGCTTAAAGTTTTATCCCGATCCAAACCTTAAAATAGATTTTAAACCAACCCTGGTAAACAAGGAACTGTTATATCAGGAAGATGGCTATTTTTTTGTTTTGAACAACAACAGGCAAACTGATTTTATTAAAACAGAACCTTTTTCAATCAAAAAGAAAAATGAAGAAATCTTTATTTCAAATCCTCACCTGGTAAAACACGTATTAAAAACCATACCCGAACCACATAGGTTAATCACCGACAGGCAACATTTAAACAAAAGATCTGCTGAAGAGGGGATCAGGAGTCTTTTAACACGCGATATAAACAAACCCGACAAACTAAAAGAAAAGAAAAAAATTAAAGGCCCCTGGACATTAACAGGTATAGAAAGCATTCAACTATCGCAGGCATATCTTGAAAACTGGACAAAAGGTGGTGAAAACTCGGTATCCTTATTGAGTGATTTGCTTTTAAATGCCAATTACAAAAAGGATAAAAATGAATGGGAAAACTACGTACGCCATAAAGTAGGAGTAATAAGCTCTGAAAGCTATGCCACACAAATTAATACCGACCAGATTGAAATGAATAGTAAATACGGTATGAAAGCATCAAAAAGATGGTACTATTCTGCATTATACGATTTTAAGACTCAATTCTTCAATGGTTACAATAATAAAAACAGGGAAGAAATAATCTCGGGATTTATGTCGCCGGCCTATTTTACCGTTGCCTTAGGCATGGATTACAAAAAAGATAAAGTTTTTACTTTGCTGCTCTCTCCCCTTACTGCCAAACTAACCTACGTTATGGATACGGTTAAGGTGAATCAGGATAAATACATTAAAAACGGTAAGCTGGAAGGAAAAAGATCTGCATTTAGTAACGGAGCATCGATAGTAAACAATATCAACTGGAAAATATCCACCGAATTATCCCTTGTCTCAAAAATAGATGCCTATATTAGTTATTTTACTAAAGACGACATACAACAAGTTGATTGGGAATTGATTTTTAACATGAGAGTAAACAGGTTTTTATCAACCAGAATCAACACGCAACTCAGATATTTTAATAATGAATCAGATAAAATTCAGTTAAGAGAGAATTTTACCATTGGGTTTAATTACAAATTTTAGCCTTTCATCAAATAATTTATGCTTTTCGTAAATTTTAACATTTTTTCACTAAATATTTTTTGGCACAAACAATTAAGCCATTATATTTGTAATAGCAATTAAGAAATGAAATACCCAAATAGGGTAACAAAATATTTAAAGTCTTAAATTTTCTCATAGTTTAGGGTTAGGTTTGGTTAAAGATCGAAAGCCGTTGTCATTTTCTAAGACAGCGGCTTTCACTTTTTTATAGCAGTTAGTTTAAATAATTATCGTTAAATTTCAGATCTTTATAATCATCTATAAAACAATTAATTTATGCTATTAAAGATATATCCGGAAAACCCGAATCCCAAGGACATTATATATGTTACAGAAGAACTTCGCAAAGGTGCCGTAGTGATATACCCCACAGACACTGTATACGGAATTGGGTGCGATATCAATAATTCAAAGGCCGTAGAACGTGTTGCCAGGTTAAAAAACATAAACCTTAAAAAAGAACACCTCTCATTTATCTGTTACGACCTAAGCCACATTTCCGATTATACAAAAAGCCTGAGCAACAATACATTTAAAATCATGAAACGTAACCTGCCCGGGCCTTTCACCTTTATTTTAAATGCCAACAGCAACGTTCCCAAACTTTTTAAAAACAACAAAAAAACAGTAGGGATCAGGATACCTGACAATAATATCATTCGCGATTTAGTAAAAGAACTGGGGAATCCCATCCTGAGCACTTCCGTTATAGATGAGGACGACATTATTGAATACACCACTGATCCGGAGTTAATATACGAAAAGTTCTCAAAACATGTGGATATTGTCATTGATGGCGGTTACGGAAACAACACCCCCTCTACAATTGTCAACTGCACAAATGGAGACCTTGAAATTATCAGACAAGGGAAAGGCGAATTAGAACACTAAAAACCAATTATCAACCCATTAGTTTTTCCAAAAATACGGAGAAAACAACAACACCACCGTAAATATCTCCAAACGCCCAATCAGCATCAAAAACGACAAAAACCACTTACCAAAGTCAGGAACATGTGCAAAATTAACTGCAGGGCCAACCTCACCTAACCCGGGACCTATATTTCCTATACACGTAGCAACAGCACCTATTGATGTATCCAGGTTATACCCCATTACTGACATGATTATCATACTTACCCCTACAATCAACATATAGATTACAATAAAAGCCAAAACATTAGTTACTACCTGCGAAGAAACAGCCTTAGAGTTAAACCTTACTGGTATTACGGCATTGGGATGTATCAACCTCTTTAATTCAAAGTAAGCATTTTTCAACAAAATAACTATCCTCATTACCTTAATTCCCCCACCTGTAGAACCAGCACTACCTCCAACAAACATCAACATAAACATGACAATGCTTAAAGTTGGAAACCACACCAAATAATCAGCAGTAGCATATCCTGTGGTGGTTATTAAAGAAACAACCTGAAATAAGGAATCCCGTATCGCTCTTTCTACCGTATCCACATCACCTGAAACATACAAAACAACAGCAACCAAAGCTGATACCAACAAAACAAACCCCAGGTAATACTTAAACTCCTCATCCTTATAAATACGTTTAAACCTTCCCATAAATGCGCTGTACGACAAAGTGAAATTTGCCCCGGCCACAAACATAAAAACGATTATCACATATTGAATAAAAGCAGAATCATAGAAAGCAACACTGGCCTGCTTTGTTGAGTAACCTCCCGTAGCCATTGTGGTAAAGGAATGACATACTGCATCAAACAAAGTCATGCCACCACCCCATAGCAAAATGGTTTCCACAGCTGTATATACAACATATATACCCCATAACCTTTTAGCCGTATCGGCTATACGCGGATGCAACTTATCAGGTACCGGCCCAGGAACCTCTGCCATAAACAACTGCATCCCTCCTACACCCAACACCGGCAAAATGGCCAATGATAAAACAATTATCCCCATTCCTCCAAGCCACTGGATGATACTGCGCCAAAATAAGATCCCGTGAGGCAGAGCTTCAATATCATTTAAAATAGATGAACCCGTAGTGGTGAAACCCGACATGGTTTCAAAAAAAGCATCTGTAAATGATGGGATTGCCTTACTCAAATAAAAAGGAAGTAAACCAAAAAACGAAAATACCAGCCAAACCATCGTTACAATAACATAGCCCTCCCGCTTACCAATACTTTTGGGAGCCTTATGATTTGCAAGCCACAATACACCCCCTGTTGCAATACATATAAGTGCTGATTGCAAAAAGTACGGCATATCGTATTCACCATAACCTGCTGCCACAAGGGCCGACAACAACATAAAAACCCCTTCAACTACCAGTAAAAGTCCCATAACCAACAGGACTACACGAACATTAAGCATACTCTAATGTGGTTTAGCTTTAAACATAAGCTTTAAATCAAACAATCCCAATGCAATATGCACCAAAACTAACTAAACATCTTTTCTATCTTACGTATTCCGGAAGGCATAGCAAAAACAACTACTTTATCGTTAGGTATAATCTGAGTATTTCCTGTAACAATAATAGCCTGACCACTCCTTATTACACCTCCAACATTTACATCTTTAGGCAACTTTAGTTCACTCAAACGACCTTTCGTAATTTTGGATCCTTCACTGGCCACAAACTCCAAAACTTCAGCTTCGGAGGAAGTTAAACATTTAACATGCGAAACCCTGGCCTTAACCGTATAACGATATATATAACTTGCCGCTATCAGCTTTTTATTAATCAAAGTACCAATACCAATATTTTCAGCCAAATCTATGTAATCCATATTTTCAACCTCGGCCACCGTTTTTCTTACCCCCATCTTTTTTGCAAGCTGACAGGCCAGGATATTTACTTCTGAATTAGCCGTAACTGCAACAAATGCATCCATTTTTTTGATTCCCTCATCCTTTAAGAGCTCCAGATTTCTCCCATCACCATTTATCACCAGCGTGCTCTCCAAGGTATCTGCCAGGCGGGTACTTTTATCCCTATCTATTTCAATAAGCTTTACATTATAATAACCTTCGAGGCGTTGGGCTACTTTTTTCCCTATCCTACTTCCCCCAAGAATCATTACATTTTTTACATCAAACTGCTCTTTTCCACTATCTTCCATAACCTGCTTTGCCCCTTCAGGAGTAGTAATAAAGTAAGCCAGGTCATTATGCCTGAACGTTTCATTACCCCTTGGAATAATAGTGTACCCCTCACGGTTAATTGCCACGGTGTTATACAGCTTCTGGTCGTGCATTTCAGCAACTTCGGCCAAAGTTTTATTTACGATAGGGGCATTATCTCGGATCTTTACACCATACAAAATCAGCTTCCCATCAGAAAAATCTATTTGCTGACGGATACCAACCCTTTTTAATGAAGTTCGAATCTCTTTAGCTGCAAGCTGTTCGGGATAAATCAACTCATCCACTCCCAACTGCTTGAAAAACTCCTTGTTCTCAGGTAATAAATACTCGTAATTATTAATACGCGCTATGGTGACTTTTGCACCCAGTTTTTTTGCCAATATTGCAGACATGATACTAAGTTCCTCATATGGAGGAACAGCAATAAACAGATCACACGAGCTAACATTGGCCTGCTTCAAATCTTCAATAGAAGACACCGACCCCACTATGGTCATCAAATCAAAATGAGCATCAATCTGACGTAAACGCTCCTCGTTATCATCAATCAATATTACATCATGGTTCGCATTGCACATCATTTTTGCCACATGCGTACCAACTTCTCCTGCTCCTGCAATAATTATTCTCATCGCTATATTAATTCAAAGTATTTCTGTAATGATACATTTTTGCGAAAAAACGCAGCAAATTTAAAAGATAATATTAAAAACAACTCATTGCAAGCGAAATTTTTACTGACTATTTGAAACTAATTTTAAATACTTCACAAAGACACTGCTCCCCCCAGGGAAACAAAATAAAGATTTTCATAGGTTGATTTAAAACGCCTTAGCAAAGCCCTTGCCTTATATTTTGGTACCGACGAATCAAAAACTACTTTTTTATCGCCACAAAATTCCAATATATCACAAACTACTTTTTGGGGAACCCGCTGTGTTAGAACTATAAAATCAATCTCTTCTTTTACACACTCCAAAACATCAACATCAAGCAATCCATTGATTACAACTCCATGCTGATAACCATTTGCAACAAAGCAAATAGAAGAATCTTCTATACCCATCCTTTTTGCTTCACTTCGTAAATGATAATTCCACAAAGGCAAAACAGATTGCGACATAGTTTTGGAATCAATACTATCACTTATTAAACTGTCTGCCATTTGGGATGACAAACAAGATACTGCAGTATGCCCTTTTACATCATGTACAACAATCAAATCTTTCGACATTCGTGAAATTGAAGCCATTATATTGGTTCCCACTACAAATACAAAGGCAACAAGAGTCATCTTTAAAAAGAAAATCCGCTTATTTTGCTGAAAAATAACCAGCGCACTCATTCCTGCATAAATCCCAAACATTTCCACTTCGCCAATCTGAATGCCTGAAAATTTTGAAAAAGGCAATTCGTTTATCCAATGCGAAAACTGCAACATAAAACCCATCACATCTTCCACTCCCCCTATTATTAATTCATTGATCACAGAACCTCTATCAAAAACCATTAAAACAAATCCCCCCACAAACACAAATGGAACAACAGGGACTATTATCACATTAGAAATCAAAAACCAAACAGGAAAATAACCAAACGCATATATACTTAATGGAGCAGTACCTATTTGCGCCGCTAACGAAAGAGAACACAAATTCCACACAAGCCTCATCCAGGGAGTTTTAAAATACCAAACTCCATTTATCTTAGGGTAAAAATAAACAATGGATGCAACAGCAAAAAAACTTAACCAAAACCCCAGGTTCAAGATAGCTTCGGGCGTAAAAAGTAATATCACAAACGCAGAAATAGCCAGCGAATGATAAATATTATAATGAAGGTTTGAGTATTTTGAAATTGCAAATACCGAAAACATAACCGAAGCGCGGAATACAGAAGGCGACATACCTGTGAGAGAGGCATAAAACCACAAACAGAATAAAACAACGGACAATTTGAAAAACTTTAGTCCAGGCCCTTTTATTGGCGATAAAAGAAACATCAATAAAAGATATATGATCCCCACATGCATGCCAGAAATGGAAATAACATGAATAATCCCTGCTCCGGAAAACTCCAACCTGGTATCATAATCCATGTCTGCCTTAGAACCAATCAATAACGCAGACAGGACACCTCTTTCTTTATCAGGAAAACCCAAACAGGCTATCCTTTTTTCACACCACTTTCGTAACAAATACAAGTGACAATTAACAGAAAAACCCCTTTTAAATTTGACACAATCGTTGCTATGAATAAAAAATTGCCCCAACACCCCACGCTTTTGAAGATACAGGGAGTAATCGAAGGTATAAGGGTTGCTATTGGGCACAACTTTTTGCAAGCAAGCCCTAAACGCAATTCTATCGCCCGGAACCAAAGCCCGGGACAAACTATCCACATAATAGAATATATGGGCTTTAAATCCTTCTGCCTTACTGTTTTGTTCACTATTACACCTCACTTCTACCGTTTGCCCCTTTAAATTTTCTCTCAAAACTTTTGAAATGGTAGCTGTATATACAAACTCGTGGTTATAATCCGGTTCAAAATCATTAACCATTCCATTACTCCAGCCACCCACCAGCAACACTAAAGAAATGCCAATACCCGTCAACCAGCGGGCGGAATATTTTCTTTCAAGGCGAAAAACAAGATAGAACAACAAAAACAGACTCAACAACAAAAACACTCCATAAAAAACCGGCTTTATTGGAATAAAAAAAGACAAAAAGCGTCCCAGAATAAATGGTATAAGAATACGGACAAATGGGAACGCCCCAAAAGGAAAAGTTTTCATTAAATTAACAGCTTGATTAAAGATGGATTTATGCAGACTTAATCTTCTTCAAAAAATTCTTTTATGGCTCCAAGATAGTAGTCATTCCATCCTTCACAAATATCATCAAAATCATCTTCAGGAATATTGGTGTGCACCAACTCCACCTGGCAGAGATTTTTTTGTTCAAAAATCTTTATTGTAACAATAGATGGTTCCTCCTGCTCACCAAAATACCATTGCTGAACTACTTTTTTATTTGTTTCAAACTCAATATTCTTACCTGCAATATCTCCTTCCCATAGTGAAAACTCCGACCCCGGCTCAGTACTCATCACGGCAGGATACCCCGACCACAATTCAATTGTAAATGGATTTGTTAATGCTGCATATATGTCCTCAGCCTCAGCCTTAATTTTCAATCTGGTTTTATAGTCTTTAAAACTCATTTTATATATTTTTTTAAAATTTTTTCTTAGCTCCAAAACAAAGATATAAAAAAAGCCACCTCTTAAAAGAGATGGCCTCATCCTGATACCATAATTTACTTGATTGGGTAAAACGTTGATGATGATATCGGAATTTTTTATTTAATTCAAAAGACAATGCTTATTACTTTAAACCTAACTTCTTCTTTAGTTCTTTTGGAAGAACATTTTTATTGATCATTATGTTCATGGTTTTAAGCAAAACAAAAGGTTCTGAGGCATAAAAGTACCCATCATACTTATTATTAGTATCCCATGAATTTTTTACTTTATAATAGCATTTTCCTTCCTGATCCTTTACCATCCCGGTAATATGCATTCCATGATCATCTGTTGTAAGGTAATTATCAAACAATTCCTGACGCATTTCTGCCGATACCGACTTTTCTTTTACAGGACCATCAAAACTAAACATCATTCTTTCCCTTTCAGCTTTGGTCATACTCTCCCATTTTGATCTTTCCGAATCAGATAATTCTTCAATATCATTTTCAGGAACTATGGCTACCCCATTTCTGAATGAAAAACCCTTTTCACTAACATCCGAAGCCCAGGCAAACGTATGTCCCTGTTCAAGCGACGAATGCATAACCTCTTTTAAATCATCCAGCGTAACATTATATACCTCACCCCAAACCCAGTTATCAGGCACCTCAAAAATAAACTTTGAATAATAGGGGTGATGGGTAAAAGATGTAACGATGATATAATCTTCAGGATTAATCCCTGTATATTCTTTAGCAAACGACTGTGGAGTATATTCTTTACCTTTATATGAAAAAGTTTCAGGGTAAACACCCAGGTAAGCATCCAAAATACCATTAAAACCCTTATGCCATACAGTAGACAACTTCTTGTTTTTATTTGTGATTACAGCATCTACATATGATTTTAACAAGGCATCCATTTCACCATGTACATGCTTCGACTCACCATAATGCAAACCATCATAGGCACCTTCCGGAACCAAACCATAATTACGCCAAACATACAACAAATCTTCAAACGAACCTCCTGCGCCAAAATTTAAGTTACCATGTAAACGAACATACTTGCTTGCCTTATCTGAATAACAGTTTCTTACTACAAACATTTCAGATAAGTCAACAGGCTCCTTTCCTGCTTTTAACATTTCTGATTCCAAAAACGATAATCCTGAAAAACTCCAACACGTACCTGATCTGTTTTGATTCTTAACTGATGTAGCCTCTAAATCATAAATAGTTTCAAATTGATATCCCTCTTTAGCTTCATCTTGCGCCCAACTTGACTGAATGGTCAACACAATTAACAACAAGCTACAAAGCATTTTCATTTTCATCATTTTCCTTATATTATTCATTATTAGATAAATATTCTACAAAAAAGCACCCCTTCTTTGGAAAGTTCACAAAGAAAATAAATATCATATTATTATTTAATGATATATTACAGGTTTTCAGCCAATATCTAAACCCAACACATAAATCAACTTAAAATGCAGTAGAAAGCTTACTTCTCCAGCCTTATTTATTTAAAATCCTGCCTATAAGATTTTTAACCTCTCCCCTCTGGATTTTATCTGTGTCAGTACAGGGGAATGAAGGGATTTGCACTATTTCTTTAGGCTTTTCATATTTAGATAAAGAAGTATTTAGGGACAGGATTGTTTTCACCTCATTAATATTACAACCTTCCAAAACCACCAACACTACCTTCTCCCCAAGCACCTCATCTTCAACAGAAGACACTAAACAGGCAGCAGACAGGACTTTACTTAGCTTTTTCTCAATTTCTTCAGGAAACAGTTTAATCCCTCCTGAATTAATCACATTATCATACCTCCCTTTCCATTTAAACTCTAACGGAGATACTAAATCAACAATATCGTTAGTAATTAATTTTTCATTTAAAACATCCGGCGCATCAATTACCAGGCAATTTCTTGAATCAACTTGAAACAACACATTTGGCATGGCTCTAAAATTAGCCTCTCCCACCCTGCGGACCGCCACATGCGAAACTGTTTCCGTCATTCCATAAGTCTCATAGCAGACCGTACCTGCATTATGCAATCCACTTTTAATATCCTCATTTAAAGCCCCCCCTCCAATAATTACAACACCAACCTTATCGCCCTGGCAAATACTATTGAGACAATTAGTTACTTGCATGGGTATCATGGCAGCAAAATCAACTTTTGTTTGAATTTCATTTAAAGGATTGCCCGTAGGCTCTTTTAACAACAAATTAAACCCACCAACAAAGGCACGAACCAACATCATTTTTCCGGCTATATAATTGGCTGACAAACACAAAAGCACTGTTTTTTCGGATGACAAGTTAAAATACTTTACTGTTTTGGCAGCAGAAGCAATCATATGTTTTTTATACAATCGGATCGTTTTAGGTTTACCTGTAGATCCGGATGTACACCCCATAACATGAGCTGAATCACTTACCCATTCAAGTATAAAAGAATATACAGGCTTTATCCATTCCGGGATTGCTTTATCACTCAACTTTTCTTCACAAAAGGAAACCAACCCCTCTTTTTCCCTGTAAATCCCATCAAGTTTTATTCCCTGATAACCCTTCATGGCAAATCCCCCCAGCTTTCATTTTGATCATAGCAAAGACGGCCCCCATTAACTTTTAATGGAGAATTAATGTTATTTGAAAACACCTGTCCGGTACCCAAGCCCTGTGGCATTGAATTATTTTGTAATGAAGTCCACTGCGCAATGGCATTGAGTCCGATGTTGCCTTCAAGTGCAGATGTAGCCCACCATTTAATTCCGGCACATTCAGCTATATGCACCCATTCCTCTGAAGCTTTAAACCCTCCAAGCAACGAAGGTTTTAAAATGATATAATCCGGTTTTATGGTATCAATAAGCCTTTGCTTTTGAGATACCCCGTTTATGCCAATCAATTCCTCATCAAGGGCTATGGGCAGAATTCCTTTCGAACACAGATCTGCCATCAATTCCCACTGTCCTGCCTTTACAGGCTGCTCTATTGAATGTATTCCCAGTTCACTCAACCTTTTTAGCTTTGATTCTGCATCATTTTTAGTAAAAGCTCCATTGGCATCCACCCGTATTTCAATTTCGGCAGGAGAAAATGATTGACGTATCCCCCTTATCAGCTCAATTTCTTTCTCAAAATCGATAGCTCCAACCTTTATTTTAATACAGTTAAAACCATCATCCAGCTTCTGCTTTAACTGTGATTTCATATAGGCAACCTCCCCCATCCAAATAAGGCCATTAATTGGAATACTTGCGTTTCCGCTATAAAAACCACTTGAATATACCATTCTTTTTCCACCGTTTTCCAAATCAAGCAAAGCCATTTCTAATCCAAACCTCACAGATGGAAAATCGATCAGTGCAACATGCAAATTTTGAGCATACTCATTTATATTTTCGCACACTTCTTGAATCTTTGATTCATACCCTGGCACATAGTCAATACTGAGACCAGGTAAAACGGAACATTCACCAACTCCAACAACTTCAGCATTTTGGGAATCACAAACAAATAAATACCAACTATCTTTATGCGTTAACACACCACGGGAAGTTCCACCCGGTGTAATAAACCGGAATCTATGCTTTTTATAATATGCTCTTAACATTTTGCGGACTAATTTATTATATACACAATGCTACGCCCGACAATAAAACAAGGAAAAATGTAGCCAGTGCAAGTTTTTTCAGATAGGGATAAAGATTAGAAGGATCCTGATTTTTATAAACAAAAACCAAGTCTTTAACCAAAAGAATATATACAGGAATAAAAAACCAACGCCAAATAGACTCAAAGCAAACCAATCCGTAAATAACAAACAGAAGCATTGAACCAACAATTAAAAACAAATGGTATTTTTTACCCCAACTACTTCCTTTAATAACAACAAGTGTTCTTTTCCCCGATTTGGCATCACTATCCACATCGCGTAAATTATTCAGGTTTAATACACCAACACTCAACAGCCCAACTGTAGTTGCAGGTAGCAACAACCAAAAGTTCAAGGTGCCTACGTGCAAAAAATACGTTCCTAAAACCCCAACCAATCCGAAGAATACAAACACAAACAAATCGCCCATTCCCCTATAACCATATGGATTTTTGCCTACAGTATATTTTATAGCAGCTACAATAGATGCCATTCCCAACAATAAGAAAAGCCAACTTTTTAAACTTATTGCCTCAAAATCTGCAAAAACTATCAGTGTTACACCTGACACCAATGATAAAAAAGCAAAAACAATGACGGTCAGCTTCATTTCTTTCATTGATATTTTACCAGAAGCCACCATTCGCTCAGGACCAACCCGCTCCATATTATCAGCGCCGGAAACCGCATCTCCATAATCATTGGCAACATTGGATAAAATTTGTAAAAAGATAGTGGTTAATATGGCAAGAAAACCCACCGCTTCATTGTAATTTCCATCATATGAGGCTAAAAAATTACCCATTAACACAGTTGATACTGCCAACGGAAGCGTACGCAAACGAAAGGATGAAATGTAAGATTTTATTTTGGACATGGCTTAAAAAATAAGCCCCAAAGATATTAAAAGGTATCAAAACCCTTTTCAAAATCTTCGTCAAAATCTTTATCTATATTCTTAACGACCTTACCCAGATTAACAGGAGGATGGTTTTGAACCACGCTATCTTTATCCTTATGCACTATTCTTGTCTGTTTTTTAGGATTCGCTTTCTTTGGGGCGGAATTTTTCTGCTGTGAGATTTCTGTGTGTCCGTTAATTTTAAAATAACTAATCAACTCCTTAAGCTTATCTGCCTGAGCAGACAATTGCTGAGCACTTGCTGCCAATTCCTCACTTGCCGAAGCATTCTGCTGTGTCAAATTATTTAGCTCTTGTATTACGGTATTGACTTGTTCTGCGCCCTTTAATTGCTCTTCACTTGATGTAGATATTTCCTGAACCATTTCAGTTGTTTTCTCTATCTCCGGTGCCATTTCATTCACCTGGTCACCTGCCGATTGAACAACTTCAATACTCTTTCTGGACAATTCTGAAATAGCATTGGCAGCTACTTTACTAACTTCAGCCAATTTCCGTACCTCTTCTGCAACAACCGCAAAACCTCTCCCTTCGCTACCAGCCCTTGCTGCCTCCACGGCTGCATTCAAACTCAAAATATTGGTTTGTGCAGCAATGTCTTCTATTACCTTAATTTTTTGTGAAATGCTATTGGTAACCTCAATTGACTTATGAGTCCCCTCATATACACCCTTCATTGTTTTATGTGCATTTTCGGAAATTTGCCCGGTGCTTTTAGCATTTTGAGCATTCATCTCTATGTTACTTACCATTTCTTCCATAGTAGAAGATACCTCCTCTACAGAAGCAGCCTGTTGAGTTGCCCCTTGCGATATTTGCATTGAAGTTGAACTAACCTGGTGCCCGGCCGAAGCAATATTAGATGAACCTGTAATAATCTCTGACACAACCTCTTTGAGTTTGCCTACCATCTCATTTAAAGCAGATGCCATTTGACCAATTTCATCTTTCTGATTTATTTGTACTTTAGCAGACAGATCACCACTGGCCAGATGTTTGGCAAACTCCATAGTATTCTCTAAAGGTTTACTAATTGAACGTGCCACATATCTGTTTACAACAATAAAAACCACAATACCAATAAACAAGGCAACCAATATTGCTATTAGCAATTTTACTATTACCTTATCAATATCTGACTTATAATAAGATACGGCCACAAACGATTCAATTGCCGGTATATATTCAAAATACAACACCTTTCCTTTACCCTCAAAATCATAATAAAACTTCCCCTTATCTGCACTTTTTGAATACTCTGTTATCTTTTTAAAAAAATCATCTTCAGTAAAGTATTCACCTTCTCCGGTTGGATGTATTAACATCTTCCCCTCCTTATCTATAATAAACGGATAGCCCGTTTCCAGATATTTTTTACCGGCAAATATCTGCTTAACTTTTGCCAGATCTTTTTCTTTCATTCCTACATAAAGAATTCCCTCCACTTCACCATCAACATAAATAGGTTCATAAACAGTAAGATACCAATCATCAACAACAAAGGCCCGTCCCCTGAAGGTATCTCCTTTTACCACTGCCTTTGCAACAGGAGAATCATTGGGTATATAAGTGTTTACAGCCCTATTTCCTTGTTGATCCTTTATATTGGTTGATATTCTTAAAAAGCCATCCGGAATTTTTTGGAATACAGTAACCGAACCATTAGTCATTTCGCCCAACCTGTCCACAAATAGATTATTGCCATAAACAGCCTGTCCTCCACGCATAAAACCAGGTAGTTCAACTACAGATACTTGTTTTGTTTTCTGGTTAACAGCCTGAACCATGGTGGCCTTGCGCTCGTTTATACCCACTTCTTCCTGATAAAAAAAATCATGAGCTACTAACATAGAGGAATTGACAAACTCTTGTTTGGTTTCAATTTGTAACTCAATCATTGTTTTAAGGTTATGAGTTTCTTCATACGACAGGTAATCCATTGACAGACTTACCGTTTTGTACTCTGATAGTAAGGCAAAAATCCCAAAGGCCGAAATGATAATCACTACTACCGAACCCAATACTAAATTCAACCTTCTCCCAATCCTGATATTCTTTAATGACCAACTCTTTTTCATACCGTTCCATATTAAATTCAACAACCGCACTTTAGAGTTAGCCTTAACAACCACACTAATTATCAACACATTAATGCAATCATTGTATAAGTTACAACTTTATTCATTTAAAGTCACTGCTTCATATGAAAATGAGTTTATCGAATAGATTAGTCAATAAATACAGAAAACCCATTACCTAAATTGGATTTTAATTATATTAGTGTTCGATTAAATTATGCAAACTATGGAAAATAAATACTCATCATTACTACTTTCGGACAAAGCCATTTCTCATATATACGGAATTGCCAGATGGACAAAATTCCTTGCAGTACTAGGGTTTGTTTTTTGGACTCTCTATATCCTAATAGCCCTGTTTACTAATTTTATGATTTTGGTAGAAAGCACAAAACAAGTTCTTCCATTTTCTCCCATATCCTTTTTTATCACTACTATTGCATTTATTGTGATAATGTTTTTCCCCATATATTTTTTAAATGGATTCTCAAATAAAATTAAGCGTGGATTAAAAAAACAGAATGGACAGGATGTTGATTTGGCATTTAAAAATTTAAGGTCGTATTACCGGTTTATTGGGATACTAACCATTATCTCATTAATACTATATACGGTGTCTGTAATTGTATTCTACAACCTCCTATCAACAACTATTACAGAGATACTTCAAGGCTATCCAACTGTAGTATAGTAAAAAACTCTGACAATCGTTTATTGCCAGAGTTTTTATAGTTCTTTTTATCATAACAGATCGTTAGATTTTAGATAAGAGATAAGAGACTTATTTGCAAGATACTTAAAATCAGATTTTTACCTAACTTAAGTTGATTTCATTAAGCATCTCATAATCTAACACTTATAAAAAACTAACGAACTAATGTATCAGGGAAACTTCGGAAATTGTCCAAAATCAGGATCCCTTTTCTCTAAAAATGCATTTTTCCCTTCCTGGGCCTCCTGCATCAAATAATACATTAAAGTTGCATCACCTGCCATCTCCATTATCCCATGCTGTCCGTCGAGTTCGGCATTAAGTCCCCTTTTTATCATTCGTAAAGCCAACGGGCTTCTTTTCATAATTGTTCTGCACCACTGCACTGTTATATCTTCCAGTTCTTCCAGAGGCACTACTTTATTGACCATACCCATTTTTTCAGCTTCCTCTGCGGTATATTGTTCACATAGGAACCATATTTCACGAGCTTTCTTTTGTCCCACCTGGCGGGCTAAATACGAGGAACCAAAACCTGCATCAAAACTACCTACTTTAGGCCCGGTTTGTCCAAATCGTGCATTGTCCGAAGCAATAGTCAGATCACAAACAACATGCAATACATGACCACCTCCAATGGCATAACCATTTACCATAGCTATTACCGGCTTAGGAAGAGAGCGTATTTTTTTATGCAAATCAAGCACATTCAGGCGAGGCACCCCATTCTCATCAATATAGCCTCCAACACCTTTCACCTTCTGGTCTCCGCCTGAGCAAAAGGCCTTATCCCCTGTCCCTGTTAAAACTACAACATTAATATCCTGACGCTCTCTACATATTTCAAAAGCATCCAGCATTTCCATGTTTGTTTCAGGTCGAAATGCATTATAAACCTCTGGCCGGTTAATAGTAACCTTTGCAATACCTTCAAAAAATTCAAACTTGATGTCGGTATACTCTTTTATTGTTTCCCAGCTATATTTACTCATTACAAAAATGTTTTTATATTTTAAACACTAAACTCTTAAAGTAGTTTCGAAGTATTTCACCATTCAAATCACCTGGCGTAAATACCTCTAATATAGAAGCTTGTTCATTTTCAAGCAAAAACTCATTATATACAGTCCTTAATTCATCTTCACCCGAACATGAATAATACCTTAATCCAAAAGCTTTAGCAATATATTTTGCCGATTGATTATGTTTTGCCTCAAAAAATTCTTCCAGCTCTTCTGTTTGTGACGGGCCAGGTATAAACCTGAAAATACCGCCACCTCCATTATTGATCAATACAATTTTAAAATCCTTACGAAGGTATTTATTCCACAGGCCATTTGAATCGTAAAAAAAAGACATATCGCCAGTAATAAGAAGCGTAGCCTTTTGAGATACATAAGCAGCTCCGACAGCAGTACTGGTAGATCCATCAATTCCGCTCGTCCCCCTGTTGGCAAAAGTATCCTCATGAATTTCATCCTGAAACAATTGGGCATACCTTACTGGCGTACTATTGGCCAACTGTAAATTGATATTCTGTGGCAAATTTGTAAATATGTGTGATAAAGCTTTAAAATCACTCCATTCAACATCATTGCAATAATCCAGATGCAACAATCGGTTTTTAACACTTAAGCCCATCCACAAATCCCTATAATCTGAATCCTGAGATTGCACACAGCCGGCCATTTGCAAAAAAAACATTTCAGGCTTCACTTTTACTGCTAATGACAAATGCTGAAACGTATCAATAACCTCCTCATTTAATGAAATATGCCAATGATTTTGGGGAGCATTGTTCCTTAAAAACTTTTTGATCTGTTTACTTACTATTTGTCCCCCAAAAGAGATTAACAGCTCGGGCGAAAAATCAACTGCCTTGTCTTCTTCAATACTAAAAACCTGCCTGTCTATGCACTCTACAATATTTTCACCCTTAATATTTGAGGTGGTTTCTGTAAGAAAAACAGTATTGGGTTGCTGCGATAAGACATTAATAGCTTTATTCAACTCTTCATTTGGGTGACAAACTCCACAGACTACCATCACCTTTTTAGCATAGCTCCACTGTTGAGCTAAAGCACGTAAATTTTCCTCGCTTAGCGCACTTGATGGTTCAACAACATCAATGGTGTTATATGAACCCGGTTTCAACTCCCCTTTTTTATACAATGGTTCACGTAACGGAACATTAATATGAACAGGACCTGACACATTTCCATTTGCTCTGTTAAAGGCCTCTGACACCAGTCGTTTTACATACCAGTGATCATCCTGTAAAATAGCTTCTACAGGCAAATTTGCCTGAAACCTCACATAATTTTGATACAATCCCTGCTGGGGAATAGTCTGTCCATCCGCCTGACCAAGCCATTCCACAGGCCTGTCAGCTGTTAAAACCACCAACGGAACTTCCTGATAAAATGCCTCTGCTATGGCAGGAGCATAATTTAGCGCTGCCGTACCGCTTGTGCACAATAATGCCACAGGCCTTTGTAACTGTTGCGCCATCCCCAGTGCAAAAAAGCCTGCACTTCTTTCATCTACTATGGTAAAGCATTTTATTTCAGGGATAGAGCTAAATGAGAGAATTAAAGGCGCATTGCGTGAACCGGGAGAAATCACTACCTCCTTCAGTCCTTTGGCAATTAATACCTGAACCAATATTTTAACAGACGATTTATCAGATATTTCGTAAGACATACTTTTCAATTAACCTTTTATCTCATTTATAACATCCAAAAGAGTACTTGCTTTCAATTCTGTTTCATTCCACTCCTGCTCAGGCTTCGAACCAACAGTAATACCCCCACCCAAAAACATATCAACACCACCATCATTAAACTTCATGCATCGGATATTAACAAACAACTCTACATTCCCATTGTTAATTCTGCCAATAAAACCTGCATAATAACTGCGCATATGCTCTTCTACCCGGCGAATAACCTCCATTGCTTCATTTTTAGGCAAGCCACAAACAGCTGGTGTAGGATGAAGATCTTTAACAAAATCTCCAAGCTTATCTCGCAATCCGTTTACTGCAAACCTGTAGATTGTTTTAAGATGAAATAACCTACCTGCTTTTACACTTTTAGGACCATCAACATCTGCCTCATCCACCCCATATCTTTTTAAAACATCTGTGACAAAATCAGTAACAATCTGCTGCTCCTCCTCTTCTTTATTCTGCCATTGCGAATGCTCTCCTTCACTGATGGTTCCGGCTAACGAAACTGTTGTGCCCAAATTGTTTTCGACCTTGAAAAGAAGCTCAGGACTGGCACCAACCCACAAGCCTGAATTTAAGGTATAATACATAAAGGCATAAGCCTCCGGGTATTTGCTGCACAACTTATAAAACAAATCAGCAGCACAAGAATCATCAACCCCATCAACTCTTTTTATTCTCGAAAGAATGGCTTTTTCTATTTTACCTGATTCTATTGCTTTGTATAATTGGCGATATTGTTTTTCATATGAATTATAGGTAGCATAGCATTTACTTTCAGTAGTTTGATCACCTGACGTTTTGATTTGTTTAATTGCTTCAAATACTTCGGCAGAAGTTGATCCTTCAACAACAAAATCATCTTTTAAAAACAATCCGGCATCATGCTGCAGATCAAAAGGTGCTATAACAAAACCGCTTTTTTTTAAGTATCCTGAAAGCTCTTTGTCTCCATACACTCCCACTTCTTCACTAATGAGCAGAGTTATTTTTTCTTCTCCTGGATTCTTATATATTGCAAAAGGAGCATTGATTCCAATACAATACTCCAATACTTTCTTCTGACTAATTTCTGCCACAATAAATTCTCTATTTAGGCAATTTAACTTTCCACTTCGTAATAAAGAGTATAGTAATTCAATCCTTTTTGCTGATCATATCCTCGTTCCACATAATCTCTGCGTCCATGGATATAAACATGAAAGTTCTTATCTAGTTTCAAAATTGATTTAAATGTACCCTTCTGACCTTTTACTGCACTCTTTGAAATATCAAACTCTTCTTTTAAAGGCATACTACCCTCCTGCTGAAAGCTTTCCTTATAATCTTTAAAAGCATCAATTATTTCAGGTTGCCCCATAACCTCGTGTTCAAAATTGGCTTCATTAAAGCTATCTTTATTATTAAAGAAATCCATTGAACGGTTAAGCATATCAATCTGATCAGCTCTGGCTACGTCATTTTCTTTATTATAAACATTATCCACAAAGCCCCGGCACATTTCAAGGTAATTCTTTGTAAAGTAATAATTATCTTCCCTGGGCTGAAGACCTAAAAAATCATCGACCCAAAACCGAGCTTCATTTCCTTTATTAATATTATCCACTGAACAGATCTTATATCCATCTTCCTTTTCGGTATTGAATATCAAACAGCCTTTATCCAGTTTTTTAATATTGATTCCTTCCTGAGTACCCAGTTCAAAATTCTGGTTATTCAGATACACCTTTAAAAATGTTTCCTTGTTCTCCGATTTAAAAACCCCCATGGCATCAACCAGTTCTCCATCCACTACCACATTTTTAAAAACTGCCAGATACAATTCTCCACCCCTTATTTTGGGATGATTGGAATTTTCATAAAGCCATTCTGAAATCTGAATAGACGACTGATAAAAATCTCCGGCTCCTTCAAAAAGATCCCTCACATTGGTATAAACAATATTCTGTTCCAAATCTTCCGGATGAAAAAAGGTATAATATGAATCATCCTTAAATGGCTTAAAAAAATAATTCAACAACACATCCTTTACCATCTCATCATCCTGCAAATCCATGGTATCCTTTGAAAATCTAATTGGTTCAGCTTCTGACCTTGACCCAATATGATGTACAACCATACTTTCAATGGTTGCCTGCGAAAAATCAATCATCTTAATTTGTTTTTATCTAAACAGCCTACAAATATAATAATAACCTAAACTCGGCATAATTTATATTTCAGTCATTTTTTATTTTTTCCCTACCGAAAAACCGGAAATATTCAAGCCCAGTAAAAATTCATGATGATTACTGTTTATATCTAACAATCGTGCATATCTATAACCCACCGATAGCGGATAAATAAACCGCAATACATGAACTTCGCCTCTAAATTCTACTCCCAATGATTTAAGCTCATACGATGCTGTATTATTTTGCCGTGTTACTGCATCAGTGATCTCCTGCCATCCTTTTGTATAATCAAAAAACACATTTGATGTTATGCGTTTTAAATATAAAATCCCCGGTAACGATATATCCGGATTACAAAGGGGGAAGATATAATCAGCTTTAAAGGAGTATAACCGATTGTTTGCATACCTCCCGTATCCCCGTGCAAAATTCACATAATCTCCCAATGTCCTATATGCAACAATTTCAGTACTACCGTTATCATATTCTTCGCCTTTTAATTTTGTTTGGTATTCGTTATCAACCCTGACCGAATGATGCTTTAGAAAACCGGGAAAATACAAACGGGAACTGAAACCCCAAATACTACCTGCATCAATTCCATTGAATGGAGTACTTTGATAATTTAACTGAAACAGCTGCCCCCAACGGGTAGTTACATCCCTTTCCGAACGCTTCATTAAGTGATGATAATAAAGTCCATACTCCATTGTTGAATAGTCAACACTGGAGTTATAAATTATCGATTCAGAACCTTGCACAGGAATCCACCGATTAATACCCTGAGTATATTCGGTCCGGTTTATTTCATATCCCGACCGATGAAAAAAGTTATAATCAACAGATGGTTGTAACAAACTATAATACTTATTTTTAGTCAGGTTTAAAGGAAGTTTCAATCCTGCTTCAATCTGTGTTTGGTGAATTTTTTCATTAGCCAGCAAATAAAAAGCTTCATTGTCATTTCCATATAGTCCATCATATACTACTTTGTCATCTCCATGCTTAACATCCACTTCAAAAACAGGATAAAAGCCCCTGTACTGAAAATTAAAGTGATATTTCTCCAGTTTTTTTTGCGAATCTGCATTATATCCAACCGAAGTAATGGCCGTTCCCAATAAGTTCTGCGAAAATGTAGATAAGCCTGCATTAACAACTTCATCATTGATACTTATAAAAGCCGGTGCCCAACTATGGAAATTAAATAAATTCCATTTTGAATATTTTTTTACCTGATAATCCTGGATAGTATCTATCGATATAAAATCAGGTTGCCCGGATTCCTGTTTTGAAATGGTATGATACAACTTTTTTGAGTGATTGCTTACCCGCGACAAAGGTACATTCAACAAATCCCCTTCTGATGCTTTAGCCACCATAAATCCATCAGCAGTATATGTATTAAATACAATTTCTCCAGAATGGTTATTAAATACAGCATGGGAACAACCATATTGCGACTGCGTTAACTGTTTCACCTCTTTTGATCCCCTATCAACGGCATAAATCTCCTCTGTTCCACTAAAACCAGCTGTTAGTAAAATCGTATTGTTATCTTTCCATGACACATACCTGATATCCTGATACGAATCCACTACAACATCATTCACATCTCCACCATTCGCACCAACCACACAAACCCTTTTCCCCTTATCCGACAAGGAGATATACACAATCTCATCTCCATTCATATTCCATGATGGCGACATGATGTAATCTGATGCATTATTTACAAATTCTTTAACCTCTTTACCCGAAAACCTATCAACAATCACCAGGTTATATTTATTATCAGTACTTACTTTTACTGCGGCAATGAATTTTCCATCCGGACTAATTTCCGGAGCAAAATACCTTGATTTTTTTGTTACAACACTCAATTTTGAATTTGACAAATCGAAGCATTTAATTACAGACCATGCCTGGTTTTCCCAACGTGCATCAGGGGTATATTCTGCCCAACAAACAACATGGTTTCCATACGAAAATGGCTCATCATTTTTTTGTCCGGGAGTAAAAATTGTAGAATAATTGCCCAAGGAGTCTATTTTTACAAAACGAGTTATTTCTCCAGGTCCGGAAATTTCTGCAATAATATTTCCCTCTTCAGTAACAAGCGGGTATTTGAAATTTATATAGGCATCATTCCTTTTCGAAATCAACTGGAAATTTGTTTTTACCGTTTCACCATCCTGGCTCTCCCAATCTTTATGCAAACCAGCAAAAACGTTTTTATATAGCTGATCTTTATTATATCCAATCTTATTTATAATTCCATTACTAAAAGGGTAAAACCACATACTATTCCTGCCCGTATTGAATAAAGCCTCCTCCCAAATTTGGGCACCATACCGAGCCCTTGCTCCCGCCACCAATTGATACCCCATTTCGTAATAATTGGGCGTAAAATCACGATACGATCCAAAATACGCCTTATCATATGAATAAATACCCTTTTCCATTATCTGCGCCCGGATTCTCTGTTCGAACCATGGCGAGCGCCCCCTTCCCGATTTTGATAGTGCCGTTTCTGCAGCAACAGCATCCCCTTCCAAAAACCACATAGGCACATTTAAACCCAACACTGCACCTACAGCCTGTTCTCCCAAAACATAACTCAAAATCTTTGTAAAACCTGTATTAAGTTTATCTATCTGTACTACATGCCTGAATTCGTGCATGGCCAATTGTTGCAACCATTCTTGCGCATGCATCTGTTGATTTGGGGTAGGAAATAACTCAATCCGCTTGGGCGCCCAGCTTACAAAACCATTTGAATATGAAGTTTCCGGATGAATTAAAACACTTATTTTTTTAGGCTGATGATTTAATGATTCTGAACCATATTTGTAAACCTCTTCAAAAACTTTAGCGAGATACTGTGCCTTCCCAATATAACCGGAAGGGAATACCAATTTAAAATTATCCGTTTCTATTTTATTCCATTTTAAGGAGGCGGGATCTTCTCCCGAAGTATAATACTGCGAAAATGTTACGAGAGGAAAACAAAGAAAAATACCCAGTATAAGAAGAAAAACTTTACAATTCATTATCATTTTTTATATAATGGATAAAAATAGTTTAAAATTTCAAAGTAACACAAGGTTATTGATTCCTGTTAAAATCTTTGATATTGTTACAAATTTAAAACTTGATGCACTTACATTTTTAATACCAAAATTGTATTTTTAGTGATTTGAAACCTGAATCTTTTAACATCATTCTACACACATATGCAAAAAATAGTTATTTACCAGATATTTACCCGCCTCTTTGGCAACAATAACACATCAAAAATAAAGAATGGCACCATTGAACAAAATGGATGTGGAAAGATGAACAGCTTTACTCCAAAAGCACTCCACGAAATTAAAAACATGGGTATCACTCACGTTTGGTATACAGGCATTATAGAACACGCCACTACTACCGATTATTCCAGCCTTGGCATTTCAAAAGACTATCCTGAGGTAATCAAGGGAAAAGCAGGATCTCCTTATGCAATTAAGGATTACTATGATGTGTGCCCGGATTTAGCTACAAATGTTACTGAAAGAATGAATGAATTTGAGGGCTTGGTCAGTAGAAGCCATGACGCCGGCTTAAAAGTTATCATTGATTTTGTCCCCAATCATCTGGCCCGACATTATATTTCCGACAACAAACCTCAAGGCATAAATGACTTTGGAGAAAATGATGACACTTCTGTAAATTTCAGTGCCAGTAACAATTTTTATTATTTACCCGACGAAACTTTTGATGGCCCTATAACCCCCAAAAATGCGGATCGCCTGATAGAAAAACCTGCAAAAGTAACCGGGAACGACTGCTTATCTTCAAAACCGGGCATAAACGATTGGTATGAAACCATCAAACTTAATTATGGGATAAACATATTTGATGGCAGCAAACACTTCGACCCCATTCCGGATACATGGCAAAAAATGTATGATGTACTCCTGTTTTGGGCGGATAAAAAAATTGACGGTTTTAGATGCGACATGGCCGAAATGGTACCTGTTGAGTTTTGGCATTGGGTAATTCCTAAGATAAAAGAAAAATATCCTAAAGTTATTTTCATTGCCGAGGTGTACAACCCCGACCTGTATCGTCAGTACATTACTTATGGTGGTTTTGATTTTTTATACGATAAAGTTGGCATGTACGACACCTTAAAAGATATTATCCAGGGACATAAACAACCCAATGCCATTACCAAAGCCTGGGACGTTTTAAATGGAATACATCAACACATGCTTTTCTTCCTGGAAAACCATGATGAACAAAGGATCGCCTCTCCGTATTTTGCTGGCAACCCCCATAAAGCAATTCCAGCATTAATTATATCCGGTTTAATGTACTCCAATCCCTTAATGATATACTTTGGTCAGGAACTGGGAGAACCCGGTATGGAAGAAGAAGGATTTAGCGGGAAGGACGGAAGAACCACAATCTTTGATTATTGGAGTATCGATTTAATCGAAAAATGGATTAACAATGGTTCCTTTGACAATGCCATGCTGCCTGAGGACAATGCTGACCTTCAAAAGTGGTATAAAAAATTCCTGAATATACTGCACGACTACGAGGAAATTAAAGAAGGGAAGTTTTACGATCTGATGTGGGCAAACGAAGACAATCCATATTTTGACAGCTCTAAACTCTATGCATTTTTAAGGTATCACGAAGGCAACATTCTATTGGTTGTTGTAAACTTCTCACCCGAAAAAATAAAATGCAGAATAAAAATTCCGGCACATGCATTTTTTACTATAGGAGTTGAAAGCAATAAGTTTTTTAAAGGAGTTGATATTTTAACCCAAAAGAACAAAGTGAGTTTTCCTCAGGAAGTAGCCATAACCAATGGGCTTGGCGTTAAAGTGGCACCATATTCGGGACGGGTTTATGAACTAAAATAATCTGTAAACAATTTTAAGCCAAAGCGATATATTCAATTTTTATGCATTCTAAATTGAATATCAATACACAATTCCTCTTTTAATTGGAAAGAATATGTAGTATATTATAAGTACTATTTGTTAATCTAAATTTAGGAGGAATTCTATATGTCAAAAGTCGATTTTTCTTTCAACATTTCTTTAGATGATTCAGAATTTATTCAGGTGGGAGATAATATTTATACAACACAAGAATCTATTCACAGAGAACAGCCAGCCATTCATTTCATAGGCTCCAGATGCCTTGATATACTGAAACACTTTGAAGGAAGGCTAACTACTAAAATAATTAACGACTGGCTGCTGCTTATCAAAGCCATGGATCAAACAACCAGCTCCAGAAATAAATGGGATAATTATAAAATTATAGAAGAGCTCATAAACGGACAGGATCACTCTGTATCCTGGTACGTTAATAATTGTGCAGTAGCATAATTCTCAGTTAACAATTATCGTTTATCAGTAATCAATTAAAAAAATTGGTTACTGATATTTTTTTACATAGGCTCTGTACCTACAGGCCCTTTACTTAACTGAATAACCGTAATTTCAGGGGGCATCCCTATTCGGGCTGGCATTCCTAAAAAGCCCAGTCCCCTGTTCACATACATAAACTGGTTTTTGTTTTGATACAAACCATCCCACTTTTTAAACTTATATTTTGCCGGGCTCCATTTAAATCCTTTCCAGTCAATACCAAACTGCATGCCGTGTGTATGCCCTGCTAGCATTAAATCATATGCTGTTTTATCCACAACCTCTGCATCCCAGTGATCCGGATCATGCGACAATAGTATTTTAAACGGGAATCCATCTGTACCTGCCATAGCTTTCTGAAGGTCTCCATAACGGGGAAAAGGATCATGCCCCCAGTTTTCAACTCCTGTTAAAGCAATTTCTTCCCCTTCTTTTTCTATAGAAACAGAATGATCACGCAGCAGCCTGAAACCAAACTTTTTATGGGCATCTACAATACCCTGAAAATTCCTCTGTTTCTCTTCCGGCGTATTCCAATCTGTATAATCACCATAATCATGATTCCCTAAAATAGAAAACTTACCGTATCGGGCTTTAAGTTGTGTAAATACTTTCTCCCATCCGTAGGTTTCTTCCTGAAAATTATTCACCAAATCTCCGGTAAAAAATATAGCGTCGGCATGTTCATCATTAATAATATCAACAATACCTTCAAGTTTGTGATAATTGCTGGCAAAAGATCCCAGGTGAATATCTGATATGTGGATAATCTTAAAACCATCAAAAGCTGATGGCAAATTTGGGAAACTCAAACGTTGGTGTCGGGTAAAAAAGTTAAAGCGACCTTTGTGCATCCCAAAAATAAGGGATATAAATGGTGCGGTAGCAAAGATTATTCCTACCTGACTCAGGAATTTTTTACGGCTGATGCGCGGATACCTGATCGTTGTCTGCTCCTTTGAATACTTTTTATTTTTCCATAGTTGGGTTATAGCTGAAACCACCATAAATAAACCATAATAAAATAAGAAGAATGCCTTTGGCAAGTATATAAACAAGCATATGGCATTAGCCATCATAAACCAAATATAAAATTCTGGCGATGATGCATCACGAATAGATTGCGTTAAATAATAATAGGAAACAATTTCAAATACAGGAACTATAAAAAAGAGAAAAGTCCCCAACCATTTAGTTGTTTTATCCATTGGTTTTTCAACTTCCCGTTTCCAAACCAAAAATGCCAAGGCATCAACAACTAAAATAAAAACAGCAATAAATAAAAACGCTACAAAAGTTAGCTTCATATCAACAATTTAATACCCCACCATCATTCTTATTGCCGACAGTTTTGTTTTTAAGGTTGTGCAATGTTACGCATTATATTATAAAAGGTTATATTAATAAAGGTTAAACTTTTAAGAAAGAGGAATAAAGCAACATTTTCAACGTTTAAATTAACTATTCAACACCTCTCCAGTCATCTCATAAACCAAATATTCCTTACCCCCAACTGTAGTACCCCTATGGCTTTGTTTCATCCCACATTTTTCAAGAATTTCCAACCTCGACCATTTGCTTTTCCCATTGGATACATATCTCATATTCTCTTCTTTGTTATAGATTTTATGAAAGTAATCAATATCATCAGGTACGATATGCCGAAGAAGTATTCTGGACGATTGAGCAATGACCATATGTTTCCAAACAAATAATTACAGGTTCTTATTTATATGATTAAAATATTCATCTACCAACTTTTTTGCCTGCTCCATTTCCGAATCCGGAACAAAAATCTTAACCGGATTAGCTCCGCCGGCAGAAACATTCCAAGGGGCAATAGTACCCATATATTCATCTTTTAAATATGCTTCAATGCCAGAATCCGACAAATAGCTTTTTACAATTCCGGCTTCTACAGAAGGACCGGAATATATTTCCACTAAATTATTTCCTGTGTCTGTTTTCATATCTATTTAGTATATAAAAATGCAACCCCAAGATAACAAACTCTTAATAATATTCTGAGGAATAAAGTCAATAATTATATCTTAAGATAGACTACAACCTCACATCGCCTATACTACCCGCAGAAATAGAATGTCCGGTTATGCCCTTACTTAAAATGATTCAATCAGGATAATTTATGCATTAAAAAAAGCAGAAACCTGTAACCTTTTAACAGACTTCTGCTCTTTTGCGCAATTATATAATTATAATTGTAATTGGATAGTGAAAATGCAATTTTCCAGACTGCGGCTGAACAAACTTTAACTTATATTATTCGTATAAAGCTTATTCCGCTTTGTTCTTTCTTTAACAAATTTAGTTAATGGTTTTTCTAATCTCACACCCTTCATCACCATAAAACTGCCATTCGTCAAAATAATTATTGCATTTCTCTATCCTTTACAATTATCTACAGTACAATCAGCATTATTTTTTTGCAGTATTTTTCCTATTCAGAACCTGCTCAAATAGTATCATAAAAAATCCAAGAGTAACAGATATATCTGCCATATTTACAATTCCGGTATGGAAAATCACAAAATCAAAATAAAGAAAATCGGTAACAGACCCGAACAAAATCCGATCCCATATATTACCAATGCCACCGCCAATAATAAAACAAATGGCAACGAACACAACCAATGATATCTCTTTATGCTTTACCAGATAATAAACACCGTACCCAATAGCTATCAATGGCAAAAGGATCATCAGCAATATATATAAGGGTTTGGGAAGAGAATCTCCCATACCCAAAAAAGCTCCAGTATTTTCAACCTTTGTAAGTATTAAATACTTCCCTACAACTTCTGTTTGCTTATGGTATTCAACCTTATCCCGTACTATTTCTTTAGTTATTTGATCACAAGCTACATTAGCTATAATCAATAAGAATATTACAATTATTCTGTTAGTGGTTTTCGCTATCATTTTACCAATATTTTAAAACATTTTCTTTTATTATTCACGAGCTAAATTTAGATATTTATCAATAAAATATTTCCTAAACTATTTACATTATTCAAAAAATAATCTTTCTTTGCCATGTTAAACATTTATACATAAACACTTATTTTGAAACACATAAAAAGATGGGAAAAGTCTTGATAATAGGTGCCGGTGGTGTAGGCACTGTGGTAGCCACAAAAATGGCTGGATTACCTGAGGTTTTTACTGAAATTATGTTGGCAAGCCGCACAAAAAGCAAATGCGATGTTATTGCTGAAAAAATTGGAAACAACCGTGTTAAAACCGCTCAGGTTGATGCTGATAATGTTCCTGAATTGGTTGAGTTGATCAAATCCTTTGGTCCGGATATCGTTGTAAATGTGGCCTTGCCATATCAAGACCTTCATATTATGGATGCCTGTTTGGAAACTGGTGTTGCTTATTTAGATACAGCAAACTATGAGCCACTGGATGAAGCCAAATATGAATACAAATGGCAATGGGCTTATCACGATAAGTTTAAAGATGCTGGTATCACCGCCATTCTTGGATGTGGATTTGACCCAGGCGTAACAAGCATTTATACAGCACATGCCGCCAAACATCATTTTGACGAGATCCAGTATCTGGATATTGTTGACTGTAACGGAGGCGACCATGGTAAAGCTTTTGCCACTAACTTTAATCCCGAAATCAATATTCGTGAAGTAACCCAAAAAGGAAAATACTGGCAGGATGGAAAATGGGTTGAAACAGAGCCACATGAAATCCATAAGCCTTTAAATTACCCGAACATAGGTGATCGTGAATCATATTTGATTTACCATGAAGAATTAGAATCGTTGGTGAAAAACTTCCCAACAATTAAACGTGCCCGTTTTTGGATGACTTTTGGTCAGGAATACCTTACCCACCTTAGGGTAATCCAAAATATTGGTATGGCAGGTATTGAACCAATTATGTACGAAGGTAAGGAGATTGTACCTATACAATTCTTAAAAGCCGTACTTCCTGATCCGGGTGATCTTGGCGAAAACTATACCGGCGAAACATCTATAGGATGTAGAATAAAAGGATTAAAAGACGGGAAAGAAAAAACATATTATATCTATAACAACTGTAGCCATCAGGCTGCTTTTGAAGAAACCGGTGCACAAGGGGTAAGTTATACAACCGGTGTTCCCGCTACTATTGGAGCAATGATGTATCTTCAGGGATTATGGAAAAAAGCAGGTGTTTATAATGTTGAGGAATTTAATCCAGATCCATTTATGGAAAAATTAAATCAACTTGGATTGCCATGGGTTGAAGAACACGATATTGATTTAGAGTTATAATATAATTGCTCGCAAAGAGCACCATGGATATTTACAAAGCTCGCAAAGTTATATTATGCGAGCTTTTTTTAATTTTAAACTCTTTACGATAAAACCTTGTGCATACTTGCGCATAACAAAAAATGCATATGAATTACTCCAACATCCCCTCACCTTGTTATGTTTTAAACGAAGATATACTTCGTAAAAACCTGGAATTAATCAAATCAGTAAAGGATCGCTCTGGTGCAGAAATTATCCTGGCATTTAAATCTTTTGCTATGTGGGGAGCTTTTCCAATTATCAGGGAATACATTAAAGTGGCTACTGCAAGTTCTGTAAACGAGGCCCAACTGGCATTTGAAGAAATGGGAAGTAAAGCTCACACCTATGCCCCGGCATATACCGATGCTGACTTTGATACTATTATGGGCTATAGCTCGCATATTACATTCAATTCTTTAAACCAGTACAACCGTTTTAAAGATAAAGTGCTTGCTCACCCTCATAAAATATCGATGGGCTTGCGTATCAACCCAGAATACTCAACCGTTGAAACGGATTTATACAACCCATGCTCGCCAGGAACCCGCCTGGGAATTGCCATAGAAGATATGCCTTCGGAACTTCCTGATGGAATTGAAGGATTACACTTCCATACCCTGTGCGAATCCAAATCATTCGACCTGCAAAAGACACTGGAAGCTGTAGAAAGTAAATTTGGCAAATACTTGTCAAAAATTAAATGGCTAAATATGGGAGGCGGTCATTTAATGACTCATAAAGATTATGACGTAGAGCATCTGGTAACCGTACTTAAAGCCTTTAAAAAGAAGTGGAATATACAGCTCATACTGGAACCGGGAAGTGCATTCAACTGGGGAACAGGTGTTTTGGTAAGTTCGGTAGTTGATATAGTTGAAAATAAAGGAATAAAGACGGCGCTTTTAGATGTTTCGTTTGCTGCCCATATGCCCGACTGCCTTGAAATGCCATATCAACCCGGCATAAAGAATGCGTATATGCAGGCTGTTGACGGAAAGCCAACATACAGGATGGGAGGCAACAGTTGTTTGGCTGGTGATTTTGTGGGAGACTATTCATTTGATAAGGAGCTTCAGGTTGGTGATTTAGTTGTATTTGAAGATATGATTCACTACACCATGGTAAAAACAACCATGTTTAATGGCGTAAACCATCCTTCTATTGGCATATGGAACTCTAAGGAAGGTTTCAGGCTGCTTAGAAAATTTGGATATGAAGATTACAAAGGTAGAATGGGGTAAATATTGAAATCCTCCAATTATTTTATTGGTAAAAAATTCGTTATTTAACTTCAAAATCCTACATTGTTGCAAAAAAGAAGTTCGGGTATGATTAAATTCAAAAAAATAAGATTTCAGCTACAGTTAATATTAGGAATCTTTGTTTTGCTAATCATATCCTTACTTGTTATTATACATATAACCACCTTAAAAAGATCATTAATAAACGAGTACAGGGAAAAAAACCTGTTTACTGTTTTAAAAGCGTCCCAGAGTTCTTTTCACACCATATTACACAAAGCCATTGAAACCTCTGAATTGCTTGCTGAAGATCCAACTCTTACCTCCTGGTTTTTAAGTGGTGAAAAGGATGACAAACTCAAACAGCTTGCACTTTCCCGACTTGACTTCCTGCAAAAAAATTACAATTACCCTACCGTTTTTGCTGTAAACAGCATTACCAAAAACTACTGGAGTGAAGATTTCAACCTATTGGATGTTGTATCAGGCTTTGATCCTGACGATAGCTGGTTTTACAACACGATAGACAACAAAATAAAAACATCATTAAATTTTGATTACAACCGGGATCTGAATAAATCGATTCTTTTTGTCAATGTAATAATGGGAAAAACAACCAATCCCATTGGAGTTGCCGGTGTTGGCATAGATCCATCAATGATAATTACTGATTTTAACCAACACAAACCATCACCAAACTCAAGACTATGGCTCGTTGAAGGAAACGGGAATGTGATCATGAGCCAGAATGTAAAAGAAATCAACTTCCCGATATCGCGCCAGTTTAACCCGGAGGTTGTGGATATGATTTTGTCGGACAATAAAGAAAATGCCATTTCAAATATAAAACATAACAAAACAAAGGTTGAACTTGCCTATATGCCTTTATATAATGGCAGGTACAAACTTATTATGACAGTCCCCAGAGTTGAGCTTTTCCCCATATTTTCTGCTGTTGAAAAGCAGACTGCTATTTTTAGTGTTTTGTTTTTACTAATAACCCTGGTAATTGTAAATTTTTTGTCGCGAGGTATAACCACCCCTTTGTTACGCTTAAAAAAACTATCGGACAGTATTGCTAAAGGAAATCTTGAAACTTCAACCGATAATTTTTTATTGTCAAGAGAAGATGAAATCGGAAGTCTGGCCAGAGCTTTTGAGAACATGAAAATGCAGATTTCGAATTATATCCATGAAATTAACACTACAAATGACAATTTAAAAACAGATAAAGAAAAACTTAGAAAAACCAATCAAAGGCTAAATCAGGCATTAATCAAAGCCTCAGAAAGCGAAAAACTAACCCAGGCATTTTTAGCAAACATCAGTCATGAAATCAGGACGCCCATGAATAGTATTATGGGATTTTCACAGATTCTGGAAGCCTGCGAATCAGATCCTAAAGAATTCAAGGAATACACTGATTTGATTTTAAAAGGAAGCGAACAATTATTATCTATTTTGGATAGTATTATCAATTTATCAAAAATTGAATCAGGGGTGATGAAACCCAAGTGGGATAAAATAAACCTGGCAAAGGTTATTAAGGAAACCTATGATATATATACCATTGCAGCCGAAAGGGAAAACCTAAAAATGATACTTGATATACCGGATGAAAACAATTCCGTTCATATCGTATCTGATTATGCTTTAATTCAGCAAGTACTCAACAACCTTATTTCTAATTCATTAAAATACACCAAAGAGGGCTATATAAAAATTGGGTATACCATACAACCAAAAATGGTAGTGGTATATGTTGAGGATAGTGGAATTGGCATCTCAAACAAAGATCAAAAGTATATTTTTGAACCGTTTAGACAAGTTACTTCAAACCATTCGGTAAAAACAACCGGTGCCGGATTGGGGCTGGCCATTGTAAACAAGATTTCGAATATTTTACACGGTAAAATCAGCGTTGAAAGCACAAAAGGTAAAGGAAGTATATTTTACTTTAAGCTCCCAAACACAATTTAAAACTACTGATTACTCAAGAAATTTAGCCAACATATTATTGCACTGAATATCGGGCACATCATAAAACAACACGCCATAATTATTCATAAAAGTAGATTCTTTACTGTTCAGGTCCAGTTTATTACCATAAATATCAGAAACAGGGACACCCAGTTCTGTAAAAATACAGGCTGTAGCGGCAAAATCCCAAATACTACCGCCGCCTTTTTCTTTTTTGGGTAATTTAAAATAACATGCAGGTCTGTTTTCCAATACCCAAATGGCATTCATAACTGCGCCCCCCTGCTTTATCATTTTAAAAGTTGAATAGCCGGAATCCATTGCCACGTCATTAACACACATGGTAATGTCCTTAAACTTCGGATGTTTTGTAAAACTCCTGTCATTAATAAGGGTAAAATATTTATCCCCCGGTCTTTTATCATCAGTCCAGGAATTTCCATTTTTAAAAGCTCCTCCTCCTAAAAAAGCATGATACACATCCATTGTTACCGGATTGCAAACTACGCCTATTACCGGTGTACCATCTTTTGCGACCAATGCTATCGACACTGAATATCCCTGATATCCCTGGGTATACGGCAATGTTCCATCCAAAGGATCGATACACCAAAAACAATCCTTTTCAAAACGACTGTTATCATCAACAATTTCTTCGGCTAAAATACCCAGGTCATACTCCCGGATGGTAGGATTAAGAATATTAAGGATTATTTCCTGACTTTTGATATCAACTTCGGTTACCACCTGCGAAGCTACAGACGTACCCCCCTGTGGTGTTAAACACCCCACTTCGTTTTTCTTTATATCAACAGTTACGTTTTCTATATCATATGATGAAATAAAAGTAGCGGCTTCTTTGGCAGCCTCTATCGCTTTTTGGCTTAATAACTGTAATACTTGTGTGCTTAACATTTCTGTGAGGTTTAAAACTGGCGCTGAAGATAAAAATATCTTCTTGAAGCGCATCACTATTTTTACTTTTTTAATTGTTGAATAATCTCCCGGGATACCTTTTCACTATAATCATTTATTTTCCAATGTCCCGGGCTCCATCCTTTTAAAAACCTGTGAAAATCAGTCCATGCATAATAATACAAAGCTCTCCACTCATTTTCAAGTCCTTCAAAATCAACGTGCTTATTCATACGTGACAAAGCCGCAGAAAGTTCTAAAAAATAGCAATTTAATATTTCCGATTCCAGTCGTTCACAATCTTCTTCATACAAACAACTCCCTACAAAGTAGGCCACATCCTTCATTCCACAACCTCCTCCAACATATTGAAAGTCGACTGCAGCAACTTTTTCACCATCATTTGAAAAGCAAAAATTGGCAAGTTTGGCATCGCCATGTACAAAGGTCTGGTATTTTGCATTGTTTAAAACACAATCAATTGCAGAAGCTGAGTTTTTCAGCTCCACATCCTCAATAACTTTTAATTCATCAGGCCGGGTATCCAAATGCCAGTATGTTCCAACCGGCCAAAGTCCCTGGGGGTTTACATTTAAAAATGTAGCATGAAAATTCGCCAGCCATTTGAGGCAGGTTTCGATATGTTTCCATTCAACAGAAGATAACCTTCTGCCAAAACCACTTGCATCCAAGTCCTCCATCACCATAAAGACCTCACTCCCGCGTTGCTCTACAGCAAGACATTCAGGCACCTTACAATATTCATCGCACATGGTTGCATATTTTTTATACCAATATGTTTCAACCTCATAGGAACGCACTTTTCTTTGATGCGAGAAATCGGTATTCCATCCCCGGGGGTGCTTATTGTTATTGGGCATCTTTACATGCTTTGCAACAACACTTTTTAGCTCACTCCCTTTCAAATCAATCCTTACAATGCTTCCATATCCACTCCATAAACTCTGGATTTCTTCATGGACAGACATTTCCTTAGCCCCTGTTGATTGTAATGTAATTTCTTTAAAATGATTGTTCATTTTATTTATTAATAAGATATACTATACCAATTTTCAAGCTTGCAAATATAGCAAATGATGAAAAAATCATTGCTTTTTAGTAAAAATTCCCGTCCATAGAATTGGACAATGAAATATTTACTCCCTATTGAGAGGTTAAGTCGATTGATATTAAACAAGCCCATTGTACACCTATAATAAATAAAATACTAACAACGATTTTTTTATATACATACCACTCCTTCTGCACAACTTATTTTATCTTTGGTAATCTTAAAAATAACACAACATGATTAGAAATATTATTTTAATTGGAGCAGGTAACCTGGCTTCACAACTAGGCTACACCCTATCCAAAAAGGGATTTAATATCAGACAGGTATATAGTTATACACTGGCTAATGCAGAATTATTGGCTGATAAAGTAAACGCATATGCTACCGATAACCTGAATGAGATACAAAAAGATGCCGACTTATATATTATCTCTGTAAAAGATGGAGCTTTATTACAAGTTATTAATCAGTTGCCCATAGTTAAAGGAATTGTGGTTCATACCGCAGGCAGTGTAAATATTGATGCTCTGTTGAAGTTTGAGAATAATGGAATTTTGTACCCTTTTCAAACTTTTAGTAAAGACCGGGATGTGGAGTTTGACTCAATACCCATTCTTATAGAATCGGACAAACCTGAAATAGAAGATAAACTAACGAAATTTGCCAAATGCTTTTCCAAAACTGTATCAAGTTGCAACTCAAATCAAAGAAAGAACATCCACCTGGCTGCTGTTTTTGCATGTAACTTTTCGAACCACATGTATGCCATTGCAGAAGAGTTGCTAAGTAAAAACAATATTAGTTTTGATGTTATTAAACCTTTAATAATAGAAACTGCATTAAAAACAGAATCGTTGAGCCCTGCTAAAGCTCAAACCGGGCCGGCTATCAGAGGGGATAAAGCTATTATGGATTCGCACCTTGAAATGCTATCCGATGACCATGAACTTCATGCTTTATATAAAAATCTAAGCAACAGAATTATTAAAATGGGCAACCAACCCAACGAATAATAAAAAGTGCGTGTCAAAAAAAACAGATCATTTACATACCTGCTTGTTTGACACGCACTTTTTTCTCTTTCAAAAAGTTGAAACCGGACAATAAAACCATACACCCCCATTTGCCCTGCCGGTTGAGGGAGATGATACGATCACATTACAATATCCATCTCTTCGAGTAAATATCCTGCTCCGGCAAACTTGTCAATTAAAAATAGAACATACCTGATATCCAAGGTAATATTGCGGCATTGAACCGGATTAAACATCAGGTCGCTCATTACACCTTCCCAGGCTCTGTCAAAGTTTATCCCAATCAGTTCACCGTTGGCATTGATTACAGGACTACCAGAGTTTCCACCCGTTGTATGGTTTGTGGCAATAAAACAAACCGGAACAGTTCCATCCACTTCATATTTTCCATAATCTTTATTTTTATGCAATTCCTTTAAACGTTCAGGAACCCTATAGTCATAAATATCCGGATTATCTTTTTCAATGATACCCTCGAGTGTTGTTGTGTTTTTATACAGCACCCCATCCCTGGGTTCATATGCCCTTACTTTGCCATACGAAACCCTTAATGTCAGATTGGCATCCGGATAAAAAACTTTATCATCCTGATATTCCATTTGAGCTGCCATATACCTTTTGTTCAATCCTTCTATCTTTGAATTCAATTCACCATAAACTACAGCAACCTTGTTTCGGTATAAATTATAAAAGCTGGAATACAACACATAAGCAGGGTCTCGCTGGACTTTATTAATGCTTTTAGCTGAAAATTTATCAATAAAAGAAAATACTAATTCAGGTTCGGCAAAAACCGATTTGGCAAAAAGCTTATCAACATACTTTTCTATATTGTTTTTATGCTTCTTCTGAATTTCATTATAGATATCAGGCAAAAATTCAGGTTTCATCCTTTGTTGGTATATAGAAAGCAACATGGCCGTCATCTCCTTATCCAGTGGTTTATGATAGTCCTTAAAAAGCTTTTCGAACGAGCTACGGGCCTCTGCCTTATAAAGATTAACCATAACAGAATCCGGCTTTGGCTTTTTAAACTCCCTTACCAACTTATCCAGGTATGAAGAAGCACGAACCATTTCAGCACCATTGCGAAAAATTACTTCGTTTATGTAATAATAAACCAATCTATAATCGCCATAATCCTCATACAACCTATCATATTCATCAAAGATATCTTCATACTTGTTAGTGGATGCTGCCCAGGATTTAAATCCAGCTTCAAAATCTTTCTTTTTATTAATGGCATCCAACTTTTCCAATCCCCTGATTTCACCTATCCATCTTTTCCATGAGTTTGATATACTGGCATCTTTTGCCGCATATTTAATCCGTATCGCCGGATCACTCTTATAGGAATCAATTATTTCAAGTTTCCTGGTTCTTACATCAATCAATTCAGGATTAATTTTTTGGGTGATCATGGTTAAATGGTTCGACGGGGCGTATTGTTCTGTTGACCCGGGGTATCCAAAAACCATTGTAAAATCATCTTCCTGAACCCCTTTCATGGAAATTGCGAAGTGTTTTCCAGGCTTATAAGGTACGTTATCTGCAGCATACTCAGCCGGCTGGTTATCTTTGTTGGCATAGATCCTAAACAATGAAAAGTCGCCTGTATGACGGGGCCACATCCAGTTATCGGTATCCCCGCCAAATTTCCCAATGGCCGAAGGAGGCGCCCCTACCAACCTTATGTCTTTGTATACCTCGTTTATAAACAGAAAATACTGGTTACTATGGAAAAACGGTTTAAGTTCAGCTTTGTAATGGGTATCCTTAATGGCTTCTTTCTTAATGCTTGAAATATTTTTCTCTATGATTTTGTCCTTCTCCTCCTCACTCAAATCATCCGAAATCCCTTCCATCACTTCATTAGTAACATCCTTCATGCTCTTTAAAAAAGTAACGCTCAGGTTGTCGTTGGGCAACTCCTCATCCCTGCTTTTTGCCCAAAAACCATCAGTTAAATAATCATGCTCAACGGAACTATGCGACTGGATTGCCCTGTATCCGCAATGATGGTTTGTTATTAATAAACCCTGATCCGAAATCAATTCTCCGGTACACCCGCTTCCAAATAGCACAACAGCATCTTTCATACAGGCTTTGTTAACGCTGTATATATCTTCGGCTGTTAGTTTAAAGCCCATTTGCTGCATTTCTTCTATATTATACTTTTCTAAAAGTATCGGAATCCACATTCCTTCCTTTGCTTTAACCCCCAAAGTGGAATAAACCACAATAAAGAGTACCGCTATCCATCGCTTCATAATCATCTATTAATTTCTAAATAATGTTTTTGTTTTTGAGCTACTTTCAATTTGAAAGTTTAATTCTTAGTTAGTCTCTGCAAGAAAACCCCTGTTTTATAGTGACTCCAATCAGCTTAAAACTTCATCAACTCAGTATAAAGTTTTTGAACCGGCAAGCCCACTACATTAAAATAGGATCCTTCAATCGTTTCAATGCCTGTCATTCCAATCCATTCCTGTATACCATAGGCGCCTGCCTTATCAAAAGGTTTATAATGGTCTACATAATACTCAATCTCTTGATTTGACATTTGTTTAAAATACACCTTAGTATCAACAGCGAAGGTTACTTTTTTGTTTTTGCTCATCAGGGTAACTCCTGTAATAACCGAATGTTTATTTCCTGAGAGTTTTTGAAGCATTTTGATGGCATCTTGCCTGTCTGCAGGTTTTCCGAGAACCTCATCTCCTAAACAAACAATAGTGTCAGCCGTAATAATCAGTTTATTACTTTCAGTCACTTCATCCTGATACACCGATGATTTTAACTCTGACAGGTATTTTGCCACTTCTTGATGAGATAGTCCCCGGGGAAATATTTCCTCAACGCCAGACTTTGTTCCAATGGTAAAATCAACACCTACTTCCTTTAATAATTGTGCTCTGCGGGGAGATTTTGAAGCGAGCACGACTTCAAAATCCTTTAAATGTTCTGAAATCATTATTTAAACTACTGTAATAATTTACTGATAACAATAATATATAATATACCCATTAGCATAATAAGCTTGAGCATCAGGCTTATTTTATGATAGGCTTTGGGGGTGTTTGCCTTAAAAAGCATCAGGAGTGATACTATAAACGGAACTGTTATCAGTGCTATTAAATAATATAATGTTATTGTATTTGAATTAAGAAAATCTATATAAAAATATAAGATCCATATAGATATTAAAGTAAATGAGCTTATGAGCACAACGAGTATTTTGCTATACTTTACACCAATAACCACAGGCAAGGTAGAGCAACCTTCTTCTTTGTCGCCATGCATATCTTCCAGATCTTTTACAATTTCACGTATAAGGGTGGTTATAAACGAAAAGAAGGCAAAGCCCAATGTCCAATACCAGGCCATTGAACAAGCCTGGCTGTTAATGATTTCCTGGCCGTGAACCCTTTCCAGAGCGCCAAACTCCAACGATACGACCAGAATTCCGACCAAAGCTGTGAGTGCCGACACCACCAGGTTGCCGATAAACCCCTGCTTTTTAAATGTTGTAGAATAATACCATAAAAATACCGGGATAAACAAAAACATCAGTGCCCAGGATTCCTTTCTGGTTACATATGACAGAAACAAGCCTATAAATACGCCGATAAAGGTAAGCAGAACATGAAAAAACATGGCATCGCGTCGGCCAAATTCATTATCTATCACCACTCTTTCCGGTCGGTTAAGCCGATCAATCTTTACATCAAAATAATCGTTAATAACATAGCCCGAAGCAGCTAAAAGCATTGATGCCAACACCAATAAACCAAAGCGAAAATGAGACAATACCGGTTCGTAACCAAAGTTATTTAATACGGGAATAATCAATCCATAACGAATTAAGCATTGAAACAGAGCTATAATTATTAAGTTTTTGAATCGTACTAGTTGAAATAGTGCTATCATGCCATAATTGTTAATTGATCATTGATCATTGTTAATTGGTCATTGTTAGTTGCTCCCTGCCTCTACCAGGTGTGGTCTGTTCCCCATTGGTTGTGAACACGCAATACCTGCTCCAATACATCACGGACACAACCTTCACCTCCGTTTTTATGACTGATATATTTGCAAAGGCTCTTGATCTCTTCCACTGCATCAGCCGGACAAACAGGAACACCCACTACTTTCATTACCGGGTGATCAGGCAAGTCATCTCCCATATACATGATATTCTCAGGCTTTAAATCTCTCTTTTTTATCCATTCATTAAACTGAACCATTTTATCGGAAGCTCCCATATAAACATCCTGTACCCCAAGGTTTAAATACCTTTTGCGCACAGCTTCGGTATTTCCACCTGTAATTATAGCAACCGGGTACCCTAACTTTACTGCCAGCTGCATGGCAAATCCATCTTTAATATTTGCAGTACGCATGGGTTCTCCGTTGGGATGGATCGGGATTATTTGTGCCGATAAAACTCCATCTACATCAAAGGCAAAAGCCTTCACATTTTTTAAATCTTCTTTAAAATTACTCATGTATATTGATTGTATAATGCTACAGCTGCGAATTTACGAAAATTTAGTTAATAGGGGGGGGGTAGCTTTTAGCGGATAGCTATTGGCTATAAGCTTTTGGCCCTTTGCTATCAGCTATTGGCTATTGACTATTACCCCCCTTAAAAATCCCCTCCTTTAATCTGCCGTAACCATCAAAAACAAATCTATTGGACAACAGTATTCCAAGAAAAAGATTGATAGTACAGCCGGTAAAAATGGCCAGCATAATCATTATCTGGTATTTAATAGCAACGGTTGGCGAACTCCCTCCCAAAATCTGCCCAGTCATCATACCGGGCAATGATATTAACCCCATCACAGTCATCATAGCAATCATGGGGTTTAGCCCGCGTTTAACCGATTCGGAAATATAAGGGCGCAATGCCATTTTAGAATCTGAAGCGTTGGTCAGCAAAAAGAAATACAAATCACTTTTTTCTGAAAGACCTTTAAAATAGGCGGTCAGCCCCACAATATTATGATTTAACGAATTGCCAATTATCATACCGGTTATAGGAATAAAATACCGCGCATCAAAAACATAATCGAGCCGGATAACAAACCCTAAAAAGAATGTATCGATAATTAAAACAGAAATAAACGAAGAAAGAAACATGGGCAGGATAAAAAACCTCCAGTTTAATCCAATCCTTTTTATCGAAGCCGAAGCTCCAACCACTATCATCACAAATACCCATAAGGAATTAATCCAGGCATTGTTCTGTTCAAAAATCCATTCAAGGTATACAGCCACCAACGATAACTGTAGCGACATGCGCACGATGGCCAACAAAATGCTTTTTACCAGTTTTATTTTGTAGTACAGCAACAATAAAACTGGAATAATCATGATTGAAAACCCCAATATCAAATCAATAAGGTCTATATCTGTTATTTGTTTCATACCTATATAAAATTAGATAGATGTTATCCTAACTCTATAATCCTATCAGAATGCTCCATCCATGTTTTATTATGCGATGCGGTGAAAAAAGTTTTATCGCCGGTGCTTTTTACTACATCCAACAGCATTTTGATGCTTTCTTCATCAAGCGATGATGTGGGTTCATCCATTAAAACCAAAGGCCTGTTAATGCCCAAACAGATAGCTACAACCACACGTTGCTTTTGTCCGCCACTTATTTTCTTAAAACTCTTTGACAAAAAATCAGAATCCAATCCCAGTTTATCCAAAACCTGTTTTATTGAATTGATATTAGACTTTAAATTAAGCATTTCAATTAACTCCATACCGCAATCAACAGGAAGGTTCACATTCTGCGGAATCCATATTATCTGTTCCCGTATTTTATTAATTGTATGCTCCCCCAGCTCAACACCGTTTATCAAAACAGTTCCCGAAGCAGGCAACACATAGCCTTGCAGTATTTTTAACAGTGATGTTTTCCCTTTTCCAGAAGCTGCATTTACAGTTACAAATTCTCCTTTATAAATTTCAAAACTCAAATCACGAAAAACAGGAATACGATCAAACGAAAGCGAAAGTTTATTACATACAATCATTGTTGCATATTAAATTTTAAGCTAAAAATACAATGTAATTCCATCCTTCACAACGTTTCATCGACTATTTACATTAATTTTAATGTAGCATTAAACAAATTAAGGGGTATGAGGATATTTATAGGCATAAAATTGGATTTGGCAAAACAACTGAACCAGGTTCAAACTATTTTTCATGAGGATACCAAAATAAAATGGGTAAAAGAAAACAACCTGCACCTTACACTCTTGTTTATAGGAAACATCGACCGTGATATTGTTCCGGAGTTGAAACAAAATCTGGAAACCACCTTATCCTCAGAAAACACATTTACCATACAGGTTCAGGACTACGGCACATTTATAAAACGAAGAAAACCGGGCATTTTATGGTTAAAGGTGCATCAAAACGATGTGTTAGAATCCTTACAATCAAAAATAACAAAGGCTACTTTAAAAATCATTCCGGATTTAAACATCCAGCACAACCAATATACCCCTCACATTACACTGGCAAGGTATCATCATTCATTAAAAATAGACCCTGAGCTGTTGAATGCCTCAAGTAACAACGCTATAGACACTCATCATATCACCGAAATCCAAATTATTGAAAGCAAATCTCAGCCCGGAGGTGTGGTTTACAACATACTGGAAAGAATTTCACTTTAAAAAACGCCGAAATGGTTTCCAATAAACTTTTTTAGCTTTCGGCAATTACCGAAGAACCTTTTTATGAATTAAAGAGCATTTCGGCAATAACGAACACTTATATAAATCCCTATAATATTTTAAACTGTCTTCATACGACAGATATTCTTCATGAGAAAATTTTGCAATCTCTGCAACCTCAAACACTCGCTCAAACACCCTTTCTTTCAAATTTTCAGGAAGTCTATCAAGCTTATGCAGATTTTTAAGTACATACAACCACTTGTCATAATGAGATTCTAGTTCGTCAATTGTTTTATTAAACTTAGGCATCTCAAAATAATGGATTGATGTATTTTTCTTTAATGTCGCTCATAATGCAATTTTTATTTCAAAAGTACATTTTTTTATAAAAAAATCACCAAACTATTGATCAGAAGCCCCTTTTAGCAAATTACCTTGAATATACAGCAAAAAAAAGGGCTTCACGTTTGAAGCCCTTTTTCTTGTGATAACAATCCGGATTAAATTCCGAAAAGCCTATATCCTAATGTAAATGTTAACACATTTGTTTTTTGACCAATATCAAATGTTTTTAAGTCAGAAATATCTGACAATCCCCATTCGTAACGCACATCAGCAGTCAGTTTCCAAATTGAGATTCCGCCACCTGCCTGAAAGGTCCAGTTTGATGTTTTTAAGTCGTTTAAATCATCTTTAGATATAAACGAAGCTACAGGACCTGCTAAACCATAAATTCGGGCCACTTTTAAATCCAACAGCTGCAAGTTTACCAACAATGGAACATCCCATGTTTTGATATCGCCACCATAGTTAACCCCTTCAATAGTTAATCCGGCTTGCTTTTTAGCATAATAAATCTCTGGCTGAAATGACACATCACCAAACAGTTTAATTTTTCCATAAGCTCCAAATAAAAATCCGTTTTTAGCTTCATCTTTAACCAAATTCTTATCAACGTTGTTATAATCAAGTTTCAGTTTAGTACTGTTAAAACCGGTTTTTAATCCTAATTCCAATCTATTTTGAGCATTTACTCCCAGCATCATAACCACCAATGCTGATAAAAGAAATAATTTCTTCATAATCTAAAAGATTTGTTTATTGTTATTGTGTTTGTAAAAATATAGACAAGTTTATGTGATATGACACGTAAATTTATTTCAAAAAAATTGCTCTCGCTTCTTGTTCCTGCGGCAACAGGCAATGGTAAATAAAATAATTAACCGGAACTTCAATCCCATGTTTTGCTGCCAGTTTTACCACACTACCATTTTGATACTCCAGCTCCGATGGACGACCGGCCCAAATATCACGCGCCATTGATGAATTAGCAGATGGGGCAAAGGACATAGTTGCCGCCAATGTTTTTTCCTTTACTGTTTCAGGAAGTTTTACACCTTCTGCCTGAGAAACAAAATACATCTCATCAATCATTTTAACCATCATCTCCTTTAACTCCGGGGTTTGGCACAGAACGCCATAATTGGCTTTGGTAAGTGCTCCCAGTCCTCCCAAACATATTAAAAGAAACTTTTTCCAGGTGTCCGCCTGTATATAATCCGAAAGCTTATTTTTGATCCCGGCTCTGTTAAACACCTCCTGAATACGCCTGGCTCTGTCAGAAATGGAGTGATCCAACTCTCCAAAAATCAGATATGGTTCGGCACTCATATGCTCTATTACGCCTGGTTCTTTTATTTTACTAAAGATATTACACAAACCTCCCATCACATTTTCATCGGGAAGCTCTTCCTGCAACTCTTTGGCAGCCATTACCCCATTTTGCAAAGGGATTACGATTGTACGTTCTGAAACAATTTCCTTTAATTGTTCAGCTACCTCTTTTACCTGCCATGCTTTGGTACCTACCAACACCAATTCTACATCCTTTAACCTGGATACTGAATCAACAACAGAGGCATCCTGAAGCAAATAATCACCTTTAGGACTTAGTAACTGAAGCCCTTTTTCAGCGATTACTTTTCCATGTGCTCCGCGAGCCACAAAAGTTACGTTATTACCTGCTTGAGCCAAACGGGCACCAAAGTACCCACCTACCCCTCCTGTTCCTATAATTGCTATGTTCATGGTATATAGATTTTTGTCAATTGGAAAATTAGTCATTGGTCATTAGTCATTGGTTGTTGATAATTTTTATGCAAAAGTATGTATATTATCTGCAAGAAAACTCCTAAAACAATTATAACTCCAATCGCTCATCCCTAGCCACTAAAGGGGAAATCCCTACCTCTGTGCGGATTGACGGTTCTCCCTTTAGTCAAAGGGTATGAGGAAGGGAGAAATTGGACTTTTCTTACCAACACTACATAACAACCATTGACTATTGACTATTGACTAATGACCATTTTATTGACGAAATGATGGTGAAGTTAATATTTTTGATTGGATGATATTATCAGGAAGGCATTCCTTTTTATTGGCCCTGACCGGACAAATATCTATTCCGCCCCTACGGGTATACAAACAAGAAACCATCAATATCTCAGGATCAAATTTATCCAGTAAACGCTTATAAACCATTTCACAAATCTCTTCATGAAAATGGTTTTCATCACGAATTGAAACTAAATATTTTAGCAATGAAATTTTATCAATATCATATTTCGATTTGATATGAATAAATGCGCTACCCCAATCCGGTTGATGGGTGATTTTACAATTGCTACGTAGCAAATGGGTTGACACTTTAATCTCGGCAACTGATTCCGTGGCAATTCCAGTCAGCAAGCTTTCTTCTTCATTATAAATATCAAAGGAAACTTTATCTGCATCGGGTAGTGCTTCTAACAATTGATAATCATTAAAATCATACTTCCCCAAATTATATTCAGAATGAAAAGAAAGGCTGATGTTTGTTTTTAACAAACCAGATAAATCATTTTTTATCGTTTCCAGTACAATTTCAATCCCTTCTTCCCTGTTTTGTCCGTACCCCCCCATATTAAATGAGTTTAAGTACAGCTTTAAAGACTTGCTTTCAACCAAACATTCACTACAACAAGAATACACCACTTTTAAAACTCCGGTAACTGGCAAACCCTTTTGTGTTAAAAAGCCCAACTCATATGCATGCCAGGCATCCATTCCTACAAAAGGAAGATTATCATCTTTAATATGATACTGCTCACGGTTTAAATAACGGGGTACCGCAACCAAAATTTCGGGTGCATATTCACGCGGGTGACTTATTTGTTTGCCTAATACTTTTCCTTCTATGGGGTTCATGTTGTTAAATAAGATATTATTCTTTCTTTCAAAATTACATTAATCTATGATAAAAATTTGCAACGAAATATAAGAAATTTATTCACTACACAAGAACAACTAAAACAACGCGTTCCAAGTCTGTTAACTCCAACAAGCGATTCGCATAATTACCTATTTCAAACCTACAATTGACAATTGTTAATTGCTAACTGATCACACTCCCTGTTTGCTTCCAAATAAATCGATATGAACCCTTGGAGTAAATTTCCATCCATTCTGGATACACATCTTAAGTACAATTGGTGTTGATTGCGCAATTTGCTGCTGACTGGCACCCAGGGGCATCAACAAAATATCATTTTGACTATAGCCCATTAGTAAATCCAGATAATCATTTTTAATTTCAGCTGCATCACTGGCTTTACCCACAACAAATTTCAACTGCAAATCCTTTTCTAAACTATTGGCAAAATAAATATAACTCTGCAAAACATTTAAATTACGACGCACCTCATGATGAAATTTTGAAGCACCAGTTTCCCCTTCCGCAAAGTATTCAAGCTTATCTTTTGAAGGAACCGAATTACTCAATTTTGGAGAAATACTGAATAAATCAATATATTGAGCTACTTCTTTATCGAAAATAGTACCGTTGGTTTCTACTGTGATATGTAGGTGTAATTCCTTTTTGATCAACCTGCATAACTCAGCCAATCCCTCTTTCTGTAACATAGGTTCTCCACCGGTGATCACCACATGTTGCATGTTTCCGATGTTATGCCGCACCAGGTCAACTATATCCCCGACTTGCAAAACACTTTTATTTTCAGGACGAAAAGAGGCATATGAAGTATCACACTTACAAAAGCTTCCATCATCCATTTGCCACACACAACGCAAGTTACAACTGGCCAACCGTATAAATAACGATGGCGTTCCAGCAAGCTTCCCTTCTCCCTGAATGGTACCGGCAATGTCGATACCCGTATTGGGCTGATGCTTTAATATGTTTCCATGCTTATCTTTGGTAATAGGAAAAACTCCATCCCCTGCCAAAACAAGCCTGGCCGATCCTGTAATCCCTGTTTCTGTATGATTAACTTTTAACTCTTCTCCAACAAGTAATTCCATATTCCTAATCTACAAATAACTAATTCTTCAACACTAATAACCAATTTACAATGATCAATGATCAATGAACAATTGACTAATGACTAATGACCAATAACTACAATGCCGGATCTTCAAATCCAGCTTCTGCAAAGGCTTTTGCCCTTAACAAACAGCTATCACATGTTCCACAAGGCTTTTCTCCTCCCCTGTAGCACGACCAGGTTAACCCAAAGTCAACGCCCAACTCCATTCCAAGCTGTATCTCTTCTGCCTTGGTTTTATTCACAAAAGGAGCATTAATTTTTATCGGTTTGCCGCTTTCTGCACCCATCACTGTTCCCTTGTTTATGGCAGCTTCCATCGCATCAATAAACTCCTGCCTGCAATCAACATATCCGGAATAATCTACCTGACTCACTCCTATAAAAATATCCTGAGCTTCAATGCTCTCTGCATATGAGGCTGCTATAGATAAAAACACCATGTTTCGCGCAGGTACATAAGTCACCGGAATATCTGTGCGGTTCACATCACCATCCTCAACCTCTATATTTTTATCAGTTAATGATGAACCTCCAAAATCGCCAAGGTTAAGAGTTACAATTTTATGTGCGGCAACACCCGCCTTTTCTGCTATTGCTTTTGCATGGTTTAATTCTGTTTCATGCCTTTGCCCATAATCAAATGATATGGCATGAACCTCATCAAAACCTTTACTTTTTGCTAAATATAATGCTACGGCAGAATCCAATCCGCCCGATAATAATACTACTGCTTTCATTCTACTTAGTTATTAGTTGTTGGCTTTTAGTTATTAGTTATTTCTACTTAAGCTTAGAAATAAGGCTATTAATCATTTTTTGCTCACCATTTAGTTGGTTCATTATGAAAGAAACACTATAATCTCCTACAAGTTTTAGCTCGTCAATAACAACCAATTGCGTTTCCAATTCATAAGACGAACCTAAAGCAAATTCCAGAAATCTTTTAAATAGCTAAAAACTATTATCTAATTTCAATATAAAAACGAAGGTAAAATGTACAGAAATATTACGTTGAAAGCACACTGTATAAATACCCTGGTTTTGTTTATAGACAGGATGGCGTAAACGAACTGTCTTGAATTATGAGTGCAAAAATATAAAATAATAGCTTATCCACCTCGCTTATTCTAACTTTTTAAATAATAATGATTAGTTTAGTGTTTCTTAAAAAAAGCCCACAATAAAAACATAAATGAGCGAATACCATCAAATACTTGGAGTTACAACCAATGCCACACTTGACCAGATAAAGAAAGCATATCGCTCAAAAGCAAAAAAACTACATCCCGACATCAATAAATCAGAAAATGCCCATGATGAATTCATTCTTTTAAACGAAGCTTATGAATACCTTTTAAACACAAGCGGCACCCATTTTAATAGATTTAAAAGAGCTCAGGAACAGGCACAAAAACAAGCAGCATATCATAAAGCATGGGAAAAGCAAGAACGTGAAAATGCAAAAAAAAGAGCCAGGGAATATGCCCAAATGAAATATGATGAATACCTGAAATCGGATATTTACAGAACAACGGAAGCGATTAACGCAGCTCTTGATATTTTTGTAACCGCCATTGTTTTATTGTTTATAATTGGATTGCCGGTTTTAACTTATATTGAACATGGCCCCATTTCTTTAATATTAAGTGCCCTGATAATTCTACCAACCTCCCCTATATGGTTTCGGTTTCTGGTGAGAACTTTCCACAGCTTAAACTTCCACAGTCTACTTTCCCTCAATAAGATGTCTATGCAAAACAGAATACGCTACATTGTTATTTTGTCCTTTTTCAATTTTTTCATCTTTTTAAAAGTTACCCTCTGCACTTTTATCGAACTGAGATGGATATTTACTCTATATATTTCCCTCTATCTTGTTACATCTATTTTTACCTGGAACTCAAAGAACAACAATAAAAAACATTTTATCCGCATAGGCTTTGCTCCCTTTGCCCTATCCTTGCTTTTTACCATAAACTTTGTTTTTTCATATAACAAGAAAACGGAAACCTATTGGTATACTTACAATACAAAATCGGCGCCTGTTTGTAAAGTCATAACACTTGAGCATAACACTTACGATAATTTTACGGGGGTTCGTTTGTTTATCATAGAAGACAGGGTTAAAAGACATAGCAAAATATCGTACCAGATAAAAGAAGGCATATTTGGATTTAGAGTTGCCCACAAAAGAACAATCCATTAATACCAACCTCTGTTTTTTTTTAACGACAGAAGGCTCAGTATGCATATGGAAATAAATGTCATTATTTTTCATTTTCTGATTTACTATTTTCGTCGTCAAATAAATATTCAATATTAAAAATCTAATTAAACATGAAGAAAGCAACTTATTTAATTGCATTCGCTCTAATGTGTTTATGTCTTTTGCCGGCCAAAGCACAAAAAGACCGATCTGAAATTGAGGAAAAAGACACCTGGAACGTTTACGACCTATACGAGTCTGACGACGCATGGAATGCCGCTAAAGAAAAGTTTATAAGCGAAGCTGCCAAACTTGAAAGCTTCAAAGGAAAGCTTGGATCTTCGGCAAAAGAACTTTTAAAATTCTTAGAGCTTCAAAGCGATATTAGTAAAGAAGCCAGCCGCTTATATATCTATACCTCTTTAAAATCTGATGTTGATTTAAGAGACCAGGATAACCAGGCACGAAATAAAGATATCAGACAGGTATACATCACGCTTGGTCAAAAAACAGCTTTTGTAGCCCCTGAATTAGCTGCCATACCTGAAGAAACCATGAAAAAATTTATTCAGGAAGAAGAAGGGCTAAAAATCTATGAGCTTCAGTTAATGGATACCTACCGAATGAAGAAACACACACTCTCTGAAGCTGAAGAGTTAATCATGGCTAAAGCAGGAATGACTAGTGGAACCGCCAGCTCGGTATATGGTGTATTTAGTGATGCAGAAATGCCCTGGCCAAAGGCTACTTTAAGCGATGGAACCGAAATTGAAGTAAATAAAATTACTTACGCCAAATACAGGATGTCGCCCAATAAAAAGGATCGTGAAATTGTTTTTGAAGCCTTATGGAAACATTACAAAAAATTTGAAGGAACATTTGGTGAATTAACAAACGGACAGATAAAAAGCCATATGTTCACGGCGCAGGCACGTCATTATAACAATTGCCTGGAAGCAGCACTAAAGGGTAACAATATCCCTACAGATGTTTACCATTCTTTAATTGAAAATGTAAATAAAAACCTTCCAACTCTTCATCGTTATTTAAAACTTAAAAAGCGAATGATGGGACTGGATACTTTAAAATACTCAGATTTATATGCTCCTGCGGTTAAAGGTGTTGAACTTAATTATACATACGATGAAGCCCAGGATCTAATCCTTAACGCTTTAAAACCTCTTGGAAAAGAATACTGTTCTACCGTTGACAAAGCTTTTAACAACAGGTGGATTGATGTATATCCCACCAAAGGCAAAAGAGGCGGTGCCTATTCAAACGGAAGTGCATACGATGTTCACCCGTATATTTTAATGAACTACAACGACACTTATGATAACGTAAGCACATTAGCTCACGAGTTGGGTCATACCATGCACAGTTATTTCTCAAATACCCGCCAGCCTTTTGCATTGGCAGATTATCCTATATTCTTAGCTGAAGTTGCCTCAACTTTTAACGAAGTTTTATTGGCTGACTATATGAAGAAAAAACTAAAGGATGATGATTTGAGATTATCTCTTTTAATGAGTATGTTAGACGGTTTCAAAGGAACTTTATTCCGCCAAACCCAATTCGCCGAATTTGAATTACGCATGCACGAAGCTGCCGAAGCAGGTATACCCCTTACCGGAAAAGCCTTATCTGAAATATATTACGATATCACAAGCAGATACTATGGAGATAAAGAAGGTATTTGCGTTGTTCCTCAATACATTGAAATGGAGTGGGCATATATCCCTCACTTCTATTATAATTTCTATGTTTACCAGTATAGTACTTCTTTTGTAGCATCACAAGCATTGGCAGCAGATGTAATGAAAGGAGATAAAAAAGCAACTGAAAAATATATGAATTTTATTTCTTCCGGATGTTCTGATTGGGCAATTAACACATTAAAAACAGCCGGTGTTGATATGATGAGCCCTGAACCATTTAATAAGACTATTGAAAATATGAATAGTATTATGGATGAAATTGAGTCTATATTAGATAAAAAGAAATAGTTCTTAGTTAAAAGTAGAAAGTAGAAAGTTTATAAAGTAGAAAGCCGGATGTTTTAGTCCGGCTTTTTGTTTTTTATATCATCGTAACCTCAGTAAGTGAATTAATCTTCAACACCTCATTTTATTTTCTATTAGCACATTTTAAATAATATAAAACCGACCTTGAAAAGGTCGTACGTTTATAGCAAATAGTATAGCAAACGGGAATTGACCTCAGCGAGGTCGTACAAAACACATAACATTTCCATGAAGCACCATGATTTTACGCAAAACAAAAGCCGAATCTTTCGATCCGGCTTTACTTTATAAACTTTTTACTTTATAAACTTTCAACTATCTACTCTCAACCCACTTACGGGCATTAACAAAAGCTTCAACCCAAGGAGTAACTTCATCTCCCTTACGATCTGCTGGATAATGCGCCCATTGCCATGGGAAAATTGCTCTTTCAAGGTGAGGCATCATTGCTAAATGACGACCATCATTAGAACAAATTGCAGCTGTACTAAAGTCTGAACCATTAGGATTTCCAGGATATGCATCGTAAGAGTATTTTCCAACAATGTTGTATTTATCCTCTGCATATGGCATACTGAATTTTCCTTCTCCGTGAGCAATCCATACTCCCAATCTGGTATCTGCTAACGAACTTAACATTACAGAATTATTTTGAGGTATGCTCATGTTTACAAAGTTTGATTCAAACTTGTGTGACTTATTATGAAGCATAACTGGCTTTTCTTCATGATCCGGATAAACCAAACCAAGTTCCACCATTAACTGACAACCATTACAAACACCTAAACTCAAAGTATCTTCTCTTTGATAGAAGGCATCCAAGGCTGCTTTTGCTTTTTCATTATAAAGGAAAGCTCCTGCCCAACCTTTTGCTGATCCAAGAACATCAGAGTTTGAGAATCCACCTACAAAAACAATCAGGTTTACATCTTCAAGAGTTTCTCTACCCGTAATTAAATCAGTCATGTGAACATCCTTCACATCGAAACCAGCCAGATACATAGAGTAAGCCATCTCACGATCACCATTTACTCCCTTTTCACGGATAATGGCTGCTTTTACACCAGATGCTCCTTTGTTTTCCAACTGTAATCCATAATCAGCTAACTTACCATTAAAACTATTATTAAAATTAAATTGTAATGGCTGATTTTTATAATTATCGAAACGCTCTTTAGCTAATTCTGCAGTACTCTGCTTTCTATCTAATAAATATGAAGTCTTGTACCAAAGATCTCTCATCTCGTTGATATCAAAACTCAACTCGCTACTACCCTTTGTTATTGTTAATGTTCTTGCTTCAACAGGAGATCCAATAACCTGATAGCCCATTTCTTTTTCTTCAAGAACTGCTGTTACTTTTGCAACATCCTTAACCTGAATTAATACGCCGGGGTTTTCCGCAAATAATATCTTCACTAAATCATCTTCTGCAATAGCAGATAAATCAGCTTTGATACCATAATTATTATTAGCAAAACACATCTCTAACAAGGCTGTAACCATACCTCCAGCCGAAATATCATGTCCTGCAAGAATTAAACCTTCATTAATTAAAGATTGGATTGTTTCGAAACCATTTTTAAAGTATTCAGTATCTGCAATTGTTGGCGCCTCTGTCCCAAGTTTATTTACTACTTGAGCAAAAGAACTTCCTCCCAGTTTATGACTATCAAATGATAAATCAATATATAATAAAGATGTATCTGTGTCTTTAACCAATACCGGCTCTACAATATTTTTTACATCATTAACCTCTCCTGCTGCAGAAATAATAACCGTTCCCGGAGAATAAACAACATCCCCATCCTTATATTTCTGAGTCATTGAAAGTGAGTCCTTACCGGTTGGGATATTAATTCCCAAATCTGTAGCAAAATCACTTACCGCTTCAACAGCCTTATACAACCTGGCATCTTCACCGGCATTTTTACAAGGCCACATCCAGTTGGCACTTAAAGAAATACCTTTAATTCCATGGGTCATTGGAGCCCAAACAAGGTTTGTCAGCGATTCGGCAATTGCAATTTTAGAACCTGCTGCAGGGTCAATCATGGCAACAGCCGGTGCATGACCAACTGAAGTAGCTAAACCTGCAGTCCCTTTATAATCAATCGCAGTAGCTCCAAGGTTATTCAATGGCACCTGAATCTCTCCTGCACATTGTTGCTTGGCCACCTTTCCGGTTACCGAACGGTCAACCTTATTGGTTAGCCAATCTTTACAAGCTACAGCCTCTAATTGTAAAACATTTTTAAGATACTCCTCAATTTTTGAAGCATCATAACTAACTGCAGCATATGTTTCATCTACAGTTTTATCGTTCATGATGGTTTTTGGAGGATTACCAAACATATCAGCCAACTGCCAGTTTATAGGAGCATTTCCTTTGTCATCCTTAAACACAAAACTCATATCGCCAGTAGTTTCTCCAACAACATACATTGGAGAACGCTCACGGTCGGCTACTCTTTTTAATCTTTCAATATCTTTTTCGTGAAGTACCAATCCCATTCTTTCCTGAGACTCATTACCTGCAATCTCTTTTGCTGATAAAGTTGGATCTCCAACTGGTAATTTATCTAAATGAATGGTACCCCCTGTTTCCTCAACCAGCTCAGACAGACAGTTTAAGTGACCACCAGCACCATGATCGTGAATCAACACAATTGGGTTATCCTCACCCTCTGCCATAGCACGAATAGCATTCATGGCACGCTTCTGCATTTCAGGGTTTGAACGCTGAACCGCATTTAACTCGATAGAGTTATCAAATTCTCCTGTTGCCACAGAAGAAACAGCTCCCCCTCCCATACCAATACGATAGTTATCACCACCAAGGATAACAACTTTGTCGCCTTTTTTAGGAGTATCTTTTATGGCATCAGATTTTTTAGCAAAACCAATACCTCCAGCCATCATAATTACTTTATCAAAAGCAAACTTTTTGTGGTTTTCGAAGTGCTCAAAAGTAAGTACCGAACCACAAATCATTGGCTGACCAAATTTATTACCAAAATCACTGGCTCCGTTTGATGCTTTGATCAAAATTTGCTCTGGTGTTTGGTATAACCATGGACGGGCTTCTGTAGCTTCTTCCCATGCTCTTCCTTCCTCAGAACGAGAGTATGATGTCATGTATACTGCAGTACCAGCCAATGGCAAAGATGCTTTACCTCCACCAAGACGGTCACGAATTTCACCTCCTGATCCGGTTGCTGCACCATTAAATGGTTCAACTGTAGTTGGAAAGTTATGTGTTTCTGCTTTTAACGAAAGTACTGTATCAATCTCTTTTGTTTCAAAGAAATCTGGCTTATCCTGAGTTTTTGGAGCAAACTGCATAGCTTTAGGTCCTTCAACAAAAGCTACATTATCTTTGTATGCAGACACCAAAAAATTAGGATTTTCCTGAGATGTACGCTTAATCAACTTAAACAAAGAGCTCTCTTTTTCTTCGCCATCAATAATAAACGTACCATTAAATATTTTATGACGACAGTGTTCTGAATTTACCTGAGAAAATCCAAACACTTCGCTATCTGTTAACTTTCTACCTAACTTAACCGCAAGTCCTTCCAGATATGCCACCTCATCTTCGCTCAATGCCAATCCTTCTGACTGGTTATAAGCGGCAATATCCTCTATTTCAACAATTGGATCCGGCTCTTTGTCAATAGTAAAAATGTCTTGCCCCAAGCCTTTATACAACACCTGTAACATTGGGTCGTACTCAGCGTTTTCATTTGCAACACCATAAAACTCCTCAATACGAGAAATTCCAGATAAGCCCATGTTTTGTGTTATCTCTACGGCATTAGTACTCCAAGGAGTGATCATCTCTTTACGAGGACCAACAAAAAAGCCACCTAATTCCTGTTCGTCGGTCTTGGTGGCACCACTAAATAGCCATTCGAGTTTTTTTACATCTTCAGCTGTGAAGTCAACATCACACCCTACTGCTAAAATCTGTTCTGATTTACCTTTAAAGAAAAGGACCATGAATTTACGGTTTATGAGTATTAATCAATTAAGCCGCAAAAATACAATAAACCGACCAATATACGTAATTTGAAATGTAGTTTTTTTTCAAGAGGTTGTTAACAAAAACTAACAACGAAAAACATAGGTCAGGTCATTTGTTTTAAAGTACGACCCCGCTGGGGTCGATTCCCGTTACGCAAACCTTTTTCTATAAACGTACGACCATTCTATGGTCGATACAAAACCTGAAATACATTTTCTATAAACATTAGATGCCGCTGGCATCTTATTTACATGAGGTAAAACCATATACTATTAAACGTTCAATACCATATTATCTTTGCTATTGTTACCAGCTTTTGGTAATTTTGAATAAAAATTATTGTGAAAATGGGTAAAAATACGTCTATATCTTTAGGTTCTCACTTCGAAAATTTCATCAACGCATCTATTTCATCCGGAAAATATAGTTCTGCAAGTGAAGTAATTCGCTCAGCATTAAGATTATTAGAATCAGAAGAAACCAAATTAAAAGAATTACGAAATGCTTTAACTGAAGGAGAAAACAGTAAAATGATTGATGATTTTGATGCAGAAAAACACCTTTCGGATTTACACCGTAAATATCTATGAAAAACAAGTACCGGATAAGCGAGAAAGCCATAACCGATTTGGAAAATATTTGGCTTTACTCGTATAAAAATTGGTCAAATAAACAAGCTGACAGGTATCATAATCTTATTATTAGGGAGATAGAATAGTAGAAAATTTTGATTTAGCCCGAAAAGTTGATTATATCCGATCAGGATACAGATTAACCAAAGTTAAATCACATTTAATATTTTTAAAACAATCAGAAAATCATATAATTGAAGTAGTAAGAATATTGCATCAGAAAATGAATATTGAGAATAGACTTAAAGAGTAATACCAAAACAAAGTCGATTCACATTTCGTAATGAATAAAACGTACGACCCCACTGGGGTCGATTCCCGTAGCGCAAACCTTTTTTTCTATAAACATACAACCTCGCTGAAATCGATTCTCATTTCGCAGACACATTCTATAAACGTTGAATGCCGCTGGCATCTTATTTACATGATAAAATTTACTTACATTCGCTGCCGGTATGCAAAAGACAAATGATTTAACAACGGGCCCCATTTTCAAGCAATTGGTTAAGCTTGCTATTCCAATTATTGGTACATCACTCATGCAGATGGCATATAATTTAACCGATATGATCTGGCTTGGCCGGTTAGGAAGTGAAGCCGTTGCCTCTGTAGGTTCTGCTGGATTTTATATCTGGCTGGGAATGTCTGTGCTATTAATTACCCGGATCGGAGCTGAAATAGGAGTCTCCCAATCACTGGGTAAAAAAGACCCGGAAGAAGCTGCCAGATATGCCAGGCACTCTTTATTTTGGGCACTGATATTATCTATTTTTATATCTGTTATTGTTTTAGCTTTCGCCCCACAGTTAATGGGAGTATTTAATCTTTCAAAAGGCACTGTTGAAGATGGGGCTATTGGTTATCTAAGAATTGTATCAGTAGGTTTTATTTTTATGTTTATGAACCCTACTTTTCAGGGAATATATAATGGTGTAGGCAACAGCAAACTCCCATTTTATTATCTATTGGTTGGTTTAGGATTAAATATGGTGTTAGATCCTTTACTGATTTTTGGAATCACAATTTTCCCCGAACTGGGTACAAATGGCGCTGCTATAGCAACAGTGATTGCTCAGTTTGTTGTTTTTATCATTTTCATCATCCGCTTTGTAATTAAAAAAGAAATCATAAACCCCGAGCTCCGACAGTTTAAATTATGCAAAGAAATATCCAGAAACTTATTTAAACTAGGTTCACCTGTAGCCATGGAAAGCAGTCTTTTTGCTGTTTTTGCATTAATTTTGGCAAGAATGATAACCAAGTGGGGAGACATGCCTATTGCCGTTCAAAGCGTTGGTGCGCAAATAGAAGCACTATCATGGATGACCTCTTCAGGTTTTGCCACTGCCTTAGGAGCTTTTACCGGACAAAACTTCGGGGCTAAAAATTGGGAAAGAATCCGAAAGGGCTATTTCACCACCCTGGGTATAGGTGTTTTTATGGGCACCCTGGTCACCGTATCATTCTTTGTGTTTGGCAAACAGATTTTCTCTTTATTCCTTAAAGAAGCCGAACCTTTAAACATGGGAATTACCTATTTGAAGATCCTGGCTGTTTCACAAGTTTTCATGATTATGGAAATTATTACCAGGGGAGCTTTTAATGGCATTGGACGGACAATTCCCCCATCTATCATCGGAATTATTTTTACAGGAGCAAGAGTGCCTGCTGCCTATGTTTTATCGTTTGAAAAGGTGTTAGGAATGTTTGGTATATGGTGGGCTATCAGCCTTTCAAGTGTGGTTAAAGGATTGGTTTCGTTAAGTTGGTTCATGATTGTCCTGCGCAAAAAATCAGGCAAATCGCGAAAAAACACTCCTTTAAGCTTATTACCAAATAGATTAAGGCAACAGATTATTGTTGATAAAGAATAGATTATTGGACATTAGACATTGGTTATTAGTTATTGGTTATTAGTTATTAGTTATTGGACATTAGACATTGGACATTGGTTATTGGTCTTTGGTTATTGGACACTGATTATTGATTATTGATTATTGATTATTGGTTATTGATACATGTATCATAATAAAAAAAGCCGGAATCGCATAACAATTCCGGCTTAATACATTATATCTCTTTTAATTACAAAGCTGCTACTGCTTCATTAAATATTTTACTAGGACGCATAGCTTCTGACGCTAATTTGTCATTAGGCTGAAAGTAACCTCCAATATTTAATTCCGTACCCTGACATTTAATCAAGTCATCTAAAATAGCTGTTTCATTATTTTCTAAAACACCAGCTAATTTTGCAAACCTTGCTTTTAGCTCTGCATCTTCATTTTGAGCAGCCATCGCTTTTGCCCAATACAAGGTCAGGTAAAAATGACTACCTCTGTTATCCATCTCATTCACCTTACGTGATGGCGACTTATCATTCTTTAAGAATTCGCTATTGGCTTCATTTAAAGCTTTTGCTAATACCAAAGCTTTGTTGTTTCCTGTTTTTACACCAATATCTTCAAGAGATACTGCCAACGCTAAAAACTCTCCCAATGAATCCCAACGTAAATGTCCTTCACCTAAAAACTGCTGAACATGTTTAGGTGCAGATCCACCTGCTCCTGTTTCGTACAAACCTCCTCCAGCTAACAATGGCACAATCGACAACATTTTTGCACTGGTTCCAAGCTCCAGAATCGGGAATAAATCAGTAAGATAATCTCTCAATACATTTCCTGTTACCGAAATTGTATCCTTTCCTTCTTTAACCCTCTTTAAAGTATATTTCATTGCATCAACAGGTTTCATAATCTGAACTTCTAAACCTGTTAAATCATGATCTTTAAGATATTGATTTACTTTCTCTATCAGATTGGCATCATGCGCCCTGTTTTCATCTAACCAAAAAATGGCCGGATTACCAGTTGCTTTTGCCCTGTTTACCGCTAATTTCACCCAATCTTTAATAGGAAGATCCTTTGCCTGACACATTCTCCATATATCACCTTCTTCTACATCATGTTCAAACGCAACTTTACCTTCTGTAGTAACAACTTTTACTGTACCTGCTGCCGGAATCTCAAATGTTTTATCATGAGAACCATACTCTTCTGCTTTTTGAGCCATCAACCCAACATTTGCCACATTACCCATGGTGGTTACATCAAAGGCTCCGTTTTCTTTACAGAATGAAATTACTTCCTGGTAAATTCCAGCATAACATCTATCCGGAATCATAGCCTTCATGTCTTTCAGGTTTCCATCCGGTCCCCACATCTGCCCTGATGTACGCAAAGCTGCGGGCATTGAAGCATCAATGATAATGTCACTGGGAACATGAAGGTTGGTAATTCCCTTATCAGAATTTACCATAGCCATTTCGGGATGCGTTTTATACACTTCCCGGATAGCGGCTTCTATTTCTGCCTTTTTATCTTCTGGCAAAGCTGTAATTTTCGAATACACATCACCAAGTCCATTGTTCGGATTTACGCCTAACTCAGCAAACTCCGTTGCATATTTTTCAAAAACATCTTTATAATACACTTTAACAGCATGACCAAACATAATAGGATCCGAAACCTTCATCATAGTTGCCTTCAGGTGAAGTGACAACAACACATCCTGTTCTTTTGCAGCTGCAATCTCTTTTTCGTAAAAAGCACACAGGGCCCTTTTGCTCATTAAAGAACCATCAATAACCTCTCCTGTCTGCAATACTGTTTTTTCCTTCAACACTTTTACCGTTCCATCATTTTGATGAAGCTCAATTTTCACAACATCATCACATGGTGAAACATACGACTTTTCACTTGAATAAAAGTCTCCATCTTCCATATGTGCCACATGAGATTTAGAGTCTTTGCTCCATGCCCCCATTGAGTGCGGGTTATTCTTTGCATACTCTTTTACAGCTCCTGCAACCCTTCTATCTGAGTTTCCTTCACGAAGAACGGGATTTACTGCACTACCTAAAACTTTTGCATACCTTGCTTTAATCTCCTTTTCGCCCTCTGTTTTGGGATCCATCGGAAACTCAGGCACGTCATATCCATGCTCTTTCAACTCTGAAATAGCCGCTATCAACTGAGGGATTGAAGCACTAATATTAGGAAGTTTAATAATATTGGCCTCTGGAGTTTTTGCCAACTCGCCCAATTGAGCCAAAGCATCAGGCTGCTTTTGCTCTTCTGTCAGGTTATCAGGAAAATTGGCAATAATCCTTCCTGCCAAAGAAATATCCTTTAGTTCAACCTCCACATCTGCAGCTTCGGTAAAAGCCTTAACTATTGGTAAAAATGAATACGTAGCCAAGGCTGGCGCTTCATCGGTTTTAGTGTAAATAATTTTTGATGTTACTGTCATAATCAAAAAATGTTATAAAAACAGGCATACTATTATACCCAATCTTTTAATATAAAATTTATGTTATGCCAAAGTATAATATTAAAACAAAACACTTTAGCGAAATAAGCAAGCTAATTATTCAATAAACTTCTATCTTCCGGCTTCTTTTAAATCTCTACATCTAAATCAAACTTCTTGGTCAAAAGCATTAATGATGGGTTCTTTTCTGCCATCAGCTTGGCTCTTTCTGCTGCCGTAAAGGCTTTTTTCACCCCACCATCATCACCAAGAACCACTTCTGTTTCAAGCATTAAATGAGCATTCCTCAACTGCCTCCTTAAATACCCAAACAGCTGAGTCCGGGCTTCATTGAGTTCCTTTTGTTGCGTTACATTTTTAAGTCTGATATACAACACCTTCCCTTCCTGCAACTCAGGAACATGATTTTTCATGATACTAGCAAGTCGCTGATTGCTTTGCTGCACCTGTCGCATATAATTAAACCATTCATCCTTAACTTTATCTTGTGTTACAGGATCATTCCAGGATAAATCAATTTCTTCTTCAACAACTGCCTCCTTGGTTTCTTCAGTCTTTTCTCCTTTTAAGACTTCTGATTTGCCGGACAACGCCTCTTTTAAGGAAATACTCTTCAAGGGATTTTTTACTTCGGTTTTTCCCCCTCCCTTATATGGTTTTGTTTTAGTAACGGATGTGGCAGTAACTTTATTACCACCAGACTGAGTCCCGGCTGATGCATTCCCCACATTCTTACCGGAACCGTTCGCAGACTCAGCCTTTTTCTTTACTTTTTTCTTTGTTCCTCTAAAACTCTGGCAACCTTTAAAAGTGCAAACTCAACATGCAACCTTTTGTTTTTAGCTACCCTGTATTGCAAATCACAACTGTTAGTAATCTCCAGGGCATCAATCAAAAAGTTGATGGTACTCTTTTGAGCCTGCTCTGCATATTTTTCTTTCACTTTTGCACCAACATCAAGTAATTGAACTGTTGCCGTATCTTTACAAACCAACAAATCCCTTAAATGGGAACTCAAACCCGAAATAAAATGATGTGCATCGAACCCCCTTTTTAATATTTCATCAAATATCAATAAAGTTTGGGTTGTATCTTCTGCTAAAAAAGCATCTACCAACTTAAAATAAAAGTCGTAATCAAGAACATTCAGGTTATCGATTACCTGCTGATAACTGATTGACTTTCCTGAAAAGGCTACAATCTGATCAAAAATAGACAGGGCATCACGCATGGCTCCGTCAGCTTTTTGAGCAATAACCGTCAAACCTTCTTCTTCAACTGAAATACCTTCACTTTGTGCTACATATTGCAAATGGCCAACTCCATCTTCGATAGTTATCCTATTGAAATCATAAATTTGACACCTGGATAAAATTGTAGGCAATATCTTGTGCTTTTCTGTAGTAGCCAGAATAAAAATGGCATGCTTAGGAGGTTCTTCCAATGTTTTCAGGAAAGCATTAAAAGCAGCCTGTGACAACATATGAACCTCATCGATAATATATACACTGTATGAACCAACTTGAGGCGGAACGCGGACTTTATCAATCAAACTTCTGATATCCTCTACAGAGTTATTGGAGGCACCATCCAGTTCGTGAATATTGTACGACCTGTTTTCATTGAAGGATTTGCATGACTCACACTCATTACAGGCTTCAAAATCGTCAGTAATATTTGAACAATTGATGGTTTTTGCAAAAATACGGGCACAGGTAGTTTTTCCTACACCCCTTGGTCCGCAAAACAAGTATGCATGAGCCAACTGGCTCCCTTTTATAGCATTCTTTAATGTTGTAGTAATATTCTGCTGTCCTACAACTGAAACAAACGTTGAAGGACGGTACTTACGGGCTGATACAATATAATCCATGTATATTTTTTTACTGAACGCAAATATAAAATTTAAATATGTGGATAGAAAATTTTAGAAACCAATACGTAAAACTTATTCATTGAACCTCAACTGATAATTTTCATCCCAATCAATAAACCCCGTCACATTGGTTTTATCCTCCGACAAACTAAATCCTTTCAACTTGCCAGTTTTCCCTTTAAAAACAAGGGCTTCCATATGTGTTTGTGAAAGTTTCTTTTTCAAAAACTCGAAAGGAATTACAACACGGCAACCGTTGGCATAGTTTGAACATCCCCAGGCAGATTTGCCTTCAATAATTTTTCCTGTTTTACACTTTGGACAAAGCAACTCTTTCTGCTCTTCTTCTTCTAAGCGAAGCTCAAAATGATCATCAAAGCTCACTACCCCATTCGCTTTCCCCCCATTTAATGCAAACCCTTTTATCAATGGAGTTTTCCCTTTTAACACAAGCCCTTCTACCTGTTTATCGGTCAACTTTTTACCTAAAAACTCAAATGGAATCAAAGTTTTACAGCCCGATGCATAGGCTGAACATCCCCAGGCCGACTTTCCTTTCATCATTTCGCCTTTACCACACCGGGGACATGTAAGCGACTTGGACTTTTTCTCTTTTGTAGTAGTTTTCGGTTTTGTTTCCTGTTTTTCAACTTCCTCAATTATTATTTTTCCCTTCGAATAATCATTCTTCACCTGAAAAACCAAATCAGAAACCATCTGTTTCAGCTCTGCCATAAAGTCTTTGGCCTCATATTCCCCGGTTTCAATCTGGCGTAGTTTTTTCTCCCAGATACCGGTTAATTCTGCCGATTTCAACAAATCATTTGAAATAAACTCCATCAATTTAACCCCCATAGCTGTAGGGAGTACATTTTTTCGGACTTTATATATGTATTTTCTTTTAAAAAGCGTTTCAATAATATTGGCACGAGTTGATGGACGCCCAATACCATTTTCTTTCATTAACTCCCTCAACTCATCATCATCCACCTGTTTTCCTGCCGTTTCCATTGCCCTTAACAAAGTTGCCTCGGTATAATATTTTGGCGGTTGAGTTTCCTTTTCCTGAAAATCTGGTTCATGAGGGCCGGATTCTCCTTTTACAAACTCAGGCAAAATTTTATCATCTCCATCTTTTTTACCGGCCATGGATTTATATACCACCCTCCAGTTTTCCTTAATAACCTGTTTTCCTGATGTTTTAAAATCCACATCCTCAACCTTCCCTAAAATGGTAGTGGTTGATATCTCACAATCGGGATAAAAATTGGCAATAAAGCGCCGTGTTACCATATCGTAAATAAGCTTCTCATCTCTCGACAAACTTTCGGGCGCAGTGACTCCTGTTGGAATTATAGCATGGTGATCAGTAACCTTTTTATCGTCGAAAACCTTTTTACTTTTCCGTATTTTGCTTTGAAGAAGAGGCTCAACCAAATCGTGGTATTGTTTTAAGCCTTTTAAGATCCCTCCTATTTTTGGATAAATATCATTACTTAAATAAGTAGTATCTACACGAGGATATGTGGTCAATTTCTTTTCATACAAAGATTGAATACCTTTTAAAGTTTCATCTGCAGAAAGCGCAAACTTTTTGTTACATTCTACCTGAAGAGAAGTCAAGTCAAACAAGCGCGGTGGTGCTTCTTTACCGGGTTTCCGACTAAAATCGGTTACTTCAAAGGGTTTATCTTTGATTTTCTCAAGGGCTGAACTCCCCTCCTCTTTACTTGAGAATTTACCTTGAGCGGAGTTAAATGTTACGTCTTTATACACCGTTTTCAGTTCCCAGTAAGGTTCGGGAACAAAGTTTTCTATTTCCAGATAGCGGTTTACGATCAATGCCAATGTAGGCGTTTGCACCCTGCCTATCGACAAAACAGTACCAGGTTGACTATATTTTATAGTATATAATCGGGTAGCATTAATTCCCAATAGCCAATCCCCTATGGCCCTGGAACTTCCTGCTGCATATAAGGAATCAAACCGGGCATTATCATAAAGTTTTTCAAACCCTTCACGAATGGCCTCTTCCGTTAATGAAGAAATCCACAACCGTTTTAAGTGCACCTTACAGCCAGCCTTTTGTAACACCCATCTTTGTATCACTTCTCCTTCCTGGCCGGCATCACCACAATTTATTACTTCCGTTGCTGATTTTACCAGTTTTTCAATAATCCCAAATTGCTTTTCAACACCCTTATTCTGAATCAGTTTTATCCCAAATTGTGAGGGTATAATTGGCAAAGTTCCCAGGTTCCATCGTTTCCACTCCCCCAGATAATCATGAGGCTCTTTCAGGGTACATAAATGACCAAACGTCCATGTAACCTGAAAATTATTTCCTTCATAATAACCATCTTTTCGGGAAGTTGCTCCAACAACTTTTGCTATTTCTCCTGCTACACTAGGTTTCTCGGCAATACAAACTCGCATTTTAACTCTAATAAATTTTCTCTGGATGCACGAAGATAATATTTCTGAATTAAACTAGTACCTCTTATTTCATATTATCATTGATAGTGTTTATAAAAAACATTTAAGCGAGCTTTCTTAACCAGTTTTACTATTTTTGCACCAAAGTTTGCAAAAAATGAAATTAAAAAAACTGATACCAGAACTGGCATCCGGAATTATTGATGCAGGTTTTGACAAAGAACCCAAAGAAATTCAATCCGCTTTTATCCCCAAAATTAAATCCGGAGTAGATATTTTTATGCTTTCACCCAAAGGCTCCGGAAAAACAACGGCTTTAATTATTGGCACTATTCAAAAATTAAAAAGGGAATATGAAGAAGCTCCAAGGGCTATTATAATTACTTCAACGCGGGATAAAGCTTTTGAACTTGAAGAACAATTTAAAATTTTGGGAAACCAAACTTCTTTGAGAACATTTGTAGCTTTTGATCAGGGAATAATACAGTATCAAAAAGATGAAATATATGACGGCCTTGATGTTTTGATATGTACACCTAAACGCTTACAGGAATTGGTGAACATCAACGGGGTTCCCATGACAAAAATTAACTTGATTGTAGTGGATGAGGCAGATGAAGTAATGGCCAGCCCTCATCATTCAATTATATATAGGATTGGTGACGGCATAAAAAAAGCACAAGTTGTTTTTGCTGCTGAAGAATGGAATGTCAGGTTTGAAACTGTTGAAGAGCGATTGATGAAAAATCCTGTATTTATTGAACCATCTGTAGAATAGTAAGAAAATACCCTCCAATATTATTTTTTTAACAATAAAACCTATATTTGCAGCGGTTTATTAATTCATTAAAAGCTAAATACTAATGAGTCAAACAATTATCACTTGCTTCGAAGATTTAGAAGCACTAATAGGACAAGAGTTAGGAAAATCAGAATATCATACTATTACGCAGGAGCAAATTAATTTATTTGCAGAAGCAACCATCGATCACCAATGGATACACACCGATCCGGAAAGAGCAAAAGCAGAATCTCCTTTTGGAGACACCATTGCGCATGGATATCTTACAATTTCTTTATTGCCCCACTTATGGAGCCAGATTGTTGATGTTCAAAATCTAAAATTACAGGTTAATTATGGTATTGAAAGTTTAAAATTCAACAAGCCGGTAAAGGTAAACTCTAAAGTTCGCCTGGTTGCAAAAGTAAACGAGGCCAAAAACCTTCGAGGAACTGTAAAAGCCGTTATTGGTGTTGTTTTGGAAATTGATGGAGAAAGAAAGCCAGCTTATGAAGCTGATGTAGTTTTCTTGTACCACTTCAAATAATCAGGAAGATAAAAAATATTTCAGACGGTTCTGTTAATTGAGAAATCAAATAACAGAGCCGTCTTTTTATTTCGGAATATGGCAAAAAGCCTGCAATCAAATATTACAAAGCTTTATATTATTAAAATAGCAAAGTGGTTTATGCTAACCATGCCTATTTTAATGTTGTTTTATAAAGATATGGGATTTAGCGACAGGGAGTCCTTTCAGCTTAAGGCCTTCTACTCCATCGCTATTGTTATATTCGAAATACCTTCAGGATATGTTGCTGATGTTATCGGGCGAAAGAAAACCCTGATTGCCGGTTCAATACTAGGAACACTTGGATTTATTGTTTATGCCACCACTTCAGGTTACTTCTATTTTCTTATTGCAGAAATAATACTGGGGATTGGGCAAAGCTTCGTTTCCGGAGCTGACAGTGCCTTGTTATATGATTCCCTTAAAGGTATGGACCGCGACAAAGAGTACATAAAATACGAGGGCAGAAACTTTACCGTTGGAAACTACGCCGAAGCAATAGCTGGATTATTAGGAGGTACCCTTGCGGCAATACACATGCGATTGCCATTTATCCTGCAATCAGGAATTGCTTTTATGGCAGTACCAGCCTCTATATTATTAGTAGAACCAGGATTGTCAACAGGTAGAAAAAAACCAGGAATAAAGGATATTCTACATGTTGTATGGTACGCCATGGTAGAAAATGCAAAACTAAGATACAACCTGATATATTCCAGCATCATGGGTACGGCAACTCTTACAATGGCATGGATATATCAATTATACTTAAACAATATCGGTTTCACTTCAACATTTATTGGGGCCACACATACTGTTTTAAATTTAATTGTTGGTACCACAACACTTTATGCATATAAGATTGAAGCAAAACTAAAACCTACTCTTACTATCTGGCTCACCTCAATTATCATTACCGGAAGTTATGTTATAGCAGGTTTTATAAACTCTGCCTGGATATTAATTGTATTAGGTATTTTTTATTTTAGCCGAGGCATTGCAACCCCGGTTTTAAAGGATTATATAAACAGGATTACTTCAAGTGACATCAGGGCAACCGTACTTTCTATCAGGTCTCTTTTAATCCGTGCTTTCTTTGCCCTCATTGCTCCTTTTGTTGGATTTTTATCTGATAACTACGACAGGGCTTTTTCTATGAAAATAATTGGAATTGCATTTACAATATTGGTGGGATCTGTTATATTTTTGTTTTTAAATTCTCTAAAGGAAAATGAAAATTAGTCAGCCCAAACAGCATTAACCAACTATTTACTTTCAATCACCCAACAACAAGTCATCCAATGCCATATCCAAAGTTGGAAACTGAAAAGGATACCCCAGGTCCAACAACCTTTGAGGAACAACTTTCTGACCCTTTGTGAGCACATCTGCCCCATCCCCAAACATCAAACGAAGCAATCTCTCGGGCATTTGCAAAAAAACAGGACGTTTTAAGCGCTTACCAATTCCCTTTGCCAACTCCCGGTTAGAAACCAGTTCTGGAGCTACAAGGTTATATACCCCCTTTGATTCCGGATTTTTTAAAACATACCATACTGCAGAAAGGAAATCATTAATGTGAATAAAGGGAAATGCCTGATAACCATCTCCAATTGTTGCCCCAACCCCCATCCTAAAAGAAGGTAACATTTTAGACAGAGCCCCGTCAAACTGATCCAATACAACACCCAGCCGCATTACAGCAAAACGGATATTTTCGTTTGCCAGGGGCGTAATAGCAGCTTCCCAATCCTTGCATACCCTGGCCAGAAAATCATCAGCATAATGATCTGAAAATTCATCATGTACATCATAAGTATCATAAATCCCAACTGCCGAAGCCGACAAAACAATTTTAGGCTTGCTTTTAACCTGAACAAAAGCTTCTACCAACTGCTTGGTTGTGTTTATGCGACTATTATATATCTCTTTTTTGTATTTGCTCGTCCATCTCTTCATGATAGAAGCACCGGCTAGATTTACCAACATTTCAGAACCTTCGATCTTTTGAGCTATAGCCCCAACTCCTTTATTTAAATCAGACCGGGATATGTTTTCAACAACATATCCATTGTCAAAAAAGAACTCTGACAACCTGGTTCCTAAAAAACCACTTCCTCCTGTTAAACAGATCTTCATACTATAACAATCTCTATTCTGATTATATAAAATTACAACAAAAAGGTAAAGAATTACACGATTAACACATCAAGACTCAAACATCAGCAATACCTTATAAATCCCATATATTGAAACCAAACCAAAAACAACTTGTACTATCCGCAATACTCTTTTAAACCACTTGCCTGGATCAAGTCGCATTTGCCTTTTAATTACCCAGGGAAAAACAAACCATACAAAAAGGTTTAATACTATGATAAAGGATATAAAAAACAGTCTCATTATTTAATTTCTTTTTCGAGTAATTGTTCTAATTCTTCCGGACTAACACCATGATTTATTTCTCCGGCGTGAAAAAATGATATACGTCCCGTTTCCTCTGAAACAACAATAGCCGAAGCATCTGTTGACTCCGTAACCCCTAACGCAGCCCTATGTCGAAGGCCTAACTTTTTAGGCAAATCAAAACTCTGAGAAACCGGCAATATACAACCGGCTGCCTTAATTTTATTCTGGGCTACAATTACTGCCCCATCATGCAAAGGACTGTTTTTAAAAAATATATTTTCTAACAGCCGGGAAGATATCACTCCATTAACCAATTCTCCCGTCTGCACATAATCAAGCATTTCCGATTTACGAGATATAACTATTATAGCTCCTGTTTTTGTTTTTGAAAGATTTTGACACGCTCTAACAATAGGCTTATTGTAAAAATTCATCACCCCTGTGGAGGGTGTTGAAAATATTTTTTCAAAAGAAAACCTGTTGGCTAAATTATATCTGGTTCCAAGCAGCAGAAAAAAACGTCTGATTTCTTGCTGAAACACAACTATCAATGCAATAACCCCAACATTTACAATATTATCCAGGATTGTAGCTGACAACTCCATATTGAGCGACCTTATTAAAAGCCACAAAACCACAAAGGCAAATAACCCAAAAAAGATATTCTGCGCCACTGTTCCCCTGATAAGCTTATATAATCGATGCATTAAATAAGCCACTACAACAATGTCAACAATATCTATAAAACGTATATCTAAAAATGTCATAACCTACATTACTTTAAACGACTGGAGCTTTGTGTAAAGTTGCACACATTCTCTGGCCTCTTTAACATCATGAACCCTTAATATTTTAGCTCCATTTTGTAAAGATACCATATTCAACGCAGATGTACCATTTAAAGCCTCCTGGGGTGTACCGCCCAGCAATTTATAAATCATTGACTTTCGGGAAACACCTACTAAAATCGGAAGTTCAAATACCTTGAGTTCTTTTAAACGCTGCAAAATTTCATAATTATCATCCACGGTTTTTCCAAATCCGAATCCTGGATCTAAAATAATATCATGCAATCCCTTTTGTTTTAAGAATTCAACTTTCTTTGATAAATAATCAATTAACTCATAAATTATATCATTATCATACAATGGGTTATCCTGCATATTTTGCGGTATTCCCTTCATATGCATCATAATGTAAGGCACATTCAATTCCACAACGGTCTCCAGCATAGCCTCATCCATATCCCCTGCAGAGATATCATTAACAATATCAACTCCATGACGCTCAACAACAAACCGTGCTATATCTGCTCTAAAAGTATCAACCGAAATAATAATATCAGGATATTTTTTCCTTATCATGCGCAAGGCATTATCCAGCCTTTTCAACTCATCGCTCTCTGAAATATGAACTGCTCCCGGCCTGGAAGAATATGCCCCTATATCGACAATATCAACACCTTCTTGCATCATTTGATCCACCCTTTTCATTATAGCTTCTTCATCGCTATACTTTCCGCCATCAAAAAATGAGTCGGTAGTTACATTAAGAATACCCATAACTTTTGGGATGGATAAATCCAATAGCTTTCCGTTGCAATTGATATATGATTTTTGTTTCAAATATTCTGTCATCTAATTTTTTCTTACAAATCAGGTGTAAAAATAACGATTTGGAATGAGTAGGTGAATATAATACCCACAAATTCAAAAATAACATCCTAAATTTTATTTGGTAACTTATTTACTTTATTAACTATTTCCCGTAAATTAATATCCATTACACCTACAAGCCCATGGATAATGATATTCAACCATTAATAACTACTCTTATAAATCCCCAGCTAAACATTTCTGAGAAACAAATGTTATATTCACATATCTATCTTTTTGGATATTTAGATTATTAAATCTATATTTGACACCATAAAACAAGAAATATTAATAATTACTATGGATACAATTAAATTACTAACCACAATTCTACTGCTTAGCGTTGGGCTATTGAAACCAACCTATGCCGAGATCATTGATTCCAGCAATGTATTTACACTGGAACAAGCTTTGATTCTTGCAGAAAAGAACAACAGGGATATTCTTAAAAGTATTGCAGAGGTTAAAAGTGCAAAAGCCGACAACCAACAAGCTATGGCATCTTTTTTACCTGCACTGGAACTATCCAGCACCTATTCATCAACTAATGATGCGCTCTATTCATTTATGTACAAATTGCAACAACAGGTTGTAACACAAAACGACTTTGCCACGGCTCTGCTAAACGATCCCGGGACCAATAATCAATTCACCACACAGGTTTCGGTACAACAACCCATAATCAACATTGATGCCTGGATGGGCAAAAGTGCAGCAAACAGCGCATTAAGGGCTACCGAGTTAAAAGGTGAGTACACAAAAAAACATGTACTGTACGCAGTGAAGCAAACCTATTATGGATTACAACTTGCAAAAAACAGGCTTGAAGTAATTGAAAAAGCTCACAAGGCTGCCAGCTCATATCTAAAAATGGCAGAAGACAACCTGGCTCAGGGATATTTAAAGGATGCAGATGTTTTATCAGTTAAAGTACGGATGCTTGAACTAGCCGCTCAAAAAGCAGAAGCCCAAAACCAAATCAAATCGGTTTCTGAAATGCTTAATTTCTTGATGGCTCGTGATTTATATGCTCCAATTGAAGTAGCTGATAAAATTCAAAAAGTTGTACACAAGGCATCTGGAATAAAAACAGTTGAAAACAGGGCTGATGTTATGGCTATGAAGTATGGTATGGAAGCCCGGGAGAAAATGAAAAACAGCAACTTGATGAAGTTTGTTCCCCGAATAAATGGCTTTGGTAATTATAACATGTACGATGAAAACATTGGTGGGTTTGAAGCCAATAGCTGGATGCTTGGCATAAACATGCAATGGAAACTTTTTAACGGAGGCAAAAACCTTGGAAGTTACAATAAATCAAAAGCCCAATACTTGTTAGCAGAAACAAGCTACTACGAATATCTTGACAAAGGAAATATGGAGCTTTCAAATGCCATTAGAAACATCCATGTAAATGAAAGCAACCTGTTAACATATGAAACTGCTGCTTTGCAGGCACAGGAATCTCTTAGAATAAGGACTAACAGATACAAGGAAGGTATGGAGCGCACTTCTGATTTATTGGCTGCCGAAGCCAAATATGCCGAAAGTGCCTTAAAACACCTGAATGCCATATATCAATATAATATTTCCGTTTTCAAATACGAGCTTCTTTCATCTGACTCAAATCTTTAATTTGTAATATTCTAAATAACATATCATCATGAAACTAATTAAATTATCTATTATAATACTTGCCCTTGGTTTTGCTGTACAAGGATGTGGCAACAAGGCGGAAGAACAAGTTAAGGAAAAAGGAACTTCGGTAGTTTCTCAGAAAATCGTTCCTGTTACTGTTGAAAAAACATACTCCTATTCCGGCACTGTAACTTCTTTAAAAAAGTCAACGCTGAGCACTAGAATCATGGGACAAATTAACCAGGTTTTAGTAAACGAAGGTGATGCTGTAAAAAAAGGCCAACTGTTGATTTCGTTAAGGAGCAATGATATAAATGCTCAAAAAAGCCAGGCCGAGGCTAATATTTTAGCTACCAAGGCTGCTTTTACCAATGCAGAAAATGACCTTAATCGAATTAAGTCACTGTTTGAAAGTAAGAGTGCTACTCAAAAAGAACTGGACGACATTACTACCCATTACAAAATGACTAAAGCTCAATACACTGCAGCCCAAAAGGCTAAAGTACAGGTTGAGGAGATGTTAGCATATGCCAACATCAGAGCTCCTTATAATGGGGTCATTACTGATAAATTTGTCGATTCCGGCGATATGGCTAATCCGGGCATGCCCTTAGTGGCAATTGAATCTCCCGGTAAATTTGAAGTGACTACCCGAATTCCGGAAAGCGAAGTAAACATGGTTGAAAAAGATGATGCTGTTGAGGTCAATATTAAAAATTCAACAGAGATGATTAAAGGAAAAGTTACCCATATCAGTCCTTCAAGCCGGTTCTCAGGATCACAATTTGAGGCACGCATTTTACTGATGCCCAACGAAAACCAGAAAGAATCTATCCGAAGCGGCATGTTTGCAAACATCTCATTAAAAAAAGGTACGGAATCCAGAATATTGATTGATAACAACCACCTGGTTAACAAAGGTCAACTAACTGGAGTATGGACTATTAGTCAAACAGGAACTGCCTTACTGAGATGGGTTCAAACCGGAAAAAGAATAAATGGGCAAACCGAAATTATTTCTGGGCTGTCAGAAGGCGACGAGCTAATTATCAAAACCGAAGTCAGGTTATTTGACGGCTTATTGGTAAATGCAAAGTAACCAGCCCTTCAATTATTAACTTAGTTATTCATAATAAACTAACTAACAATGAAAACAGGATTCGCAGGGTCTTTGGCCCGTCTATTTATAAATTCAAAACTTACGCCCTTACTAATGGTAGCGTTTGTGCTGATCGGACTATACAGTTCTTATCTAACACCAAGAGAGGAGGAACCTCAAATTGATGTACCTATTGCCGACATCATGCTTCAGTACCCTGGAGCCAGTCCAAAAGAAGTTGAATCAAGAATTGTTAAGCCCTTAGAAAAAGTAATATCCAATGTAAAAGGCGTTGAGTATGTTTACTCCCAATCAATGCCTGAAATGGCCATGTTAATTGTGCAGTTTTATGTTGGCGAAGATATTGAGCGCAGTTTGGTGAAGCTTTATAATGAAATTATGAAGAACATGGACCAAATGCCCCAAGGTATATCTCTTCCCCTAGTCAAAACCCGTTCAATTGATGATGTTCCGGCATTGGGACTCACACTCTGGAGCGACACCTATTCTGACTATCAACTAAAAAGAGTAGCCCAGGAATTAAATAGCGAAATTGAAAAAATAAACGAGGTTTCTGAAACTCGAATTATTGGAGGGAGAAACCGTGAAATAAGAGTGGTGCTTGACAGGAATAAGATGACTGCTTTCCATATGGACCCATTGATGGTTACGCAGCAAATCCAGGCATCAAACAATCAATTTTCATCAGGAGCCTTCAACCAAAACAACAATGAATACCTTGTAACCACAGGTAAATTTCTGGAAACTGCAGAAGATGTTTCTAACCTGGTTGTTGGTGTATATGGAAAATCTCCCGTATATCTTCATCAAATTGCAGAAGTATCTGATGGACCGGAATTACCGGTTAGCTATGTTTCATTTGGCTATGGAAATGCCAACGAAAAAAGAAAAACATATGCAGGAGATTATGCAGCAGTAACGGTATCTGTAGCCAAAAGAAGAGGGGCTGATGCCATGAGACTGGCAGAGCAGATTATGCATAAGGTGGAGGTTTTACAAGGTGAACTGATTCCTTCCGATATCCATGTGGAGATTACCAGAAACTATGGAGAAACAGCATCTGAAAAAGTATCAGAATTGTTAATGCACTTATTTGGAGCAATTATAGCTGTTACAATTGTAGTAATGCTTGCTATGGGATGGCGAGGTGGTTTGGTTGTATTTATTTCTGTACCCATTACCTTTGCCCTTACTATGTTCAGTTATTATTTTCTGGATTACACACTGAACAGGATTACGCTTTTTGCTTTGGTTTTTGTTACAGGTATTGTAGTGGATGACTCCATTATTATAGCAGAGAATATGCACCGACATTTTAAAATGAAGCAATTACCATTTTTCCAGGCAGCACTTAAATCTATTGATGAAGTAGGTAATCCTACCATATTGGCAACTTTTACTGTAATTGCTGCTGTGCTGCCTATGATTTTTGTATCTGGAATGATGGGGCCCTATATGAGCCCAATGCCAATTGGTGCTTCAATTGCCATGATATTTTCTTTGTTTGTTGCATTGATGATTACTCCATGGTTAGCTTACAGACTATTAAAGCACGATGATGAGAATGAAGATGAAAAAGACTATTCTTTAGAAAAAACCCTCATTTACAAGCTTTATAATAAAACCATGCGCCCAATGATTGAGGACAAACTAAAACGGTGGGTATTCATTATTGGAGTTACTGTCCTTCTGTTTGGTTCGGCCAGTTTGTTTTTATTCAAGGTTGTTACCGTTAAAATATTACCATTCGATAATAAAAACGAATTTCAGGTGGTTGTTGATATGCCCGAAGGCACCACTCTTGAACAAACTGCCAATGTAACCAAGGAACTGGCAGCGTATCTTCGAAACCACGAATTGGTAACCAACTATCAAACCTATGTAGGCACATCTGCGCCAATCAACTTTAACGGCCTGGTACGTCATTATGATATGCGCAGAGGATCAAACGTTGCTGATATACAGGTTAACTTGGTTTCTAAAAAAGAGAGGGATTTACAAAGCCATGATATTGCCAAAGAACTTCGCCCGGAATTACAAAAAATAGGGGCTAAGTTTAATGCCAATGTAAAAGTTGTTGAAGTACCTCCGGGGCCTCCGGTTATGTCAACATTGGTTGCTGAGATATACGGACCAAATTACGAAGCTCAAAAAGACATTGCCCTTCAAATCAAAAATCTATTTGCCACTACCGAAAGTGTTGTAGATATTGATTGGATGATGGAAGATGATCAGGAAGAGTTTCAATTTGATGTAGATAAGGAAAAAGCCATATTGGCAGGAATAACCACCCAACAAATTGTTCATGCTTTAAACATGAATTTAAGGGGTGCCCGCGTATCGAACCTTTATGCCGAAAACGACCACGACCAGGTAGGCATCACTTTACGCATGGCACAGGAAAACAGGACTTCTGTGGATGATTTAAAGAAAATCAACCTGATGTCGGCTCATGGAAACATGGTTGCTGTGGGAGATTTGGTAAATATTTCCAAATCCATCAAGCAAAAAAGCATTTTCCGCAAAAACCAAAAACAAGTGGTATACGTAACTGCCGATGTTGCAGGAAAACTAGAAAGTCCTGTATATGCTATTTTAGATATCTCAGACAGAATGGATGAAATTGAAATTCCTAAAGGATATGAAATTGAAGAATTTTATAACGGACAGCCGTTCCTTGAAAATAATTTTGGACTAAAATGGGATGGTGAATGGCAAATTACATACGAGGTATTCCGGGATTTAGGAGCAGCTTTTGCGGTTGTATTGTTGATTATTTATATGCTGATTGTTGGCTGGTTCCAAAACCTTAAAGTTCCTTTTGTTATGATGGTAGCCATACCATTATCGCTTGTTGGAATTGTATTAGGCCACTGGTTGCTAAATGCATTTTTTACAGCTACCTCAATGATTGGTATGATTGCCCTGGCCGGCATTATGGTGAGAAACTCCATACTGCTCATCGATTTTGTTAACATCAGGCTCGATGAAGGGGCTTCACTAAAAGAAGCCGTTATTGAAGCCGGAGCTGTAAGAACAACCCCTATCCTACTTACTGCCGGAACAGTGGTTATTGGTGCGGTGGTCATTCTTTTCGATCCAATTTTTCAGGGACTGGCTATTTCTTTAATGGGAGGAACAATTGCGTCAACAGTATTAACCTTATTGATAGTGCCTTTAATTTTCTATCTGGTTGAACGCAAAAACCATCCAGAAGTTAAAACCGAAGAATTGCCTGTTGAAGAAACAATTGAAAGCTCAGGATCTACAGAGACTAATTAAAAATATTCAAAGGGAGCTGTCCAAACAGATTCTACTTTTACAGGATCTTATGTTTGGGCACCCTCTTCACTAATAAAAACTTACGACATGAAAATGCTGGTAGCTACAACTGTTGAAGAATACAGAGAAAAATTGCAGCAATTTTTTAGTGAACAAAAGGTTCAGTTCTATAACGAATTTGAAGTAAAAGGAGTAGATAAAGGCTACAAATCAAAACACCGCGTGGGTAATTGGTTTTCGGATGGTGATTACTCTACTGACCATATTGCTTTTTTTACGATAATTGAAGATGATCAGGCCAATCAAATAATGGCAAACTTGAATCAATGTAAAAACGACATGCCCAAATGCAATATTAAGGCTTATATTTTAAACATTGAACAGATGGTATAGTACCAAAATGAAAGGACGAAGGGAACAAGGAAAAGGGAGAAGGGTGAACAGTGATTAATAATTAAAACTTTGGCTTTTAATCATTATAGCCAATTTTACCATCAATTAAAAGCTTGAGTTAAACAAAAGTTCAAACAATTAAAAATTATTCATATGCAAGAAAGAATTGTAAGAGGAGTTGCCGGGACATTTATTTTAGCTAGTGTTATTTTAGCCGTTACTGTTCATATTAACTGGCTATACTTTACCGGATTTGTAGGTTTAAACCTATTGCAATCATCAATAACCAAATGGTGCCTAATGACTGACATCCTAACAAAACTGGGAATTCCGAAGTAAAAAGCCAATAAACACTTTTTCCTATCAAAAATTTACGTTAATATAAAAACGAGCAAAACGACTATCAAAAGTATAAAATAGGAAAAGTTAGATTAGGGATAATAAACTATAGGTTGGTTTACTTCTTCTATAAAGGAGTAGTTTTAAAACAGGGGCTCTGCTCCTGTTTTTTTTTGATCTTATCGAGTATTAGAATCAAACCACAACTAAGTTTGGACAGGACACCATTAAGGATGAGGTATATCTTATCGAGTATTAGAATCAAACCACAACTAACATTAATTCAGTATCTTTCTGCAATTCGGTATATCTTATCGAGTATTAGAATCAAACCACAACTTAACTGGAGATGTTGCAATGGAGTCAACAGGTATATCTTATCGAGTATTAGAATCAAACCACAACAGCGGAATTATTCGTTGTTGAGCCGCCATCGGTATATCTTATCGAGTATTAGAATCAAACCACAACCCTGTGCCTGTAAATATTGCATTACTAGCTGGTATATCTTATCGAGTATTAGAATCAAACCACAACTTACGAACCTTTGATTAAACCACAAAAAGGGTATATCTTATCGAGTATTAGAATCAAACCACAACTTTGCATCAGGTGTTATACCTGACAGTACAGGTATATCTTATCGAGTATTAGAATCAAACCACAACGCTGTTACGTTTGCTGTTAATGTATTTAACGGGTATATCTTATCGAGTATTAGAATCAAACCACAACAGCTCAGGTTTACGTAAAGTATGTAAACAAGGTATATCTTATCGAGTATTAGAATCAAACCACAACATAAATCTATATTCCAAATTGTGTCATCCGGGTATATCTTATCGAGTATTAGAATCAAACCACAACCCATTAATCATGTATGATGCAACATTATTAGGTATATCTTATCGAGTATTAGAATCAAACCACAACCTTCAATCTTACTTATACGACTCTTTAAATGGTATATCTTATCGAGTATTAGAATCAAACCACAACATTATCTATAAGTATATCTATCATAACTTAGGTATATCTTATCGAGTATTAGAATCAAACCACAACCCATTGTTTAGTAGCATTTAATATTTGATAGGTATATCTTATCGAGTATTAGAATCAAACCACAACCATATTCTTCATCACTTGAATAATCATAAAGGTATATCTTATCGAGTATTAGAATCAAACCACAACAATTGTGCCATTCTATAAAATTTTAACTAGGTATATCTTATCGAGTATTAGAATCAAACCACAACCAGTATCGAAATAAGTTGACAACATACTGGGTATATCTTATCGAGTATTAGAATCAAACCACAACCCCGCTAATCCTGAAGAAAATTTTAATGCAGGTATATCTTATCGAGTATTAGAATCAAACCACAACTCTGCAACCATTATTGCAATGGGGGCAAAGGGTATATCTTATCGAGTATTAGAATCAAACCACAACTACGCTAATAAAGCACCTGTAAGAGCAATCGGTATATCTTATCGAGTATTAGAATCAAACCACAACTTAGGCAGGGCAGGGCGAAGCCTGCAACGCTGGTATATCTTATCGAGTATTAGAATCAAACCACAACTTCTTAATTTCAATTGTTTTCATAACTCAAGGTATATCTTATCGAGTATTAGAATCAAACCACAACCGCCCAGGTGTTGGTATGGTTTTTACTTTGGTATATCTTATCGAGTATTAGAATCAAACCACAACTTATCTGGCCAATGCCTCACGCGATTACATGGTATATCTTATCGAGTATTAGAATCAAACCACAACCCGAACTTGGTTTTTGTTGGGATATTTACGGGTATATCTTATCGAGTATTAGAATCAAACCACAACCAACAAAGCTGCGGATGAAGATTTGATTTAGGTATATCTTATCGAGTATTAGAATCAAACCACAACCCAAATTGGCAAAGGATGGTATTCGTTATTGGTATATCTTATCGAGTATTAGAATCAAACCACAACCCATCGGCTCCAACAAAATCAACAATATCTGGTATATCTTATCGAGTATTAGAATCAAACCACAACCGCCGTTGGTGTCCTGAATAATAATATTCTGGTATATCTTATCGAGTATTAGAATCAAACCACAACTCTATATCCTCGGCTATAATCTTGTGCAGCGGTATATCTTATCGAGTATTAGAATCAAACCACAACTCTTGCTCGGCCCTTAATTCCTTTGCGGTTGGTATATCTTATCGAGTATTAGAATCAAACCACAACCACTAGATACGAGATATAAACCTCCACGGAGGTATATCTTATCGAGTATTAGAATCAAACCACAACCCAAACTCTTTCGCACCCTCTTTGACTGCTGGTATATCTTATCGAGTATTAGAATCAAACCACAACTCTGAAGCGACAAGGCTTTTTCTGTTTCCGGGTATATCTTATCGAGTATTAGAATCAAACCACAACCACTTAGTCAAAACGTTATATGCAAGGCTGGGTATATCTTATCGAGTATTAGAATCAAACCACAACGTTTAGATGGAAGGTTTATGGCGAGGGGATGGTATATCTTATCGAGTATTAGAATCAAACCACAACCCGAGCGCTTTAAAGCCCTTTATTCTTAGGCTATTTACTGCACATCTATCCAATAAAACTGCTTCCCGGAAGTAAAATGAAACTAATTTTTAGTGATTTTTATTGCAACATTTCAATGAACGTAAGCGAATATAATGCATCTTTTCCAAAGTTTAAAACTTTGGAAACGGTAAAACCTAAAACAATTCAAGTTGCTGCGGACTTTCTTCCATTTCCTGCTTTGTTTTACCCCACATATTTACAATATTGCCATACTGTTTATCTGTAATGCGCAAAATAGTTACCTGACCTTTATCCGGCACAAGAGTTTTTATCCGTTTTTCGTGAACATCAGCACTTTCTTTACTGGCGCAGTGGCGTGTATATACACTCCATTGCATCATGGTAAAACCATCTTTAAGCAAATTTTTACGAAACAAAGTCGCATTTTTCCGCTCCTTTTTTGTTGTAACCGGTAAATCAAAAAATACGAAGAGCCACATAATTTGGTAAGCATTTAATCGGTAATGTTCCATTGTTTTTTATCTTCTTAACTTTTTAACTTTTCCAAAGTTTTAAACTTTGGAAAAGGTTTAATTTAAGGTTTAGTTTAAGGTTTAACTAAAAACCGGATATATGATCTTTTTTGTGTCGCCATTAAAACAACGCGACAAAGATGCTGTTGTATGCGACAAAGCAACCATCAATGGACGTTTAACTTTGCCTATAGAAACATCGCAGGTTAGTACATTTAACAAATAGGCCTTACTCTCTTTATCAAGAATTTGATCGTTGTCCCCAGATTCCCACATATCAAACACAGCATCATCTACATACACCCGGTATGGCTCCATTATGTCATCGGCCAAACAGTACGAATTGTAACGGTTTTTATGGTGAATACCTAAAGTTGGTAATAAGCCGGAACCAACCAAGGCCCGGGTTACTGCAGCCCTAAGTATTATGTATCCATAGTTTAAATAAGGATTGGGGCCTGCTCCATATCTATCGCGCAAAAAACCTTCGCCAAAAAGCAAGCTCCAATACTCACGGGCTGCGGTACCTTCCCTGTTTGATGAATCATCACTTTTAACGCTAGTTACCAATGATAATAAGGCGCCTTGTGATCTGCCCTTTTTCTTTAACATAGCTGCCTGATTTCTTATTTTGTTTTGAATGGTTTGTTGCCACAATTGCTTTTTTAATGGAAGTGTGCTATTAAGCTGGTTTCGAAACAATTCTCCCTGCAAATGATGGCCATCTAGATTAAGCAGCATCGATGCCGGCATGTGTTTTTCGTTACAACATATTACAGCCACATTGTTTTCATTTAGTTTTTGCAACACGGGGAGTGTTACCGTTATTTGAGCGTTTTCGAGAACTACAAGTGCTATATCTTCTATAGGCACAGAACGCTCCTGACCATTTTGCTTAACAATGAGTTGATTCTGGCAAAAGCTTAAATATGCAGGATTTGTAAAAAAGAGGGTCCGTTTTAGCATAGCTTTAAATTTAGTAAGGACTTGATTGTACCTACCCTACCAAGATAAAGTTTTAATATGTTTATTAACGGAGTGATTTTGTAGATGAGTAAAGGGTAGCTATTGATATGGAGAAACTAAAACTAGTCTTTACAACTTTTCCAAAGTTTTAAACTTTGGAAAAGGTTTACTTTGGAAAAGTTGTAAAACCTTGAGACGATTAAAGATTTAATAAGTCAAGTGGAAACCGATGATTATACTTAAAATTTTCCAAGTCCCCAAACCACTCTAAAACTTCCTGAAAACAGATCAAAGTATTGGCTTGTTTACAAATTGCATTATATGAACTATATTTCCAATCTTCCGGTTTTTCAACAAAACCATGTTTCACAGGATTAAAATGAATATAATTCGCAAGCTTTAACAGATAGTCGTCATCTTCAACCGGTTTGCGTTTAAAATTCTTTAAAAACAAGCTTCCTCTCCTTTTATAAATCTTATTATAAGATTGGGTATAAGAACTAAACAAATTAGAAAATTGTTTGGAATAATACTTATCAGATTGCTCAACATCATTAATCCTTACTAAAAAATGGATATGGTTAGGTAAAAGACAATAGCAAAAAGTACTACTAAAAGAGGCTATGTATTTGATGTACTTATTGAGAAAGAAACGATAATTCTCTTCGTTGCGAAAAAGGTTTTCGTTTCCGTTGGCATGGTTGTATATATGATATAGGTTACCTGGCTTTAAAGGCTCCATCGCGGTAAGTTTATGGTTTATGGTTTTTCTAACCTTTTCCAAAGTTTTAAACTTTGGAAAAGGTGTATAAACTAGTTCTTAACAATAATACCCGACTTTTCTAAAAGTTGAGGCTGATCCATTAAGGCTATTTTTGCAATTTCTTCGTAATCACTCACCCATTCGTATAACTCCTCTAGTTTGTCATCTCTTTTTTGAGTCATATTTTGAGCATCACCCTTTTCTCGTTTTATAACTTCATCTAGCTCGTTAACAGTTTTTATCTCATTAAATCCTGCTTGTACCATTTCCTCTGAAACACCAAATTTGCTCATAGCATTCAGCCAATCGGTATTTGCTAAAAGGTTAGTATAAAAACTTTTGGTTTGCAAAAACCATTTCCCAACCCTTACTGCTCTCCTACCCGATAGCTGTAGTGTTATTTGAGCTGAAGTATCATTTTTTAAGGCCACTTTAGCTATGCCCCATATTTTTCGATATGTAACATTCGCATTTTCCTGTTGCTTGTCCCTTTGAGCATAGGCGGCTTTTACATCACCATGTTCCTTATCAAAAGACTGAACAAGGTGTTCTGAATCTTCTAACAAAACAACGCCCTCGGATAATTTTTCCTGATTGTATCCATAATTTGATACCGCATTTAAAATAACCGCATCACCGATGCTATTGTTAATACGCATTGAACTTGTGTAAACTATGTCTGCAACAGACACTCCTGACTTTTTCATAAATTAAAATTTTAATATGACGGAAATTTTTTAAAATAAACATAACGGCATATAGAGACTCTGTTTTCCGGCCCCGTTCTATTCCGGCAAAGAGGATCATGCACTTTTTATTATCAATAATGCAAGTACATATTCAAAAACAACTTGTTTTTGTAAGCATATACATGGTTACGAATACCAAAACACTTGTTTCGAAAACACTATGGCTTGTTACCGCAACAACACGGTTTATTTCCATTTTTAATATGCTTGCTACCATTACAAAAGTACTTGTTACCTCAATAAATATGCATGTAACGGCCGTAACAAGCTGTTTTTACTCCGTAACAAACACGCTATTTTCGGTTACAAGCTGTTTTGTAATGGGAACAATATTTAAGTTTATGGATAATTGTAGAAATGCATTATTTGGTAGCAGTTTGGTTGAGAAACAACGATAATTGAGTTCCTTTTTTTAGAGGTTGATAATTGATTAAAAAGCATTTTTAGAATTGGTTTAATAAAATTTATGTATTTTTTATTTCTGTTTAAAAACCTAAATATAAGATAAATAATCTCATTTTCGACACATTATCTAATCTGGTGTTTAATGAAAATCTAAAATTACAGTTTCGATATTATTGTCCTAACCCTTTCCAAAGTTTTAAACTTTGAAAAGGGTGGTGGTGTACTAAAGTAAATTGGTTTTACAATTTTTGAATTTTACCTAGAGGGGTGATTTCAAAATCAAAACCTTCATACCATGCTTTTATCTTACTACTTGCCACTACTACTTGTTCACATGGCTTCTCCCAATCAATTACATAAACTTCTTTTAGATCCGATGCTCGTCTTGCTTCTTTGTGATGTCTAAAATATAGTCTCCCACTTTTATCAAACTTTACTAACTTATATAATCTAATTCCAACCCTTTGGGGATCATCTTTCAACAATTCTTCTATTTCCATCGGAGTATTTTCCCAAAAAATGACCATCATACCTGTTTTTACTTCTGCAATCTTTTTTAATTTAACACCTCGTTTAGTGCTATATTGCTCAGACATGCATTCCAAAGGATTAATACCTTGTTCTTTTAAAATATCTTGTTCTTTTTTTCTAAGGCGCTTTGCAACTTCAAAATTATCTACAGTTTTAAAATCTCTAATAATTTTACCTTTAGCATCCGTACCTTCATAAATAGCCATAAAGTAATTACCATCATTGGCAGCATAAAAATTACGCTTATACTTCCGGGATTCATCATTCTTTACATCTCGTTGTTTTTTAATTGTTAAAGGTTTAGTAATTGTTGGTTGTAGTAACCTAACTTTTTTAATTGGTATAAATAAACCCTTACTATTAGGCATACAGTATAATTCAGATACCTGTCGCTTTATTGCAGCAATTTCTAAATCAACACTTTTCTCTTCTTGTTCACCCGCATTCTGACGCTTTTTTCGTAAAACATCAATATCTTTCAGCAGCTCTTTTTCTTGAGCTTTTGCACTTCGAATTTTCTCACGCACAGTTGTATCAACTATTTGGTCTATTTCCTTTGTTGATAAATCAACCACTTTTTTTCGAACTACATATTTTATTGCTTTTTGTTTTTCTCCTGTTTTCTTATTGATCTCTTCACGTTCAATTGCCCCATAAAAAGTTTCTTTATGCAAACTTCCTCTTACAGAATCGCCTGTTTTAATAATAGGATTACCTTTTTCATCGTATTGGATCTTTCCTCGTTTGCGTAATTTCTTTTTATTGCTTTTAGGTAAGTTATCGGGAGTATAATGCGAAACAAAAAGCTCATTTTCTATATTTTTTACATCTTCAGTAAAAGTAGGCCAGGGTTTATCGAAAAGAGGCTTTTTTTCAATCCCTTCTTCTCTTAAATCCTCCCAATCGTGATAAAACTTAGCCAACTTATCATATTGTGCCTTGGTCATACAAGCAATAATCATAGCATCAATACAATGATGTGTATGGCTAACACGTGCTTTTGTTTCGTAAGTCTCCTGCAAGCCCCAAAACCTTCTAAAATCAGCAACTGTACTACCCTTAACCGTAAATACCTTATTAAACAAGGTTTGTAAATATAATCGCGAATATTTGGAAATAATTCCTATATCAACCAATTGGCTGTTTTTAAAACCTATTGGCACATCTTTTCTGGTAAATGATTGGTATTTAGCTCGCCAATAATCTCTATCAAAAGTAAGTTCATGCCGCTTTCTAATCGCATTATCTTTGGCATCTTTTGTAACAGCTCCTTTAGCATTCCTTACTGCTTGAGCAATCTGTTTATCTATGCTTTCATATTTTGTTTTCCAATATTCAATACGCTCCAAAACAACATCATGATCAGGTAACTCTGAAGGAATTTTATTACGCTTTACCGCTCTATTAAACTGACTGCTACAAAGCGTTTTGTTTACTTGCGAATTATCGAAAGATACACTTTGTGGTATGGTGTGTTCAATATCAAATTTTGGATTAGAACCTAAAAAGTCACTCAAGCAAATATTCTCACCTGTATAGATACAAATATGATTTTGTTCTTCCCAAAGCTGATACTTTAATATCTCCGTTTCTGTTGGTTCCGCTTTAATTCCATGCTCTTCAAAGTGCTTTTTAATATCATTAGTGTATTTCTTTCTTGCATCCTCACGTTTTCGTTGCCAGTTTTGATAAGCTTTACGCTCGTTGGCATTCATTAGACCTCGTGACATTTCGATGTGTACAACAGTAGATTCGTCAATAGCACCTATATGTATCAGCTCGTTAACAACTTTTCGAAGCTGATGAAGTGCTCGCATTGCCATCGGATTACGAACAGATGTCGTCATAGGACTTCCCAAATACATATTGCCATCGTCGGCTCTTATTGCAGGCTTAAATGTTTCAATAGCCGAAGGATGGTACAAATTATCTTTGTTAACAGCAACATCAAAATTATCTTCCAAGAACTGCTTAATACGTTCGTCAATCCTCTGAACCCTAGCAAAATCCCCTACTCCATTATTCTTTTGCATTTGTTTCGAGAATAATTCAAACGCATGTTTTTCTATATTATTTTTTCTGGTTTCATTAAAAGAATTGTATCGATTATCTCCAAAATAGGATTTCAATTGGACTAACAAATCATCCTTATAGTATTTAACTGCCTCATCACTCCAAACTGCATTATTTTCTTTGCTTCTTTTCACCAAACCATTAACAATATCGATAATTTGCTTTTCTTCGTTTTGGGTTTGAATAATTTCATGTATGGCATTTTTAATTACAGCCTGATTTTCTTTTTGGCTCCATATTTCCATAGGAATAACCTCTTCCATGTTAGCCAGGAACACAGCGTGTGAATAAATTAATCCCTGCCGGAGATAAGGCAAAATCTTTTTAATGGCCTTTAAACTCAATGAGGCAAAATCCTGCTTTAAATGAATGTTGACAAACTCTTTAGTTTGCTCTTCTCTTAGTTTCAGTTTTTTTGTAGCAAATTCGGTGAGCTTATCATCCGAATCAAAGGTCATTAAAACATGCCATACATCATTTATATCTATTACAGATGTTGAGTTATCTTTCCCACGAACATGTTCTACAGATAAGCTTTGCCAATCTTCTCCAAAAACAGATTTAAAACGAGCCGAAACAGGACAACCGCTTACTGTAGTTTTCATGGAATAGTTAAACAGCCAATCCTGCTGTGTTTTTTCCGAGGATTTAAAATATTTGTATTGCCTTGGGGGAGCTAGTTGCTTTGCAATATCTTCAAAATCGAAATGTTCTTTACTTTTTCTAAAAAAAGCAGGCGTTACTTTTTCTTTTTCTTCATTGTTTAAAAACCTGAGCTTTTCATCGTCGGGCGTTTTTATTTTAATATTATTTACAAAGCAAAGCATCCTATACTCTTCAAATAAAGGATGAGAAACAGCACAACGTGGCTTATTGGTTTCAAATGGACATTTTCCAATCAATCCTTTTTGTGATTTTAACGGACGTTGGAAAAAAATTGCCCTCTTTATGGCCTCAATTTGCTCCGTTGGTAATTCCTGTAATTCGCAAATAGCATTAAACTCTTCTAAGTAATGGGCTTCCCTATGCGTATAATGGTTGCGTATTTTTTCACCATTTATATACAATTCATAAAAATACTGACCTAATGTTTTATCTCCTTTTGCCTGGCTGATTTCCTCAATACCTTGCTTAACCGCCCCATCACTTTCCTTTGTTCCCTCTAACCGGTTGCTTAAAAACCCTCTACGCTGTGCTATGTGATAGAATGCCCTACCCAAAACAAAACGATATTCTTCCTTACTTAAATCAAGTTTCTCTGTTGCAACAAGGTTTCTGAAGAAATATGGATTTTTTGATTGAGACTTTCTTTTTTCAGTATTACCTTCGTTGTCCGTCAACCACCATTTTTTAAAAGCCTTGCTCTGCGGATAAACTTTATTATATCGCCATCCATCAAGCTCTTCTTTTGTAAGCTGAGGACACAATTTGAATTCAACTAATACTTTTAAAGTTTCAATTTTTCGTAGCTTCCTGCGAAATTTAATTCGTCTGGCGCTTCTATACCCCGTTCGTTCTGCAGCCTTTGAACCTTCAACTCCTTTTTCAATTTTTACACCTTCCTGAAAAATTCTTACACCTTTATCAATAGGTGTAAACGTTTTATTGTCTTCAGTTTCAACCACAGCCCATCCAATGCTGTTTGTACCAAGGTCGAGTCCTAATATTTTGCTCATAACTTATATGTTTAATTTGTAAGGGCACGAAAAAATCCGGTTGAGAACCGGATTAAAATCTTTTAAATATAATAAATAATTGTTCGAATCGAAGATGAAGCAATACCTTTTCCAAAGTTTGGAACTTTGGAAAAGGTTAAGGCCCAGGAAAAATTTAAAGTTAATCTTGTTTTATCAACAAATCCTATTAAATTTGCTTTCATTAGAATCTTATCACAATAAGGCCATAGTGCCGAAGGAAGACATTCCTATACTCCCGCTTCGGTGGGAGTTTTTATTTTATCCCGGTTACTACTTAAACAAAATCACAAATAAGCATACCCAATACCTGGATAATCGCTTTTAAATAAAATATCCCTCGCTTACCTCCTATTCTACAAACTTGGATGAGCCAAGACCAAATATTTTTTGATTTCATCCAAATTGACGGCACAAAGCGCGGATCTGTTTAATGCCTAAACTGTAATTTTCAATTTTTTTAACAAATAAATCAAAAATAATTAACGCAAAAATTCTCTAATAAATGTTAACACAGGAAACATCATGAAAAATCATCGTCAATTAAACCGGATATTATAACAAACTGAAGAAAAAACTAAACAAAAAGCTGATAAAAATCACCATTTTGGATATTTTGAGGCGAGTAAATACATTGGGATGGTAATATTACAGAAAAATTTCTTTATAAAAAAAACCATGTTGTAAAATATCAATAAAACTTATCATTTAACACCACTTTATATGTACCTATTCCTTATTTTTGTGACAAAATAATAATTCAGTAATAAACCGTAGCAAACCAAAAACATGTCTAAAAAATTATTGATTAGGGACCTTACACTTAGGGATGGTCAGCAGTCGCTGTTTGCGACAAGAATGAAACAAGAGCAGATTGACAGAGTGCTTCCATATTACAAGGATGCCAACTTTTATGCAATGGAAGTATGGGGTGGAGCTGTACCTGATTCTGTAATGCGTTACTTAAACGAAAATCCATGGAACCGTCTGCAAACCATTAAAAAGGCAGTTGGTGATGTAAGTAAGCTTACTGCATTATCAAGGGGACGTAACTTGTTTGGTTACACACCATATACCAACGAAATTATTGATGGTTTCTGTAAAAATGCGATTAGCTCTGGTTTAGGTATTATGCGTATTTTTGATGCCTTAAACGACATTGAAAATGTAAAGTCTACAATCAAATACGTAAAGCAACACGGTGGTATTGCAGACTGTGCGGTTTGTTATACAATTGATCCTGAATACAGAAAGGCAGCCCGTTTTAAAGCTTTGTTAAAAGGAAAACCACTTCCTAAGCCTGTATTTACAGATGATTACTTTGTAAAAAAAGCTAAAGAGCTTGAAAAATTAGGTGCCGACATGATTACTATTAAAGACATGAGTGGATTAATTCCTCCAGTTCGTGTTACTAAATTGGTAAAGGCATTTAAAAACGCAGTAAAAGTTCCTGTTGATTTCCATACACACTGTACCCCAGGTTTCGGTTTAGCTGCGGTATTAGCTGCTATTGTAGCTGGTGTTGATGTAGTTGATACAAACATCTGGAACTTTGCTGGTGGTCCAGCTGCTCCTGCCATTGAATTGATTTACCTGTTTACTAAAAAATTAGGTATTGAAATGGATGTTAACATGGAAGCTGTTGCTACTATTAATAAAGAGTTGTATACCATTCGTCAGGAATTAGCTGATGTGGATGCCGGAAAACACTTCCCAAAACCATTCAATCCGCTTACCGATGCTCTTCCTGCAGAAATTGATGCTGAATTTGACAATGCTATTAAAGCAGCAAAAGCTAATAATGAGCATGAATTAGTACGTGCATGTCATGCTATTGAAGGATACTTCGGATTCCCTAAACCAAATGAATTGGTTAAGAATGCACAGATCCCTGGCGGTATGTACACTAACATGGTTGCACAGCTTAAAGCTCTTAAGTCAGAAGATATTTTAGAGGATGCCATGAAATTGATTCCTCAGGTGCGTCTGGATGCAGGTTTACCTCCATTGGTAACCCCTACCAGCCAGATTGTTGGTGCACAGGCAGTAAACTGCGCCATGGATGTAAAAAAAGGACAGGCTATGTATACCAACGTATCTAACCAGTTCATTAGTTTGGTAAAAGGTGAATATGGAAAAACACCTATCGCTGTTAAGCCTGAGTTCAGAGAAAAAATCTGTGGACACAAAGACGAACGTCCGTTTGACACTTCTACATATAAAATGCAACCAAATCCTGTATTGGAAAACTTTGGTGGCGTTAAATTAGCCGAGAACGAAGAAGAAGTATTGCTTCTAGAGTTGTTCCCCATGGTAGCTAAAGGTTACTTAAACGGCATTAAAAAAGCTGCATGGGAAGCAAAACAGGCATCTATGCCTAAAGAGGAAAAAGCTGCTGCTGCTGCTCCTAAAGCTGCTGCCGCCGCGCCAAAAGTAGTGGGTAAAAAAGTCACTATCCCTATGCCGGGAAGAATATTACAATACCTTGTTCAACCAGGTGACAAAGTAGAAAAGGATCAAACAGTTGCGATTCTTGAAGCCATGAAAATGGAAAACAGCATTACTTCACCTGTTGCAGGTTACGTAAATACTTTAATGGCTGAAGAAGGCGATACTTTAGCAGCTGATGCTCCAATCATGGATATCGTTGATGCTCCGGTTGAAGCAGCTGCAGAAACAAAGGCTACTCCTGCCAAAGCTAAGGCAACTGGCCCTACAAAAGCTGTTGTTGCTCCAATGCCGGGAAAAATCCTTGATATCCAGGTACAGGAAGGTGATAGCGTTGAAAAAAATCAGGTAGTTGTTATTCTTGAAGCCATGAAAATGGAAAACAGTATATCATGTGATTTCGCAGGTACTGTAAACGAAATTTTCGTTAATGTAGGCGACACTGTTGCCGCTGATGCTAAAATTCTTGACGTTGCTCAATAATTTTGTATTATCACTAACATACATATAAAAATGAAAGCCCTTGCCGATTATTTGGCAAGGGCTTTTTATTGCTTATTATACCAGAAACAAACACCTGTCTCTGGTATACATCCTTCTATTTTACAACGTCAATAAACAAATCACTTATAGTGCTTTAATACAAAATCTGCCACATTCTGAAACATCATCTTATCCAACACCTCTTCGGTGGTCATTCCCATAAATACACTTTTATCACTAATACTATTGTCAAAGTACTCTTTTAACGACTCCTTTAGGTTTATAAATTCATCAGCCACAATAAAAGAATCCACCGGATTAATCATGCCGTCAAAATCAGTTCCCAAACAAACACAATCCCACACTTTTATTTTTCCCTCAGGAACAATCAGGTCAGAATTTTGCACTGCCCTCACTATTTCAAGTATATTTTCACCAATTTGCTCAGTCCAAAACGCAACCACTTCTTTATCATTGTTCTTTATTTCTGAATTTGAGAACCTGGTTGATTGTTGAACCCTTCGGGCGCCTGAAAGTATGCGTTGATCCATATTTAATCCAATAATCCCATTGGAATCAACAATTATATTAATTTCCTCTTTCGATAAATTGATACTCCATGGATTAAAATAATCTGAATCTTCATATTTTTCCTTATCCGTATCCGGCAGTGTTACAGAGCCAAGAATGGTATCATGTTTACCAAATCCCATATGACTGGCAATAATTGGAATTTTCTCTGCATCACCCTTCCCTTCATTGAATTTCTTAATTTTATCGTAATACCACAATCGCGCAGCCACACTCATATGCTTGGTATCAATAAGTATTCTCCGGCCATTTCCCTCGTGTTTATTAATCCCCAACAAACAATCAATCACCTCTTCTCCCCTTGGGTTCATCGGTTCATTCATACCCACTTGCTGGTGTAACAAAAAAGATCCTGCCCCGTCAGGTATACTCCGGGCATGTCCTAACATTCCATTATAAAAATGGTGCGACATAGTAATATAAAGCGGAGGAAATTCCCATCCTTCCTTAATCTTTTTAATATTCTCCAATGTACTTTTATGAACCTGAGGTTTGTGTATCAGTTCATCGGCATTTGCTGATACCAAAGAGTGGGCACCTTCAATAGATGGAATCACAATTATGGTATTTTCTTCCAGCAGATATTGATCTATCTCGTCTTTGTCTCTGGCTAAAACATACTTCCAGTTTTCTCCATCTACCTTATGAACCTCACCACTCTCTGCTTTTAAAAATTCGTATTCCTTTTCTAAAAATTCATAATAGTCAAAACCCGTACTCTGAACCTGGTTTATATATTTTATAGGTAAATGACTGATAAAATATTTGGCAATGATATCTGAAATAATACTGGTCCCAATAATTTCAGGATCCAGCCAACTTTGCTCCAACGGATATAAAGAGGCAACCACTATTTTTACATTCCCCCTGGCCAGAGCAGGCATATTACTCTGATAATATTCAGGGTAAGGACTGTCGCGCTGTCGTTTTTTGGGGGCATTATTGCTCCAGAGGGAACTCTTTTTTCTTTTTCCTGCTTGTTTAAAAGCAAATGGATGCATTGTTGGGTGACAATGCAGGTCCGCAAAAATTTTCTTCATATGCTTAAATTTGATTAACAAAAAAAATGAGGCACAATACAATGCACCTCAATTCTATATTATTCTAAATAATTCAAAAAACATTTTACTCTATTCTTCCTTTAAACCCACTACTTCAACCTTATATACAATACTTGTCCTTCCCGGAATCCTATCATCATCACCTACCAAACCATATGCCCTATGAGGAGGCATAATAAACGTGGCCTTTGAATTTTTCTTTAACAACAAGATCCCCTCTTCCAAACCTGCTTCCACACCACCTTGTCCTACTTTAAATATTTTTGTACCCAATGAATCAGACGAGTAACAAAACGTACTATCCAATAACCTTACTTCGTACTTAATATCTACCACATTGCCCTTTGTAACTATATTACCTTCTCCCTCTTCATCAATACGATACCAAAGCCCTGTTTTGGTCTCTGTCATTTCAAGATTATTTTTCTCCACATAATCCTTTATCTCATCAGCATCAATCTCAACCATTCTTCTGTTCAATGAAATTAATTCATCCCTGGTTAAAGTACGTTTGTGTTCTTTTTCACCAGGCTGCACACCACAACTAACAATTACAGTTAACGCAATTACTATCGTTATTTTAAGTAGGCTATTTAACATTCTCTTTATAGTTTAGATAAAACGTGTTCAATTCCTTTTTGAATTTCTCTATGGTTTTTTGCATGCTTAACATCGACTCTCCTCCTGCTGCATTCCGATGCCCTCCTCCATTAAAATTTTGTTCCGAAAACAGGTTGACCGGAAAATCGCCCCGAGACCTGAATGAACATTTTATTTTATCGTCCTTTTCCATAAAAAAGGCAGATATGTTAATACCCTCAATACTTAAAGGGTAATTCACAAACCCCTCGGTATCCCCGGGCTGAAAATTATGCTGTTCCAACTCATCTTTATCCAGCCAAAGAAACGCTGCTTCATGTTCAGGCATTAAAAACATTTTTGCCCCCAAAACATGACCCAACAGCTTCATTCTATAAAATGAATTGCTGTGAAATACCAATTGATGAATTTTATCCTTGTCAATTTCCTTTTCCAACAAGCCTGCTACAATCCTATATGTATCCGGATTTGAAGAGTTATAACTTAATGATCCGGTATCAGTCATGATTCCTGTATAAAAACATTCCGCAGCTTCTTTGTCAACATACTTATCCCAACCCAAACTGCTAATCACATTATAAACCAATTCACAGGTTGAAGATGCTTCCGGAACTGATATCATAATATTTGCAATATCTTCCGGATATGGATGATGGTCGATCATTACCTTTGTTGCTGATGATTTCAATATCTCCTCACCCAATTCTGCCATCCTTTTTATACTATTAAAATCAACAAAAATTATGGTATCCGAAGTTGAAATCCTCTGAATGGCAGCCTGTTTATCTGCCTCAAAATCTACTACATCCCCTGCTCCATTCATCCAACTCAAAAACTTAGGAAACCCGGAAGGGGTTACCACCTCTACATCTCTGCCTAAATTTTTTAATACGCTTTTTAACCCCAAAGAAGAGCCCATTGCATCGCCATCAGGATTTAAATGCGGAACAATTGTAATACTTTGGGTGTTTATTATTTCAGTTTTAAGTTTATCTAGAATAGTCTTATCAATCATTTGTTTTTATTTTGACTTCAAATATAATTAAATATAAACGTCTGAATTTTGACATCACTGAAAATATTCCTAATATTATATTCAGCTATGTAAAATTCTAAAACATCTAATATTATGGCAGGAAACAAAACACTAACAATCATTAAACCTTTTGCAGTACAAAAAAGGAACTTAGGTGCCATATTAGCCAAAATTGAAGAATCTGGATTCCGGTTTTGTGCTATTAAAACCCTGAAGCTTGACAAACACGAAGCGGAGGAATTTTATATAGAACACAAAGAAAAGCCTTTTTACAACGAACTAACCGATTTTATGTCCTCAGGACCTATAACCGCTGCTATTTTAGAAAAAGAAAATGCAGTAGCCGACTTCCGGTTTTTGATTGGGGCAACTGATCCAAGCGAAGCAAAAGATGGTACCATCAGAAAAATGTTTGCCACTGACAAAACTCACAACGCCATTCACGGTTCCGACAGTGATGCAAGTGCCGAACGTGAGTGCGACTTCTTTTTTAGCAAAAGGGAAAGGTTATAATACTTCTAAAAAAAAGCAAAGCGGATAAAAAACTATAGGTATATCCGCTTTTTTTATTCTATCCTACTCAAAAAATACACATACTGACTCTTGGTTAGTAGAGCTCACACCCGAAACCATATAATAGTATTTTTCAGGATCAGTATGCTTGTTTATTGTTCCGGTTATTCTCGTTGCCCCGGTAACCCTTAAAATATTCTCAGCACTTTCGGTTGTGGCCGGCTTCCCTTTTTTAAACTTGTATACAATAAAATATTCATTGTTATTTCCAGATGTCCAGTCCAGCTGAATTTTATTTCCCTTCACTAGCATTTGTGTATTTGATGGTGCCTCGGGCACTGCTTGAGTTACGCGCATATTTACTGGGGGTAAAGCATCATAACGATAAAGCTTATTCAGACGCTCCTTTAACTTCAATGGATTTGATCGCATCAACTTTGCACTAAAAAACATACTCCCGTCAATGTTTGGATATTTCCTGTTTAGTTCTACCTGACGGACAATTTCTTTGGAAGACCGCCAGGCCTTATCCTTAGAATCCTTGTCTATGCGATAAAAGCCATGTCCCGTATATAACCTGCATCCATAGGCATTTTTACTCCACCAATCTGCAATAACAGCATAATCAGCCACTTCTTTTCCTATATGCCAATAAATTTGTGGAGTAACATAATCGATCCATCCCGACTTTTGCCATTTTAAAATATCCGCATATAAATCGTCATAATTGGTCTGTCCGGCCCTTGTTGCAGAGCCCCTTGGATCAACTGACTGATTTCGCCACACACCAAATGGAGAAATGCCAAACTCTATATGCGGTGCCAGGGTTTTAATTGTGTCATGAAGTTGTTTGATAATCAGATCTACATTATCCCTACGCCAATCATCCTTGCGCGAATCATCAAAGCCCCTTGGGTACATTTCAAAAGCTGCCTGATCCGGAAATTCTTTTCCAGCAATACGATAAGGGTAAAAATAATCATCAAAATGAACTGCATCCACCTTATACCTTTTAACAATATCAGCCACTACCGATGCCACATGATTTCTTGTTTCCGGCAATCCCGGATTAAAATACCCCTTATTACCATAGGTCACAAACCATTCAGGATGGGCTTTATATGGATGATCTTCTGAAACAGAGCTTTTATTCAAATCAAAAACAGCGCGGTATGGATTAAGCCACACATGAATATCCAGTCCCCGCCTTTTACACTGCTCAATAGTAAATTGCAGGGGATCATAATCCTCTGGGGGAGCCATCCCCTGTTTGCCATTCAACCATTGCGACCAGGGTTCTATTTCTGATTTATAAAAAGCATCGGCAGCAGGCCTAATCTGAAAAATTACAGTATTCATTTTATACTCTTTTGCCAGATCAAGCAATTCTATCATTTCCTGTTGTTGCATATCTACCGACAAACCAGCTCTTGATGGCCAATCAATATTAGCCACTGATGCAATCCAAACCGCTCGCATTTCGCGCTTGGGGTAGTTTTTGGCAAACAAACTCACGGTAAAAAACAATCCAACAAAAACAAATACAAACCTATTCCTCATATAATTACAAATATTACATTTTCCTACTTAATTCCTGCAAGAAAACTCATGATTCCTACGCTCACCCCTTTGATTCCCCTAAAGGGGAAAACTCCAACGCACTGTGCGGAAGCAACTTCCCCTTTA
>NZ_JAPDPI010000180.1 GCF_026013615.1 Plebeiibacterium marinum
CCTTCTGAATCACATACTTCATACACAAAACTATCTTCTCCAATAAAATCTTTATCTGGAGTGTAAGTATAAGTGCCATCAGCATTGATAACCAAACTACCATTGGTAGGCCCTGTTACCGGAGTTGTATTAATGGTTAATTCATCCCCATCAGGATCGCTATCATTAGACAATAGTGTTGTTCCATTTAACACGCTATCCTCGTCTACACTTGCAACATCATCAGTGGCAACCGGTGCATTATTATCAGCAATAGCATTAATGGTAATAACTACAGTAGCCTGATCGCAAGCACCATTTGAATCACATACTTCATATAC
>NZ_JAPDPI010000181.1 GCF_026013615.1 Plebeiibacterium marinum
ATTATGAGCACCAGTACCAACCATAGGGGTGGTATTGACAGGGTGTGCAGCAAATACAAAAAAATAACACATGAGGTTGAAGAAACCACCCAGGTACATACCATGCCCGGTCAAGCTGACCTTACTGTTGTAAAAGGCTATAAGTACGACCATGTAGGTCGCTTGCTCGAAACTACCTACAAAGTAAACAATCAGGAAAAATTTGTATTAAATGCTTCGCGTTATAACGAACTGGGAGAGCTGGTTAAAAAATACCTGCATTCTGAAAATACCAGCGATACAGAATCCAAAGAGTTTGTTCAACAGGTAGATTA
>NZ_JAPDPI010000182.1 GCF_026013615.1 Plebeiibacterium marinum
ATTATGAGCACCAGTACCAACCATAGGGGTGGTATTGACAGGGTGTGCAGCAAATACAAAAAAATAACACATGAGGTTGAAGAAACCACCCAGGTGCATACCATGCCCGGTCAAACTGACCTTACTGTTGTAAAAGGCTATAAGTACGACCATGTAGGCCGCTTGCTCGAAACTACCTGCAAAGTAAACAATCAGGAAAAATTTGTATTAAATGCAACACGTTATAACGAACTGGGAGAGCTGGTTAAAAAATACCTGCATTCTGAAAATACCAGCGATACAGAATCCAAAGAGTTTGTTCAACAGGTAGATTA
>NZ_JAPDPI010000183.1 GCF_026013615.1 Plebeiibacterium marinum
TGGAAAAGATGGGGATGGGTGAAGAGATAAAATACATCTAAACATATTCAATGTAAAATAATCCAATAAAAAAATCATTATAATATTATTGTGACTTTTTGTGCGGGTAAGTGTTTGTATTACTGTTGACTAAGGTTGAAGTCTCTAGTGATGGTATAGTGTAAAAGCATAAAAAAGCACTTCTTATTCAAAAAATGCCCAAAAACACCGAAAATTATTCTGAAAATGGCCTAAATCGGCAAAAATTATTCTGAAAAATCGCTTTTTGGGTGCTTTTTCGATACGGCTTCGGGAATTGTTCGGGTAGC
>NZ_JAPDPI010000184.1 GCF_026013615.1 Plebeiibacterium marinum
GTCATCCTGGATTTCTTTTCCGTTGTAAAGATACTTGTTTTGTTGGTAATTGGTTGTAGCGGAGTTGTAGTTTTTTTGTTCCATAACCAAACCAAAAGGGTAGTAACTGCTGGTTTGTACAATGTCGGCACTTCCTGGTATCATGCTGCCCCCAAAGGTTACACGGGTGTTGCCCAGATGGTCTTTCAGGTTGTACTCAAAGTGCCAGCGGGTATTGTCGCCATTTTTTACAGGTATGGCACGGCCTTCTTCGGTGCTAAAAAAGCTTTTTTGTCCATCGGTATACACCAGGTTGGCAATATAATC
>NZ_JAPDPI010000185.1 GCF_026013615.1 Plebeiibacterium marinum
TCTTCCTCTATCTGATTAAAACCTATATGGTTGTAAATACTCCCGAATATGATTTCTGGCCCTACCGTTCTTATGTCTGAGTTACTGATATTTAACAGAGCCTCTTCTGTATAAGTGTCTTTGTCTGATAGGAATAGATTGTTTTGACCCGTGATTCTTTCAATTTCTTCATATCCAGCTATAACAAGCTTATCTATTTTCTGCTGTGTTGTGGCGCACCCAATTGTTTTTATAAGTTTATTTTGCCCTTTAACCTTCTGTATCACTTGCACAGAAACGCTTCCAGAGCTATTGTGTTTT
>NZ_JAPDPI010000186.1 GCF_026013615.1 Plebeiibacterium marinum
AAAACACAATAGCTCTGGAAGCGTTTCTGTGCAAGTGATACAGAAGGTTAAAGGGCAAAATAAACTTATAAAAACAATTGGGTGCGCCACAACACGGCAGAAAATAGATAAGCTTGTTATAGCTGGATATGAAGAAATTGAAAGAATCACGGGTCAAAACAACCTTTTCCTATCAGACAAAGACACTTATACAGAAGAGGCTCTTTTAAATATCAGTAACTCAGACATAAGAACGGTAGGGCCAGAAATCATATTCGGGAGTATTTACAACCATATAGGTTTTAATCAGATAGAGGAAGA
>NZ_JAPDPI010000187.1 GCF_026013615.1 Plebeiibacterium marinum
AGTAATAAGTAGTCCTGCGCAGATTTGAACTGCGGACCCCTACATTATCAGTGTAGTGCTCTAACCAACTGAGCTACAGGACTGTTTTGAAATGCTAAAAAAAAGGAAGTAAAGATTCTTTTTTAGTTGAATGTTTATAAAGTTTTTAAAGTTATAAAGTAAAAATACTTTCAACTTTAAACCTTTCACTTTCAACTTACTTAAAACTCTCTCCAGAAAGGAGGTGTTCCAGCCACACCTTCCGGTACGGCTACCTTGTTACGACTTAACCCTAGTTATCAGTTTTACCCTAGGCCGCTC
>NZ_JAPDPI010000018.1 GCF_026013615.1 Plebeiibacterium marinum
ATATTGAAATAACAAAAAATAAAAAAGCCTGTAAAACATACATTTTACAGGCTTTTAACTTATTTAGTTTTTTAAGTAGTCGGGGTGGAGAGATTCGAACTCCCGACCCCCTGGTCCCAAACCAGGTGCGCTAACCGGACTGCGCTACACCCCGTACTTTTAAAGAATATTTTAAGTTTATTATGTCGGGGTGGAGAGATTCGAACTCCCGACCCCCTGGTCCCAAACCAGGTGCGCTAACCGGACTGCGCTACACCCCGTACTTTTAAACTCAAAATTTCTTGCGGAGGGAGGGGGATTCGAACCCCCGGTACAGTTACCCGTACGTCAGTTTAGCAAACTGGTGGTTTCAGCCACTCACCCACCCCTCCAGGTGTCATAAAGTCTAACTTTTTAGACCCCTTTGCAACACTCATTTTGTGATTGCGAGTGCAAATGTAGGAAAATGTTTTTATGCTGCAATAGTTTTATAAAAAAAAATCAACCTAAAATTCACTTAATATTTACCTTCACTCATGTAAACAATTGCAGCACAAAAAAAAGGAGCATTTTCATGCCCCTATATTTTTTTATTTTTTATCCGGATTTTCAGGTGGTGTTTTTGAAATCGAATCCCTCATTAAAGTATCTGCTTCAATATTCTTCATCTTTAAATAATCCAACACCCCCAAATTACCCGATCTAAAGGCATCTGCCATGGCTAAGGGAACCTCAGCTTCAGCTTCTATTACTTTTGCTCTTGCTTCTTGTGCTTTGGCTTTCATTTCCTGCTCTAATGCAACGGCCATAGCTCTTCTTTCCTCTGCTTTGGCCTGAGCAATATTTTTATCAGCATCTGCCTGGTCTATTTGAAGCACCGCACCTATATTCTTACCTATATCTACATCTGCAATATCAATAGACAAAATTTCAAATGCAGTTCCAGCATCCAATCCTTTCTCCAACACTACTTTTGAAATTGAATCCGGATTTTCCAACACAGCCTTGTGCGACATAGAAGAACCAATTGAAGATACAATACCTTCGCCTACACGGGCAAGAACCGTCTCTTCCCCGGCACCTCCTACCAACTGCTTTATACTGGCCCTAACAGTCACCCTGGCCTTTGCGATTAACTGAATACCATCTTTAGCCACTGCTGTTACCGGTGGGGTATCTATCACCTTGGGATTTACTGACATTTGCACTGCTTCAAATACATCACGTCCAGCTAAATCAATTGCCGTAGCCATTTGAAATGTTAAATCGATATTTGCTTTTGCTGCAGAAACAAGTGCATGAACTACTCTGGTCACGTGCCCCCCTGCTAAAAAGTGAGCTTCCAGCTCATCTCTTTTAATGGTTTTAAGCCCAGCTTTATGAGCCTCAATTAACGCCCGCACAATAACAGCCGGCGGAACCTTACGAACTCGCATTAAAACTAGCTGAATTAATGAAATTCTAACTCCCGAAACCAATGCCGAGAACCACAAAATAATGGGCACATAATACAAAAACAAGAAAAACAGTACTATTATTACTGCTAATAGGCCAAAAAATCCAAGGCCTCCAATATCTACCATAATTATTATTTTTTAGGTTTAACGATTATATATGTTTTAAAAACTTTTGTTACTTCTAATTTTGTATTGGCATCTACAAAGTTACCCGGACAATGAGCCTCTATGGTAGTTCCATTAACAATTGCTTTACCAACAGGGTTAAGTCTTGTAATAGCCACTCCCTCATCTCCCGTTCTGATAGCAGACTCTTCCTTTACTTCTACCTGTCCTTCAACCGCAGAATCCAGCATAAGTTTCTTCCAGGTCCCGGATCTTAATGAATAAACCACCAAAAACACAGAAAGCAAAACAGTACTTATCAATGTAATATTTCCACCTATTGAACCAAAATTTTTATAGGCCATAAAAATACCTACACCTATAAACAAAGCCCCTCCTATTCCGGCGAATGTTACTCCAGGCAGGGCAAAAAATTCTAAAATAAGCAGAAACAATCCTAAAAGGATAAGGAGTACAATAATTGTTGTTGACATATCTTTAATCAATAGTTACTGAAAGGTTCTTATTTGCCAGTTGCTGTTTAATAGGCGTTAATTCTTGTTTTGTACCTCGTTTAACCTGACATCTTCCTGTAAAGTGGGTTAAAAAAGCACATTGCTCTGCCTGAATATCATCATGATTGCAAACATCAACCAAGGCTTCTATAACAAACTCAAATGAATTCACATTGTCATTATGAAGCACTAAGGATTTTATGCTTTCTTTCCCCTTACTTAAATGATCACTCTTCCATTTTTTTCCAAAAGAATCCATAACACATCTATTTGTATTCCAAAATAACACTTTTTATTCAAAAAATCCTGTTCCTGCAAATTTATTTATTACAGCCTATTCTTTTGGAATCGATGATTGGACACCATTTTTGAAATACACAACAAATGCTCCGGGAAATCCTGCTTCAACTATTACGGGAATAATTTCCAACGCCTCCTGCCTTGTTTTATAACTTCCGCTAAAATACTTGGTCAATCCTCTTCCTTTTAACTCAATTGAAGAAACTGCAGGAATTTTTGCCAATGCCTCCTTTGATGGTTGGTTTCTAAATACACCAATCTGAACTTTATACTCTTCTATTAATGCAACTTCTTTTGTTTTTTCAACTACAGAAACTTCCTGTTTCTCCGCCTTTGGTTGCTCAACTTCCTTTATGACTTCAGAAACTTCTTCTCCACTATTACCCTTATGTATTTCACTATATGATTTCTGAATGGTTCCTTTTGTCTCTTTCGCTTTACTTTCAATAACCTGAAATCCATCTTTTATCATTGAACAATACAAATTAAGTGCATTTTCCTGGCTTTCAATACCGGCTCTTTTCATAGCCCCTGCTTTTTCAAAAGACTCAATATTTAATCCGCCCAATGTACTCAATTCTCTTTTTGCTTCCCTAAAATAGGCATTCCCCTGATAAGTAAGTTCAAAAATCTCTTTACCGGATCCTTCATCTACCTTACCTGAAATATCTTTCAATTTCAACCAATAAACCGGATATTTTTTATCCAAGGCTTTATGATATATCCTTGTGGACAGAATCTTCAATTCCTTGGATTCTTTAATTAAAGATGAAGCTTTTGATTCCTCCGGCTCTTCCGTATTTTCATTTTCTTTTTTAATCAACCTGTTCAGTTTGATAGAATTGTCTTCCTCCACCTGTGTGGAACGTGCCAGGAGCTGTGATGATTCCAGATTTAATATATTAGCCCATACATATAACGAATCAGCATATCGGAGCGTTTTTATATCATTATCAGAAAACAATTGTTTATACATTTCCTTATTTTTAGAGTAATGCTTATCAAACTCTTCTGAAGTGAACATTGAATATTTTTCAGGGATCAAAATTCCTTCAATACTCTTTGCTTTTGATTTTAATTCTTCAACCTCCTTATCAGGTTTATAAGTTCCGCTTTGAATTTGACTGATGATTTCATTAAGCTCTTTTTGACGCGCATAAAGATACTTTTCCTCTATCTTATCTTCCAGACTATATACCTTGCTTTCATGCTTTAAAATTTCATTAACTATCTCATTCCGCTCAACTTCCGACCTAACAATACTATATTTAGCCCTATTCTGCTTTAAAAGCGATGAAAGGCTATCCTTTTCCTGATCGAAAGCATAACCTTGCATAAACATCTCTTTGGCCTCTGTACTAACAAAATGTTCATATTGGGTATACACCAATGTATCGTTAATCTCAAACTGAAAGACTCCTTTGTTGCGCTGGACAGTTTTAGCTTTAGTATCATCTAACTCTCTGGAAGTATTTATCCTGGTATTTTCATTTGTCGACAAACTCAATCTGGCAGCATTCCCAACCTGATTCATATCATCCACCATATTACGTACCTGACGGCCATTCCAACGTACCTTATAAACCATTAAACTGTCGCCGCAGGTTTCTCTGTTAGAAGTAAAAAAAGCTACCTCATTAAAATCATCTGATGCAAACATAAAGTCATCATCCGGTGAATTAAACGGCACTCCCAGGTTAATTGGATCCAGAAAACTATTGGTCTCATTATCGTAGTATGCTTTATAAATATCAAAGCCCCCCAATCCACCGGGGCGATCAGAAGCAAAATAAAAAGTTAAGCCATCTGTAGCCAAAAAAGGATAAGCATCATTATACACAGAGTTAACAGGTGCTCCAACAGTCTCACTCTCTCCCCATCCATCAATCAGCTTCACCATTTTAAAAATACTCAATGTATCCTCATCATTAGATTCCATCGAAAAATACACCACGTCACCTCTCTCAGTCTCAAACATAACATTATCAGGATCAACTCCCGACTCAAAAAAGTCTCCATTTCTCAATAAAGTTCCAACATCTTTTGCCAGATGATACTGACTTAACATGGTTGATTTATTGACCTTTGTTTTTTCTAAAACTTCAAGGTTATAAATCTTTGAAGTAATCCTTTTACCTATATTACATTCCTGAATGTAAACATTAGCCTTTTCTATCCTTTTATCGGATGACGTTGTGTTTTTAACAAATAAACTATAATTAGAGATAGCCTCTTCAAAATTATACGACAATTGATGCGCCCGTCCCAAATAATAAGTAACATCTTTACTTACCCTCTTTAGTTTTGCATAATTCAGCTTCTTTATGGCACCGGAAATATTACTGCGGTTTTTCACTTCGCAAATACCCATATAAAAATTATATCTGGCGTCTTTAGGATATTTAACCAACAGTTCCTGATATACTTTTTGTGCTTCAATATAATTTCCTGACCTAAAGTAATCCAATCCCATCTGAGGAGTATATTCTTTTTTTTCTGTTTGGATTTGTGCCACCACAGAAAACCCCATTAATAATATCAATACTCCCAAATAATATTTAATCATAACAATCAAACCATTTTAATTCTTGTCAAAAATATAAATATAAGCTCAATTCCCTAAATCCTTATGTTTTTTAATACATCCCTGTTATAAAATTCCCCAACACCCAACCTCCCTTGTCTTATTAATTTCAAGGACTTATATTCAGAATTCAACTTTATTTATATCTTTATCATCCTTGTTTTTTTTACAAGTTTTGAACTAAGTATAAATGTATTCGTTTTATGGGGTATATTTGCAACTTGAAATTTTATCAAAATGAAAACTTTAAAAGAAGGTGATCAGGCTCCTGTTTTTACAGGAAAAAATCAAAACGGTGAAGATATTTCATTAAGTAATTATCTTGGAAAAAAAGTTATTTTATACTTTTACCCAAAAGATAATACTCCCGGATGTACGGCTGAATCATGCAACCTAAACGACAACCATACAGAACTTACAGAAAAGGGTTTTGTTATTATCGGGGTAAGTCCTGACAGCGAAGCATCGCATATAAAATTTATAAATAAATTTGGGTTTAAGTTTGACCTGATTGCTGACACCCAACATGAAATTCTTGAATTATACAATGCCTGGGGCTTAAAAAAAATGTATGGCAAAGAGTATATGGGTGTAATACGTACCACATACATTATTGATGAAAAAGGCTATATTGAAAAGATAATTAATAAAGTAAAGACCAAAGACCACACTAACCAGATTTTCACAGAACTGGAAATAGCATAAATAATATAAGAAAATATTTTACAACGATTAAAATGGCAGAAAAACAAGAAGTTAATAAAGAAAAATTAAAGGCGCTACAACTTACCATGGACAAAATTGACAAAGCCTATGGTAAAGGAACTATAATGAAAATGGGAGATAATGAGATTGAAGACATCCCTGTGATTTCGACCGGATCATTATCTTTAGACATGGCTTTGGGTGTTGGCGGATTCCCTCGTGGCAGGGTAATAGAAATATTCGGACCTGAATCATCAGGTAAAACAACCCTGGCAATCCACGCCATTGCCGAAGCACAAAAAAGCGGAGGTATTGCTGCCTTTATAGATGCTGAACATGCTTTTGATAGATTTTATGCAGAAAAGCTAGGCGTTGATATTGAAAATTTATTAATTTCTCAACCAGACAACGGAGAGCAGGCACTTGAAATTGCTGACCAGCTGATCCGATCTTCTGCTATTGATATTATTGTTATTGATTCAGTTGCTGCATTAACCCCAAAGGCCGAAATAGAAGGTGAGATGGGGGATTCCAGGATGGGATTACAAGCCCGCCTGATGTCGCAGGCATTACGTAAACTAACTTCTACCATCAATAAAACAAATACCTGCTGTATATTTATCAACCAGTTACGTGAAAAAATCGGTGTAATGTTTGGTAATCCCGAGACTACAACCGGGGGTAATGCGCTTAAATTCTATGCTTCTTTACGACTTGACATCAGAAGGGCATCTCAATTAAAAGATGGCGAAGATGTTATTGGTAGCCACACAAGGGTTAAGGTTGTAAAAAATAAAGTAGCTCCTCCGTTTAAAAAAGCTGAATTTGACATTATGTATGGTGAAGGTATCTCTAAAGTTGGTGAAATACTTGACCTTGGTGTTGATATGGATATAATTAAAAAGAGTGGCTCGTGGTTTAGCTACGGTGACACAAAACTCGGACAGGGAAGGGAAGCTGTAAAAAATGTTATTAAAGACAACCCGGAACTGATGGATGAATTGGAGCAAAAAATAATTGAAGCTAAAAACAACAAGTAGATTACCATAAAAACAGGAATACTCCTGTTTTATCGCATAAAAAATTCAAGAAAGGTCAGGATAAAAACTGACCTTTCTTGTTTTCATCAAAAAAAGTTAGTTAATTTAATACACACATTCCCTTAACCTGAAGCAGACATGATAGACCTAAACAACAAAGCATTTATAACTAAAAGCAACACCTCCAACGGGGATACCAATTCCGAAACTGTATTCCTGTATAAACAATCTGGAAACTATGTAACTGCTGAATACAAAGGAGGCACCATTAAATCAGGTCGCCTAAGCGGCACCTTAGACTCCAATGGTTTCCTCGAAATGCAATACCACCACACAAACAAGGAAAACAAACTGCTTACCGGCATTTGCCATTCAAAAATAGAAATAATGGAAACTGGTAAGATCCGCATTATTGAGGATTGGCAGTGGACATGCAGGGATTATTCCAAAGGAAGGTCGATCCTTGAAGAGATTGACCCTACCATATACCATGAAGCTAATTAACTTAATTATTCAAACACACTTCCTTTAAACCGATAAATCAACACCCTAACACCCTTCACGGGGATTTATTTCTCCAATTTAAAAAAGGTAATCACATCCTTTAGTTGTTCTGACTGGCGAGACAACTCTTCTGAACTTGATGCCAGCTCCTCAGATGAGGCCGCATTTTGCGAGGTAACATTAACCAATTCCTGAACAGCATTATTAATTTGGCCAGCGCCTATCTCCTGCTCCTTACTCGAAGATGATATTTCCCTCACTCTTTCAACCGTTGCCTGAATCTCCGGCAACAGGTTCTCAAGGTTTTCCCATGATTCCTCTGCTGCACCCAGGCTTGAAGTTGTTAACCTGTCAATATCCGTAGCAGCTCTTTGGGTATAGTCCGACAGCTTTCTGACTTCTGCAGCAACCACCGCAAAGCCCCGGCCATACTCACCGGCCCGTGCTGCCTCCACTGCGGCATTTAGTGCCAACAGGTTAGTCTGTGTGGCAATTTCATTTATTATATTGGTTTTCGCCTTTATCTCTTTCATTGAATCAAGGTTATCCCTCATTGTTTTCTGAAGAACATTCATATTGGTTTCCGTATTAACCCCTATCCCTTCAGCAACTTTAGCATTCTCCGAATTTGACTGGATATTAGCGACCATTTCTTCCACCGATGAAGATATTTCCTCTGTAGATGCAGATTGTGTATTGGCACCTTGCGCCATAAACTCGGCTGTTTTGCTCATTTGACCACTAGCCGAAGATACATTAGAGGCCCCATCTATCACCTCCCTGATTACGCCACGTAATTTTTCTATAGTAGTTTTTAAAGAAGCCTGCAGAACACCTATCTCATCATCCCTGCTCTTATCAAAACCAACACCCAAATTACCAGCTGCTAATTGTTGTGTTTTCTCTGACAAAGAAATTATTGGCCTGGAAAAACTACGACCAAACCATATTGTAGCCAAAGCCGCTAACACAAGCACTGCCAACGAAATCAATATAATCATCCACATTACTCTCTTTAATTCAGCCATTTCAATTTCGCGTTCGGCATTAATCCTTGTAGCTATGTCATCAATATAATTACCAGTTCCCAATACCCAATCAAATGGTTCAAAATACTTTGAGTAGCTTCGTTTAGGCAAAGCCTCTGTTTCCCCTTTTTTTGGAAACCAATATTCTGTATAACCGCCCCCTGCAACAGCAACCTTTATAATCTCACGAATCAAATATTTCCCATGAACATCCTGAAGATCAAACCGATTTGTTCCTTCAGTTGCATTTCCAAGCAAAACAACATTTGTTCCATCACTGGTATCAATCCAGAAATACCCCGCCTCACCATATGTCAAGCCTCTAACCATGTCTGCTGCTATTATCCTTGCCCTTTCCTCAGAAAATTCACCCTGAACGTATTTATTATATACCTCATTTAATAAACTATACGCTGTTTCTACCTGATTTTTAATCCCCCTGTCATAATCTTGATTTAACATATCTTCAAGGGCAACCAACCTCTTCATTTCTGCTTTATAGGACAAAATTCCCAAAGGAACAACAATTGACAATGCCATAATAATAGCCATAGTAAGATTTACAGAGATAATCTGACCAATTATCGACCTGAATTTAAACATCTTAACAACACCCATCCTCATATACCTTAATGTAATTAACTGAAAACAACAAAACGAAATCATTCAGCAAAAACCATTTCCATTTTGCTAAATGATATACGTCATAAATTCTATAATGTTTACCTAAAGCCTTAGCAACTCTATAAATTAGGAACACCGACTGGTATAGTCATTTATTTTACACCCGCTATAACACTAACAAAAATCATCTTTACAATGTTTAAAACAACTTGTATAAATTACCAGCTAATTATAATATTGCATAAGGATAATTTAGTATTTTTAAATGGATCGTATTTCCCTAACTCAAATACAACACCCCATATAAAAAACAATATTTCAATTACATAAACATAAACTCATGAAACAAATAATTGTTCCGCTATTTTTGGTTATATGCACTATATCGTGCATGCAACCTAAACAAAGTTCTGAAACCAGCTACTCAAACAAAGGGAAAACATTGCCAAGTTCAAAACTAAGCCCTGAAACTCTATGGATGCTTGGACGAATAGGAAATGTTTCTGTATCTCCCAACAAAGAAACCATCCTATATACGGTTACATATACCAACATTGAAGAAGACAAATCGTATACCGATATCTACACATACTCAATTGAAAACGAATTAAAAACTCAGATTACGAACTCCAAAACAAATGAATTTGCGGTTACATGGCGTCCCGATGGAAAAATGATTAACTACTTATCAGCCGAAAGCGGTTCTGTTCAACTTTGGGAGATCGATGCCAACGGCCATAATAAAAAGCAATTAACTAATATTGAAAAGGGAATATCGAACTACATGTATTCTCCTGACATAGCTCACCTTGCCTATACGGCAGACGTAAAAATCAAAGAAGACATTCACGACAGGTATCCGGATCTTCCTCATGCAAATGCCATTATTGAAGATGACATTATGTACAGACATTGGGATACATGGGAAGACACGAATTATAGTCACGTATTTATTGCCCCGGTAAATGGAATCATTACTTCCGGAACCGATTTAATGCAAGATGAACCCCATGACACCCCACTAAAACCTTTTGGTGGCATTGAACAAATAGCCTGGTCGCCCAACTCAAAACACCTTGTGTACTGTTGTAAAAAACTAAGCGGAAAGAGTTATGCTTTTTCAACTAATGCAGATATTTACCAATACAGTCTTGATAAAAAAACAACCCAAAACCTTACTAAAGGCATGATGGGATACGACCTTAATCCCGTATTTTCTCCCAATGGCAAATACCTGGCATGGGAAAGCATGGAACGCAATGGATACGAATCTGACAAAAACAGGTTATTTATCCTTGACATGGAAACCGGAAAGAAAAAAGACTACAGCAAAGGATTTGACAATAATGCCAGCCACCTTTCCTGGTCGCCAGAAAGCGATAAAATTTGGTTTATCAGCAATTACCAGGGAACAAATGAAATTTACAACCTGGCACTGAGCTATGGCTCAATAAACAAAACTACGGAAGGAGTTCATAACTATTACTCAGTAACTACTGCTAAAAACCAACTTGTGGCAACCAAGGGTTCAATGATGCACCCTACAGAAATTTATTTGGTAAACCCTGAAAATGGGTCTGATAAAGAAATTTCATTTGAGAACAAAGAAATGCTGGCTCAATTGGAAATGGGCAAAGTGGAAAGCCGATGGATTACTACTTCTGACAACAAAAAAATGCAAACCTGGGTTATTTACCCACCCAATTTCGACCCTTCAAAAAAATATCCGGCTTTGCTTTACTGCCAGGGAGGCCCCCAGAGTACAGTAAGTCAATTCTGGAGTTTACGATGGAATTTCCAGCTTATGGCGGCCAATGATTATATTATTGTTGCCCCAAACAGAAGAGGTCTGCCAGGTTTTGGACAAGAATGGAATGAACAAATAAGCGGGGACTATGGCGGACAAAATATGAAAGACTATTTCAGTGCTATTGATGCCCTTGCAAAGGAACCATTTGTTGACGAAAACAAGCTTGGGGCAATTGGTGCAAGTTATGGCGGCTTTTCGGTATACTGGATAGCAGGAAACCACAACAAAAGATTCAAGGCCCTTGTTTCTCACTGTGGAATCTTCAACTTTGAGCAAATGTACTCAACCACAGAGGAAATGTTTTTTGTAAACTGGGACCTAAAAGGAAGCTATTGGGACAAAAACAACAAAATTGCCCAAAGATCCTATGCCAACTCTCCTCACAAGTTTGTTGGAAACTGGGATACGCCCATTTTAGTTATCCATGGCGAAAAAGACTTCAGGATTCCATACACCCAAGGCATGGGAGCTTTTAACACAGCTATTATGCGTGGCATTCCCGCTCGGTTTCTTTGTTTCCCCGAAGAAAACCACTGGGTTTTAAGTCCGCAGAACGGCATCCTATGGCACCGGGAGTTTTTCAGATGGCTGGATGAATATCTAAAATAATCTCAACTTTTTAATACTTTTACAAAAGGGTGTATATTGATGTTTTTTCATTATACACCCTCTTGCATTCCAAATTCTCAAAAAATAATAGCTAAACAAACTGTATGGATTTACAAATTGGTGATTATAAGATTGAGAAGATTCTTGCTAAAAACAAATTTGGCAAAACATACAAAGCTACTCATCCAAACACACAAAAAAAGGTTGTTATAAAGGAATTATACCATGTTCCCAAAGATGAATTGCTGCAAATACTTAAAACAATCAACAACCTCAATTCACCCTCCTTTTTAAAGTCTACATACCTTAAACTAAACAACAAACATTATATTATTAGAGATTACGCAGAAGGGACAGACCTTAAAACGGCCATAAAAGGTTCGTTTAAATATGCACAAATACCTAAAAGATTCATTATACAGCTGTTTATTAATCTACTTAAAGAACTACAGGTATTACATTCAAACAACATCCTGCACACAGACATAAAACCTTCAAATATTTTCATCAAACACCATCCCAAAGAAAATCCATCTAAATGGAATCCTGAAAATATAGTCCTATTAGATTATGAGCGGGCCATCACTTTCCCAGCGCATGCAGGAGAACAGTACAAATCTTTCTCTTTAATCTACTCTCCTCCCGAACAAGTTTTAAAAAAAAGGGATCTTTTTAGCCAATCAACAGATACTTTTGCCACTGCAATTTCACTACTTGAAGCACTTACAAAGCAAAAACCTTTATACGATTGCAATGCAGAGATTTTAATCAACCTACAACTTACTTATCCAATACCCAAACCCAGAAATATTGATACTGAATTATTCAATATCATTTCACCTGCCATATACAAGGAGCGTTTTCCAAGACCTCCGCGATTGCTTCATACTGATGAAATAATAAAAATCCTGACAACCGGAGTAGAGATTCGGGAAAGGCATTCTAAAGACTTAATCAAGAATCTGGAAAAATGGCTTGACGATCATCCCCAAAGAGAGCCACACTGGATTAATAAATTATTCTATAGAATTTTTATAGAAAAGCAATAAAACAATTTTAGCCGGCCCAAACGCCACTTCACTCATATAAACAATTAGTTTGTTTAAAAACCTGCAAACCTCTTTGCAATAAACAATATCTTTGAATTTTCGTTTGTAAATAATTGAAACTAATGACAAAATTAAAAATGGCAATATTTATTATTATTATCCTAAGCATCCATGCATTAGTAAACCTATATATTTTCAAAAGGGCAACTCAGGGGCTGGAAGCTGCACCACACCTAATTTATTGGTTAAAATGGATCATGTTAATACTTTTTGTTTCATATCCTTTGGGGCGCTTTTTAGAAAAAGCCTGGTATTCGCCAGTTGCAAACTTTTTTCATTGGACAGGAGCATTTTGGTTTGCCGGAATGCTATACTTTACACTAGCTATCTTCTCGATAGATATAATCCGGTGGAGTAACAGTCTGTTTAACTTTCTACCCACATCCTGGATGGGAAATTATGCACAACTCAAACTTAATACTACCTATATTGTAACTACCGGGATTATACTACTAATCATCGCCGGACATATTAATGCCTGGACACCTAAAATTGTACGAAAAACTATTGAAATCAATAAAGATGGTGGAAAATATAAAACACTTAAAGTTGTAGCTGCTTCCGACATACACCTGGGAACTATAATCGGACCAAGAAAAACAGGCAAACTAGTCCATACTATAAACTCCTTAAAACCGGATATCATACTTTTTGCCGGAGACGTAGTGGATGAAGACGTTAAACCTGTAATAGAACAAAACCTTGGCAAAAACCTGCTAAATTTAAAAGCCCCTCTGGGCACTTATGCTGTAACTGGCAATCATGAATACATTGGAGGGGCAGAAGCTTCTGTAAGTTACCTGGAAGAACATGGTATAAAAATATTAAGAGACACCTCTGTATTAATTAACAACAGCTTTTACATTACAGGACGAGAAGACAAAGACAAGACTTCTTTCACGGGGAACCCCAGAAAAACCCCCAATGAACTTACCCGGGAGCTAGACCTGGACAAACCCATCATTTTACTTGATCACCAGCCATTTCATCTTGAATTAGCCAGTGATGCAGGTGTTGATTTGCAAATTAGCGGACATACCCACCACGGCCAGCTATGGCCTTTAGGATATATTACAAAAAGAATATTTGAAGTAAGCCGAGGCTATAAAAAGAAAGGGGACTCCCATTTTTATGTCAGCACCGGGTTTGGAACCTGGGGACCTCCGGTAAGATTGGGCAACAGACCGGAAATATTAGAGTTTACATTGGTTTTTAAATAAAGACCTGAAGATCCTTCTAAAAAGTAATAGACGTTATATTTGAGCCAAAAAACTGATTTACAAGACACTTAAACAAAATACTTTTACGCAAAGTAACAAAGGTTTGTATCAGAGTCTGAATTAAGGCAGCAAAGATGTTCGACTCCTCTGGAGTCGCTAATGTTATTAATACAAATATTCTATAAACGTTTAACTCCTCTGGAGTTCAATTAGATTAGATAAATGAAACCAGAGGCTTCAAACGTTTATAGTATTATACCAGAATTTATATCGACTCCAGAGGAGTCGAACTTTTAAACTTTGATTAGCATTTGATACACAACACAATTGCCACATTGTGTAACGTAAAACATTTTCCTTTTCAGGAATACACCTTTAGTGTAAACACTACAAACCAACTACGTTTTTGCCTTGTTTAAACACGATATCCCTGGGGATACCTGCCTGAGCAATCCGATCCAGATCAGCTTGCAATTCCGGTTGGATAAATCCCTTTTCCTCAATCATCTGTTTTGCCTTAGCATAATCCCCATCTCCCTGCATAATTAAAATATCTGCAGACAATTCAACCATTGCTTTTCGCATCTTTTCAAAGTCAACACGATACTTTCCGGTTTCCCCATTTCTGGAGAATGCACCTTTCTCCTTAAAATAATTAAAACGTATCATATTTGCTTTTCCATGAGAACTCGATGCTCCAAAACGAATTGAACGGAACAACCCGGCCATAAAGGTCACATAATTATCCATGAGCACCTGATCCTCACCCAGCTCATTCATATCAGTTAGCATATCAACCATATACAACCCAAGTATATCGGCCTTACCTTCTTCAATAGCAGAAGCTGTTTCCTTTAATGCTTCACGAACAGTTCCTTTTCCGTCCAAAGTTCTTTTAATACCCAAACCATGTGCTACTTCATGAAACATGGTGTTTTCAAAAAAGGCATTAAACGAGATATTCTTTTGCTGGTCGTCATCAATCAACAGTTGGCTAATGGGAACCAAAATCTTATCAAACTTAGCTTTCATGCTATTTTTTAACTGAAGTTTCCTACTTCCCTTTTCAACATGAACTTTAGGATCGTTAGGCAGGTTTATAGCAATTGTTTTGCTTCCGGCATTACAATCACCCCCATAAAAAATCACTTCATATGCCCCTAAATCAGAATCACTACCAGGCACTTCACTCTTATATTTTTTATCCACTGGCAGAGCTGCCTGCAACTGCGGTAACAGTGTTGCAAAGTGAGCCAATTTACCCGACCATTCCTTATCCTTAACCAAAATAAACGCTTCAAATGCAGCTTTTGCACCATATAAAGCATCTTCATAATTTTCAATCGGTCCCACAACAAAGTCAATGGTATTGTTTTTCATACTCATCCATGCCATGTCACTTTCAAAGTATTCCCCTGTCAATAAAGCTTCAGAACGCTTTAACAAATAGTCCTTCAAACCTTCGTCATCAGCATAACCCGCAGCTTTTTTCAATAACCCTGAAACCTTTGTCAGTTCTTCTTGATAAGCTTCATGATATGGAACGACAGTCAATTTACCTGCATCATCACGCTTTAAAAGAGTATACAAACTATTTTTAGCTTCATTTTCAAGGGCATCAAACTCTGGCTTTGTCATATCCTGCGGATAAAAGTTTGCACCCAAAGGCTTTGCGCCAATACCTTTAATGAATGAAGTATTATTATTCAGCCGTTCCCAGGGACCATAATTTATATCCACAAACTTCTTTAGGTAATCATCCTGAATTCCTTGCATTAAGGCACCTTTATCACCCCAGGCCTGTTTCCAGAACAAGTCATCCATTATTTTTCCGGCTTCAAATAAAATTGGGAGCATCAAACGCTCATTTTCGGTGAGTTGGGACAGGTCTGTTTTTAACTCAACAGGAATAAATTCCTCTACTTTTTCTTTAACATCAGGAATGGCAGATTCGTAACTTGCTTTTGTTTGTTTTGCATCCTTACAGGAAGCTAAGGTTAACAAACCGCCCATTAAATATAAAAGGCTCTTCTTCATAATTTTAATATATTAGTTATTTAACACCAAAGATATTAAAACCACAAATAAAAGAACCTGACATATTTCAATGAACAATGATCAATGATCAATTATCAATTTGTTCATTGTTCATTGAACAACTAACTCCCTTGCGCCCCTACTTCGAGCAACCGCTCTAAACGTTCTATCTGTTTGTTCTTATTTACCTCACGAAGGTTTTGTGCTGTATCTGTAAAATACTGATGTTTGCGAATAAAAGTGAGCTGTTTTATATTCCATTCTGTAAAAGAACCAACCATATTCCTAACCTTAAGCTCTTCGTAAAGCATATTTGACACGGGAATAAAATCTGCCCTTCCCAAATAATCCAGATCAGAATCGCACATCACTTTTTCAAGTAGGTTTTGGGGTTCGGGAGGAAACTGTGTCGCCATTATCAATGCACAAACCCTATCCAGAATTTCAGGTGCATAATGGTATTTTTTTAACATTTTCCTGGCCAGCACTGTACCATGAAACTCATGATCTTCATAACTGATTACATGCCCTGCATCATGAAACAATCCGGCAAGCTTCAAAATCAATATCTCCTCCTCGCTCAATCCTTCTGCCCAGCCAATTAGTTCAACTTCAGTAACAACGTCAATGGTGTGCTTAATGTTATGATAGAACAGGTATTCCGGAAGGTTTTGCTCAAGCATATCCAACACCTCTTCCTGAATATCTAAAAACTGAATCAACGAATACTTAACATTAAAGCTATTATTTGTACCAAACAAGGTTCCTTCCTTAACAAATTCGGGCAAAAGCCTGTCTACATAAAACGACTCCATAAAACCTTTATATTTCACTGGCATTTCGCCGGATGAACAGCATTCAAAAAACTCCTTCACCAATTCATAAGTCATTGCCGATATATTTATACTTCCGGCCTTGCATGCTTTTCCCAAACGGCTGGTAAAATTAACTGAGTCTCCAGCCAATCGGAAGGGTGTGGATTTTCGTCCTGTTGGTTCTGCCAAAACCGGACCGGTATGGATACCTATGCTCAATTCCCAGAAAGCCGTACCACCTTCGCCACCATTGATTTCAATGGCTGCCTGTTGCATTTCAATGGCAGCCAGGATAACATCTATAGGGTTTGTTCGGTTTTCTTCGAGCATCCCCCCTCCAAAAATAAAAATATCACCTACTGTTTTTATTTTAATAATATCATATTTTTTGGCTATATCACCCATACGCAGCTGCAGCTCATCCAATTTGTCCATTAGCTTTTCTGCATTGGGGTGGCCGCTAAGTTTATGAAACCCTTCAATAGAAGCATACAACAGAGACGCTCTTTTAAAACGCCGTATTTTTTTTCTGGGGGTAACCTTTTTATCCTCTTCTTCAAACGAAAAGTTGGACAAAAGGCTAAGATACTTATCATTCTGTTTTTGGATAAAATTGTATCTTCCTACAATTTCATTCATCTCCCTGTTAAGCTCCTTATTCCTGTTTGCAAGCTTAGATATCCTGTTTATATATAACTCAATATTGTCCATTACTACGCTAATACAATACTTTTAATCGTTCATTTTTCAGACAATAATAATTACGCTAAAAAAACCAAGAAGTTTTTGTTTTGTACCAATTACTTATTAAAACACTATTTTTAATGACAAACAGCTTCAATCCCTTGATGAATTCAATTTACAACCAATTCAAAATTTCCTGAACTCTTAATTCCTCGGCCTCCATGGCATCCATCCAATGAATTTGAAACCCGCTCCTTTCCATTTTCCTAAACCAGGTCATCTGGCGCTTGGCAAACTGGTGAATGGCAATATTGAGCTTTTCAAACATTTCCTGATATGAAATTTCACCTGTGGCATACAAGGTCAGGTATTTATATTCCAAGCCATAGTAAATTAAATCCTCAGCTTTTACTCCTGAATTAAGGATACCCCGTACCTCATCAACCATCCCTTCATCCAAACGGGACTTTAAGCGTTTTGTGATCTTTTCCCGCCTTAATTCCCGGTCAATTTTTACTCCAATAATAAGAGGATTTAGTTCTGGGAGTTCCACTTCAATTTCAGGATGCTCACTATAATAAGTTTCTATTTCTATTCCCCGGACAGCTCTTTTAACCGTATCTGCATCTGTTGTATTATGTAGTTTTTTAAAAGAGGATAAAATCTGCGTTAACTCATCCAGAGATTTTCCTTCCAGCTTTTTCCTCAATTCCGGATTGGATGGGACATGCACCATTTTAAAATGGCTCAACACAGCTTCAATATACATACCTGTTCCACCGCACATCACAGGCATCTTGCCCCTCTTTCTTATATCTTCAAAAGCTTTAAAAAAGTCATTTTGATATTCATACACATTGTATTTGTATCCGGCGTCAACAATATCAATTAAATGGTATGGGATTGGGGTATGGTTAACAACATAATCTTCCAGATCCTTTCCTGTTCCCAAATTCATACTCCGGTACACCTGCCGCGAATCTGCACTAATAATCTCACCTCCTATTTTATAAGCCAGTTGGGTGGCCAGAGTTGTTTTCCCACTTGCCGTAGGGCCTAAAATAACAATCAGATTATATGGTGACTCCTGTTTCATAACTATAGTTTCACGTGTTAAAAATTAGTATACGAGACACAAGTATCAAGATCAATGAATTGAGTTTTGAAGAAAGGGAATTCAAAGCTATTAATTCGTCATCCTGTGAGCTTACTTAATCATGATAGTTTCACATGTATAATTATTTCTTATTAAGTGCTACTCGTCCGCCTGAAAAACGGAAAGGGCGCCCAACGAAAAAAAATGATTCTCATGTGTAACAACTTTTTCTCATGGCTCGTTTCTTTTTTTATATTTTTGTAACCACAAAACTAATTAATAATAGCTACAAAAAGTAACACACCTCACATTAATGGAGCACATATGAACTCTAAAAACACACAAGAAAGCATAATCAACAGGTATAAAAACATCTTTTTAAGAACGAAAAACCTTTTAATAACGCCTCAAAAAGAATGGGTCGTGATTTTTTCTGAGAAAAGTGACTTTAACAAAATACTGAGTGAGTTTGCATTACCTTATATTGCCATCATTACCCTAATTGCATTTGTTAATTCATTTACGGCACATCAGGATCCGGATTTTACCTTTGCCTTGAAAAATGCCATTGCCCAGTTCACTTCTTATTTTGGAGCATTAGTGGCAATCTATTATATATTGATCAATTCAATTCCCCGTTTTGCCCAGATTTCAAAAAAAGCAGATATCAAAGAATTATCGGTAAAAATCACAGCTTACTCCATGGTGGTTGTTTTTCTAATAGAGATTCTTGTGTTGCTAATTCCTCAGTTCTATTTATTCCAGATTGGAGGTTTAGGACTTTACACAGGGTATATTGTATGGGTTGGATTAAATTATCTTGGTGATTTTGAAACTAAAGATTTAAAGATTGTGCTCACAATTATCATTACTTTATTAATTTTGTTGCTTCCATATATGATTTCAAAAGCTTTTGCTCAATTAAGCGGTTTTTGATCTTTTAAAATGGCATTAAATATTATTCATGGCTCAAAATAAAATCAACATACGAAACAAAAAGGCATATCATGATTACGAAATCATGGAGAAGTTTATTGCCGGCATCCAACTATCAGGAACCGAGATAAAATCATTGAGACTAGGAAAAGCCAGTCTTGTAGAAGCCTATTGTTATTTTATAAAGGATGAGCTTTGGATTAAAGGGTTCAATATTGCCGAATACTTTTTTGGCACCTATAATAACCATATGCCTTTAAGGGAAAGAAAGCTTTTGCTGCACAAAAAAGAACTTCAAAAACTGGATAGAAAGACCAAAGAATCGGGATTGACCATTATTCCGCTACAGGTTTTTATTACCGAAAAAGGCTGGGCAAAAGTGGAAGTTGCCTTGGCTAAAGGTAAAAAGAGTCACGACAAACGAGAAACTCTTAAACTTAAAGATGCCAAAAGAGAAATGGATCGGATGAAAAAGATTCATTAAATAGCTGTTAGCTCATAGCATATAGCTGATAGCTAATAGCTCTTAGCTGATGGCTAATAGCATATAGGTGATGGCTAATAGCTATAGGCTAATAGCTTTTCTTTTTTATCCCACGCAACCCTTTATTTTATCTTTCATCATCAATAATAAAAAAGCAAGTCTCCTGCTTTTAGATTAACTTTACAAAAATCATTGTAATGATTAGTCAACCAAATAGCTTGAGACCAAAATACTAAGTGGAAAACCTGGAAGATATTATAAAACGTTGCCAAAAGAATAACTCCAAGGCTCAAAGGTTATTATACGATACCTTTTCGCCGTGGCTGTTTGGCGTGTGCCTGCAATATTGCAAGGACAGGACTGAAGCTGAGGATAATCTCCAGGAAGGTTTTATTAAGATATATACGAATATTAAAAAGTACAGGTTCGAAGGTTCTTTTGAAGGATGGATGCGACGGATAGTTGTAAATACCATTATTGAATCATTCAGAAAGAAACACCCGGTATATTTTGTAGAATCACTGGAAAATATCGTTAAAGACGAACCTGCCGATACCGAAAATACCGTTGAGGTAATAAATCCTAAAGAATTACTCTCAATGATAGAAGAGCTGCCTCCTAAATACAAACTGGTCTTTAACCTATACGCCATGGAGGGATTATCACATCAGGAAATATCTGAAGTACTGGGCATATCAACAGGAACCTCCAAATCGAACCTGAGCAGGGCAAGAAAAATATTAAAGGACAAACTTGCAGTAAAAAAAAATGATTCGATAATAGCATGAGCATGGAAAACAACATAGACAGGTTATTTAGGGAAGGATTATCCAATCATTCGGAAACACCTCCTACTCATGTATGGGACGCCATAAACTCCCAATTGGGTAAGGAACGCAAAAGGAAAAGGATCCTGGTAATTTGGCAAGGTACAGCTGCTGCAGCTATTATTGGCTTAATATTTTTAGCCACTCTTTTCTTTAATCAAAGAATCTCCAATACCCAAAAAACTAATTATACAGCTGATAATTCTTCGATTACAGAAACAACAGTCAAACAAAACACTCAAGTAATTTCAAGTATAGAAAACCATATTGATTCAGATAGACAGGAGGAGGCTGGTACGAATTATGAAAAAACCTTATCAAAAAACTACCAAGGCCCTGTTATGGAAAAATCTGAATTAAATAAAAACAATACGCACTTCGCTTCTTTAAATAAAAAGAACACAATTGTATTAAATAAAAACAAACACCCCAAATATTCAAAGTTAGATAACTACAAAACAGGAGCTTTACCAACCGAAGAGATTAATGCGTCTGTTGTATTTTTTGTACTCAATAAAGATTTTGAAACAAACCAGTTAACCAACCTTGTGTTTTCTGAAACAGATACTAAAGAAAAAAACAGGAAACAATTATTTTCGGAAATTTCAATTGGAGGTAAAATTGCTCCATCCTATTCCTATCGAAATTCGGATAAAAATTATGCCAATAAAGAAAGTGGTATAACCAGTTTGACCGGTGGAATAAACCTGGATTTTAAAACAAGCAAACGCTTAAGGATAGAAACTGGCCTTATGTATACTCAAGTTGGCCAAAAGTTTAGCAATTCATCTATAGTCTTTAACAACTCCTTGTCGTACGATGCAATAGCCGATTATGGAGAAAGGGTTACCTCTGGCAACAACGAATTGCAAAATTCGCTGGGAACTATACAAAAACGATCTTCCGGTAATGTGTATGCCGACTCTCCAAGCCCAGGTGTTATCTCCGAAAAAACGGATTACATCTCTTCGTTGACAAGTACCAGCTCTTATGAAGTTGATGTTCAGCAAGAGCTTGATTACATTGAGATTCCTTTTATTTTAAAATATGACCTCATTAAAAGAAAAATTGCAGTATCCCTAAACGGCGGGTTTAGCACCAACTTGTTAGTCGGGAATAATGCATACAGGATAAACAACAATAGCAAAAGCAAAATTGGCAGTATGGAAAATATCAATTCCGTGGGATATAGTGCCAGTTTTGGGTTTGGGCTTCGTACTCCTTTAAATTCCTCTTTTGATTTTAATGTGGAGCCCCGTTTAAAGTATTTTATCAACTCCATTACCAATGCAACAGGGTATGATTATAAGCCTTATTCATTTGGGGTATTATTTGGGGTAAATTACAAGTTTTAAGCAAAGAGCTGATAGCGAATAGCTGATAGCCGGTAGCCTATAGCCAATAGGATACGATCTTTATAAGCACCTTGTAAATAAGATCGGTTCCTTATTTTGAAACAATAGCAAAGGGCATTGTAAAGTTTTTTACACTTGCATGATATTCTCCCCGCCTTGCACGGGTTTCTTAACACCTTGCACGAGTTTCCCGCTGTCCTGCATAAAAATTTTCTCGTCCTGCATAAAAATATAGTGAAGCTGTATTACTTTCTTATCGTCTGCACCACTTTCTCCTGTCCTGTCGCGGGTTTCAGGGGCATAAACCTGCTTTAGGACATAATGGTAATACAAAAAGGCCTGACTAGTTAAAAAACTGTCAGGCCTGTATTTAAGCTATTGCCTTTTTTTGTTTTATTTCGTCACTACCTTTTGCTGGTATGATGAACCTCCGGCACTTACTTTAATAATGTACATCACGTAAGCTTGCGGTAAGTCAAAGGTTGTTTCTTTATCATTTAACTCTATTTGATCCACCAACTGTCCTGCCACATCATACACTTCTATCAACCTGTTCTTTTTAGCCAATACATCCTCTGTAACTTTTACAGTGGCTGTTTGGTTTGTTGAGTAGATAACAACATTTCGTTGCGAAACCTTAGTTTCTTCTGTTTCCATATCCGTAGTAACAGCAGCCTCAAACCTTAATTCAAACCTGGCATTAGCTTCAGTTGAATCTGGTGTAAAAGTATATATTGGCTCTTCTCTTAATTTAACCTCTACTTTATTTACTTTATCAACAAGATATACATCAAGCTCAGGCATAAATGCCGCTATATTTGTTGCTTTAAAAGTAAATTCGCCCATACCTTTTTCTGATACTTGATATCCCAAAGGAATTACACTCTCTTCATATTCAGGAACTGAATTTATTACTAGATCATTATTGTCTTTAATACTATAAAGATTAATAATATTTCCTCCATTCATCTTTTTCTCAGAATCGTATTTTGTTATAAGTTCTGATCCAAACTCATCACTTATCAATACAACGGTTTCATCTGTAGAAATACCATTAGAAGCCTCCATCCTAAATATATTGTTACTTTCTACCAATACACTTTTTAAACTTCCCGATGCATGTATCCGTGCTGATTTATTTATAGTAACCGATTGGTCAGAATAAGTCCGTAACCACATACACTGTCCTGGAGCAATATATCTTGAACCTCCATTTACTCCCACATTTGTTTCTCGATTATATGTATGCGTCACTTTATTATACCCATCAATATAAACAGTATTTAAAAATCCACTTAGATTAAATCCGCTGTTTTCTACATCTATATATGAAGGATAAGGATTGGCAACCTGATACCAACCGGATGAGAAATCATCAGTATAACTATCACCTTTATTTAAAGCCCCTGTATAAGAGAGCGTTTGTCCGGCATACCTGATGTTTAACGAATAACCTTCTAATGGATCAGAGAAACTGTAGTTATCTGCATACTTATTACTCAACCCTGCAACTCGATCCCATCCACTTACATATCTGTTTAAAGCATAATTACCTGATCCAAAAGACGCCTCATATTGAGCATTCGTTACACCTGAAACAGGATGTGCTATATGATACCAGGATAAGTTTGCAAAATCAGTCCAGCTATATGTTACGTTACCCTCTACTAACCCATACGTAATAATGGATGAAGGATTCGCAACTGTGTTCTGAACAAATAACTTATTGTTTGTTTTCAAACTTCCATTTACTGTTAATTTAGCTCCAGGCTTAAGCGTTAAACTGGCATCTGATGCAATAGTAAGATCATAAACCTGAGCTACAGAACCTTTAGAAATAATTGGTGCTTCACCAACATTATCTATAGTTATGATAGTTCCTGCGGTAGGAACAGAACCTGAATTCCAATTATCCCTATCAAACCAATCCGAAGTAGTACCATTCCAATCGTATGCAGGTATCGTAATAGAACCAAAAGTTACATAGTGATTGTTATTTCCGCCTGTATATCCAAAAGTCAAATCTGATTCTAAATCAACAGTACTTAGATCTATATCAACTGTGCCAACATTAACTTTAGACCACAAATCATCAGGAGACAGATCTGTCCAACGAACCACCCTAAATTCGTTATTTGGATTTACTCCACTAGATTCATCCCACCTTAACGTAAGGTTTGCGGTATTACCTGATGCAGGCGCTTCAATTCGCCAGTATTCATTATGACTGACATAAGCTACTTTTTCAGACTCAGGAGAATCAACCATATTATCGGGACTAAAACCATCATCTCCAGGATTATTATTATAATACTGAGCTTCCCAACTACCCGTAACGCTCACGTTATCAACAACCACATTCCCATATCGCCCGGCATCTCCAACAGGAAAATCAAACTTATCACCCGCACTTATTGCTTTTATTAAAGGCCCGGAGACGTAATTCAAATCTGAAGTTCCGGATACACAATTGGTTGCAGTGTTGGTTATAGTAATATTAGCACTTTCTGAAGAATATATTACACCAGATCCAAATGTCAGATTATTTGAAATCTCAATATCATTACTTAATAATAAACCAGTACTGTTGTTTAATTCTAAATTATAAAGTGTACTGGAATTACCTGTAGTGAAACCCCTAGGACCTCCAATCATCTGTTGGGCAGAACCGTTAAAATTAATCGTACAATCAGCACCGTTTTTTGACGTATAAGTACCATTATAAAATATTAAATTTTTCTTAATATTCAGTTTCTGGTTATGCTCATTAATTAATACTGGTGTGTCTGTTTCTGTTTCTTCTCCAATTATCAAATCTCCATGCAGTTGCAATTCAATATTGGGCAGTCGACGTATTCCATCACCACTAACTACAACTGTATTACATGAAGGAATTGAGCTCAAAATATCATAATCTTCACTACCATCTAAAACCCCTGTGTAACCAAACTCAATTCTTCCACTATCTGCAGCAAAAAAACCATCATATTCTCCAGCCGGCATATCGCCTCTTTCCATATATAAAGTTCCGGTTCCATACACATTCCCCAGGCGATGTCCATATGAATCCCCAACAATAAGCTTACCTCCATTATCGATTCTTGTTTCATAAGAAACTTTATAATTATCATCCATATCAACATCATGCCTGATCAATACCCTTGCTCCACGAGGGCCATTAGGTATTGTTGGTGACCACGTATCTTCATCTCCCCAACTACCATTCTTAACAGAAACATATTGTGCTACCTGATCTGGTATTGCATCATCAATTCCTGCCGTGTAATCTCCATCAATTTGGTCATTACCTCCCGCTAAAGTAAATGTCAATTCATGGGTGCTCTCATTATAATCATTACTTACAGCATTTCCATACTTATCCCAAATCCCCGAGTTCCGACTTCTTAACCTGGCTGTAATATACTGACCTGTATTGTATACTCCTGTTGTTGATTCATCATCAGCCTGAGCTTGCATCACAACCGATGCTGCAATATTACTCACACCCTCTGCATCAAGTATCCAATAGTATTGTAATACATTATCTGTTTCACCGCTACCCATAACCCCTAGTCCTTCCTGAACTGTTGGCTGATGTTCATCGGCAGCTTTTACTCTGATAGAAGCATCTTCATTTAGCGTCCCTATAGAAAAAACAACAGGTGTATATTTTCCTTGAGAACCAATTGGATAAGTGAAAGTAGTATTAGAACTAATGGCACTAAAGTACTTTTTAATCCCTGCATCGGTAAATGATATATTGGTTTGGATCATGTTGTCTTCTGAAAAGGATGATTCCTCAATTATATCTGCACCTTTCTGAATAACCAGCATGTTCTGATCAATATCCAGAATACCTTTATTCATAATTAACTCATTGGAAATAGTAACCTGATTTCCTACAGGAATCTGAACTCCTTCCTGATTATCCATTTTAAACACTGCCATTGTTGGATTTCCAAACAGGTTCTGTTGTTCTGTTCCACAAGCAACAATCCCCTTTCCATCTCCATCAACATCAGTACCAGATGATGTAACTATATCAATATACATATCTCCTTTTGCAAAAAAGCAATAACCCCCATCATTAAATGTTCCGGCTGTTAAATGTGTTTCCCGATCGACTGTTACATTATTATTAAGAACCAGTTTGCTTGAAGTATTTTTATACAAATTATAGAAATTCCCAATACCAGTTTGTGTTACAACCTGGTCTGCAGATCCTGAAAAGTATGTATTATTGTATTTGGCTGTGTAGGTTCCTGCATTAAAGTAATTACCATTTACAACTAGATCCAGTCCATTTGCATCCAACTCGGCGCCTTCGGTAATATTAAGACTCCCATTAACAGTTAAAGGAACAACATTAGATGTTAATTTAACACCTTCCATACTAGTGTTATCTATATTCAGGTCTTCCAATTCAGCCCCGGCATAAATTGTAAAGACTTTACCTTGGAATGATGTATTACCATTACCAAAATTTATAGATGTACCACTAGTCAGATTACTTGTTTCTGGATTAAAATAGAAAGTTGGCGTAGAAGCATTGGCCCTAAGATCATTTACTATAGTAAAAGTTCCTGCAGTATGAGTAAAAGAACTTCCATCATTCAAAATTTCAAAAATCCCTCTATCATCTATCCCTGCAGCATCCTGCCCAATTTCCACTTTACTTAACTCATCCTGCAAGGTAAATGAAAGAACACCTTCCAGACTAGTTTCACTACGCCGGATTTGTGAACCCACATAAAGTTGACCCCCATTGCTTACTTCTATAGCTGCACTGCCCGAAGCAGAATATACTATTGGATTGTCATCTCCACTACCCGATGCCATATCAACAATACCTCCCGATACTTTCAGCAAACCGTCCAAACTGATACCTGAATTTCCTAGGGCATTTACAGTTCCTTTTTGCACCTCCAAAGCTGCTGTCGATGGGATATAAAAATCATCATCTCCTGTAGTTAAATCCATATCTATACCACTATGGTTAACTATTAACTTACCATTTTGTAATTCTATGGCCTTTTCAACTCCTACCCCGGAAGTTGCTCCCTGAATTGAAAAGTTACAATTTAATGATAAGGCTGAGGTATTATCATTTCCTTTATCAATTACTAGTCTATATAAATCAGGATTGTTTCCTGCAAGTATATCAATACTTTCATCAGAATCTCCTTTAAAGCACAACGTAATCCTATCATTACCGGGTCCATCACATAAATTTAATCCGATTCCTGCCTTTGACTGGTTGATACTTCCAAAAACAAACAACTCATGATCCAAAGCTGAACCATTGGCATTTTGAACATAAATTTGGTTGTTTGTGTTACGAAGGAGAATATCTCCACCAACAGTTACACTTCGTTCATTTCCATTATTTTGGAAAACTAATTCCGCACCTCCCCCACTTGGAGATCCTTCTTCCGGATTAGTTATCTCAAAAAATTCCAAATTACGACCTATAGTAAAATCTCCATCTAAGTCATTATCCAAAATCACATTTGCGTTTCCTAAAATTTCAAAGTTCCCGTTGGTTACTATATCTTTATCCAGGGTAACATTAAAATTACTACTCCCCCAGCCACTATTAGCAATCATCAAGTTGGGCGAAATATCGGGCGAATTGCTAATAATCCTATCATTACTAAAGTTTTCGTAAACAATATAAGAAGAATCTTGCACAACAAATTCCTTTAAATCCATTAAAGAAAAATCCGGATCTCCAATTCTTGCCCAAATCATACCTTCCCCGCTAACCAGGTCACAGGTTAATTCCCCACTATTATTATTTATACATAAACATGGCCTAAATTGAAAATTTGATCTATATACCCGAGCCGTTGGATTTCCTGAAACATCTTCCATGGGAGTAAAGATTAACTCAGCACACGCCTCTTGGGTACCATCGATCCAAATCCCATGCGGTTCTCCTTCCCCTCCATTTCCGGTTGTGTTACCCCAAGGAACCCAACCTATTACAGCCACATCACCTTCTTTAGGGTAATCATTTACACCTGGCTGGCGGCTGTCATGATATTCATATTCATCAATTGTACCATTCCCATCCAGGTCATTCAAGCGGTCACTACGTGTCCAGGTGTTGTTAGATCTCCATCTTGCTTCCCGGGCATTGTCCCTGGAGTAAAATATTTCTACATCTCCCGTAAATCGACTATTATCTCCTGCTGTATAGTTAGCTCTGACTAATGGCAGGCCACCTCCACTTGAATCATCGTATGTTATAATATTGTTTGCATCGTCAACTCTGCCTTTGTCATGAATGTGTAATCGTGTATATGGGCTTTCACCTAATACCCTTCCCGGGTAGTAATTCTTTTCAGCATTAGTACCACCCATTACATCTGAGTCATCATATGTTAAATTATAAATAACATCAGGCATCACAGAAAACTCATCCGGACGAACCCGCCAGTAGTACTCTAAAACATTTCCAACATCATTAGTCGTTTTCAACACCTCATCAACAGGGTTAATCGTTATATAACCAGCATCATCTATGTTAGAAACAATTACTTCTGCAGGTGTGTACTTACCGCTTACTCCTATTGGGAAACCGTAAGTCCGGTTTTCATTTACAAGCAATGTTAAACCTCCGTCAGATACATTGCCTGCAGTATAAATAAACTCAGATGAACTACCATCACTTATTTCATAAGGATCATAATCATAATTCCCATTATTAATACCATTATTATAATCATCCAAATAATCTACTTTCAGGTTATACGATCCAAGGTTAAGCATTCCATTTGCAAAGAATATACGTTTAACATATACATCACTAGTAAATGCGACTGAATTCCCATTACCTGGATTTAGTTTTACGTTCCCAAATACGGCTCCACTTTCGGTATTAATTGTGCCATCTTTAAACATAACCAAAGCAAATGGATTGGTCAAACCTTCTTCATAAACTCCACATTGTCCATTTTTCTTTACCGTGTTACTGGCTCCAAACAACCTGACATTATGCGCCCCCTGATCCAATATCCCACTCTCTATAGTTATATCTCCATCAATATACACCAAATTTGCCCTATAAGGAGCATAACCATTATCAAGCTGATATTGAGCTGTTTTTTGCTCATCTCCAACAACTTTCAATGCTTTACCCTGGGATTTATTTAATACAAAATCATTAAAATGTTGCTCATAACCATTATCAGGTGTAGAAAAGCCAATATATAACTCTCCATCCTCTGTTCCATTAAACGTTGTGGTATTGGTACCATAATTATAAGTAGCTCCTTCATAAATACTAAAATTACGTCCAATGTACACATCTGCATTATTCGTGTTAAAAGTAACATCAGCAGCATTTGAATATTCAGGAAGTGAGTTAGTGTAATCAGCACCTTCTATAACAAAATCATTCAACACCTTTAAAGGTAAAGCTTCCATATCTTCTGCATCACCTCCGGTTCCGGTATAATCATAAGGACTTATCTCAATAGAAAATGTTGTACTATATGAATTCCTTAGGATCAGGTTCCAAACCGGAGCCCTAAGATTGAGTTTATATGAATTGCTGGTTCCTACATTCTGTCCAGCATCAATTATCACGGTACCTCCAGTAACATTACTGTTATCATCACTAGAGTTAACAATCATGGAAAAATCATCAGCATCACCTCCGTTTTGCTGATCATTAATAAACAGGGTTCCACCACTCATCTGAAACACATTGGTTTTAAATGGAAGGTGAAATGCTGCATATTGGTTTTGACCCGACTCATTTATTACATTCATGGTTCCTCCAGACTGAACATATGCCCCCAGATGATCATCACCCGCCCCCCAGGATGACGTTCTGATTGAATTGAAAGAGTGGATTCCCCCTTCAATTTTAAGTACTCCTCTATTACGCAATATGGCACCCAGACCTGTTACTTCGCTAAAAGTAGCATTGTCAGAACACTGTAAGGTACCATATATTGCCAAATAATTTGCCCCATCTATTTTAACCGAAGCATTTGCATACAGCCACAATCTGGCATCAGCATCAATATCCCAGGTATTATTTTCTGCTAATTCTTCAATAACAATGTTGCTACCCAATTTTAATGTTCCTGCCAACAGGCGTAATGCTTTGTTGCCATCCCTGTCGCCTCCTTCTCCATTATCGCCTGAAACATTTTCATTGTTGCGGCCAAATAAGTTGAAATTAGCCACGGCATTTGCTGACACATCCAAAATATATGTTTTATCAGTTCCTTTATCACAAGTAAGCTGATTAAAACGGGTTATTCCATTACACAGAACTGTTTGATTACGAATATCACTATTAAAAATCACCTCACAAGCACCTGTATCATCGTCATCATTATAGTCAGCACTTGTTCTATTGGTAAAAAAGGCAGTACCATTATTAACAAAATCCCCCTTCATTATTATTTGATGATATCGGTCATGATTACCTCCAAACCATGTATAAGTATCACCTGATCCTGTTCGGATTCCAGCTCCGGACTTCACAGCTACATCCCCATTTACAGTCAAGGTAATTACATCCTCCTCATCATTATCATTTATTCTAAAAGTACCTGTATTAATGTTCAAATCACCATTTAAAGTATAATCTCCCAAAACTGTCAGGATATTTCCCGAAGTCATATTCACTTCCATATTATAAAAAGTGTAATCGTTTTGTAAAGAAAAGCTACTTCCATAATACACTACGGTTCCTTCATCCTGCCCAACATCCATAAATCCTGAGGCATCAAGATATGATGGGAAATTATCCGAGGCCATTAAAACCCTACCTCCTCCGGATATCTTATCAAAGGTATGCCCCGAGGTTTGAACCAAGTCTAAACGTCCTTCAACTTCAATACTGGCACAATGCAAATTATTCAAATTCATTGTAACCGTTTTTCCGTCCTTGATCACAACTCTATCTGTAAGTTCCTGAGGGTATGTTTTATCAGGATTATTAGGCAAGGCGCCAGACGGATCTAAGGTCCAGGTTTCCCAGGAATCCCAATTGCCTGTTTTTAATGTGTACCATGTGATTCCGGGCGCTCCTTCTACCGGGCTATCGGTTTGATTATTAGTACCCAGGGTATAATACCCGTTTTGCAAATTAACATCAGTTACATCAAACACCACCTGATCGGCATCTCCAATGCTTGGGGTAGCCGTTACAACAGAATAGTTTCCTGAGGTTGACGCCCGATATAATAAAACGTAATTAGAGATATTTTGTGGGTATTCCCCACCTTCTATCCCTTCCGGTAAATCAAAAGTTATATTTGCATTGATCCCATTTACTGAAGTTTTCTCAAGCCACCAATCACTGGCCCACCTGGCTTCAACACTTCCTGAAATTTCAGTAGTAACCACCGAATTGACAATATTGCTATGAGCAAATGTAATGTATTCACTATTGTCCAAAGAATTTCCATTATCACTGATATAAAAACCAGCACTATTTGCAATAGATACAGCTCCATCTGATTCTTGTCCTATACCAGTAAAGTCTGTAAAATATGATGAATCATAACCTCCATCAACTCCAAAAATATCAGAGGAAACTGTTATTCCATATTTCTCACTTAAATAATTCTCTAACAATAAACGCTCTGCACTTTTCAATCCTTTATTGAAAATGATGACCTCGGCAATATCTCCTTTCAAGGCATTCGTATTACCTGAAGGCGTGTCATTTCCAATATTTAAATTTGAATTATAAGAACCTACAGTTGCAGTTTCTCCTCCATCTATATCACTAGAGGTTGAATTATAAAAAATTTCCAAACTCTGCTTAACTATAGGATCATAAATACCTGATAAAATATAAGTATCTGAACCAATTGTTCCGCTTCCAAGGGACTGAGCATCTGCTCCGCCATTATTTACTATCATCCTTAAATCTCCATCACTACGTATGTACATATTATAAGAACAATTCGCATTCCAGCTAGTACTTTTAGAAACTACTCCTTGAAACTCACTAGCACCGCTTGATTTCAGAACAACAAAAACCGATATTCCATTAGCAAAACCATCTAAACCAGAATTATCAGGAATAAATAAAAAATCCTTATCAAACCGAATAACCGGATAACCATTCCCTCCATCTGCAAGGTAAGTTGGTCTATAACCTGCATTCGACTGCGAGGCAACAAAACCATTAGCAGATTGGTCCACCCATTCACTCACTATATTTGATCCATCCATTGTAACTCCGGCATCAGCCTTAAGCCAAACCACCAAATCATCACTGGTACATATGCCTCCCGGACCAGTCTGGGCAACTAAACCCAAAGCACTAATAAAGAACAGTAAAACCAGAAACTGAAAACTTCTATTCATACAAATCAATCTTTATAAAATATTTGACTTACAAACATTATAATTTCAAAATTCCTACAAAAATAGATATTTTCAGAAAACAACGACACAAACACCGCCATTGTTTAACGAACACATTCCTAATGCTGATTAACTACCTAAATTAAATGACAAAAAAAACCTGACAAGTTAATGAAACCTACCAGGTTGAAATATACTATTACTTTATTATTTAACCCAATTACGCTACAAGGCTATTAACTGGTATAAAAGACATTACTTAGCCAGTACCTTTTGCTGGTAGGATGAATTATTTACTTTAACATTAATAATATACATAGTATTAGCCTGCGGAAGATCAAATACTGTTTCAACATCATTTAGTTCAAGTTGCTCAACCAACTGGCCTGCTACATTATACACCTCAATAATCCTATTCTCTTTCTGCAGTACTTCCTGGGTTACTTTTACTGTAGCTTCTTGCTTTGCTGAATAAATTACAACATTTCGTTGCGACACATCCGATCTACCCTTTTCGATATCTGTTATAACTGCAGCCTCAAACCTTAATTCAAACCTATCTGAAGACTCTGTTATTGATGAGGTAAACGGATAAACAGGATCTTCTCTTAGATCAACCTCAATACCTTCCAACTTATCAACCAGATAAACATCCACCTCCGGCATAAACCCAACAATATTTGTTGCTTTAAAGGTTAACGCCCCGGCATCTGAAACCTTATAGCCAATTGGCACAATATCAGCTGCCAATAATTCAGGAAGTGCATTGATAGCCATATTTCCAGCCTCTTTAATGCTATATATATTAACCACATCACCACCATTCATTTTCTTCTCCGAATCATATCTGGTAATCAATTCCGAACCAAACTCTGCACTATACAACACCACCGACTCATCAGTTGTAGAGCCATCAGAGACCTCCATCCTGAAAATATTGTTATCTTCAATCATAGCACTCTTCAAGCTTCCTGTAGAATGAACCCTAGTAGAGTTTGCTATTGAAATAGCATCTGCTGTAGCCGTATAGGTTCTCAGCCACATACACTGACCCGGTGCAATATATCTTGATCCACCATTAACTCCCACATTAGTTTCGATATTATAAGTATGCGTCACTTTATCGTAGCCATCAATATATATGGTCTGCAAAAAATCACCCATATCAAAACCTACTTCTTCCACATCAATATATGAAGGATATGGGTTTGCTACCTGGTACCAACCATCAGTATAAGTATTGTCCAAATAACTTGATAAAAAGTTCAATTCTCCGGAATAAGTAAGTGTTTGAGAAGCATATCTGATATTTAACGAATAGCCCTCCAGCGGGTCATTAAAAGTATATGCCCCAATATTATTCAATCCTGCAACTCTTTCCCATGCTCCGGCATTATACCTGTTCAGCGCAAAATTACTTGCTCCAAAAGAGGTATCATATTCTGAAGTAGTTACCCCGTTTACCGGATGCGCAATATGGTACCATGACAAATTCGCAAACCCGGTCCATGTATAGGTTGCATTACCACTAACCGATCCATTGGTAATAATAGATGTAGGATTAGTAACTGAATTTTGAACGGTTAACGCATTATTGGTAGCCAAGGCTCCACTCACCGTTAATTGCGAGCCAGGTTTTAAAGTTAAAGCCCCGGTTGTAATGGTAAGACTATTTACACTGGCAGCTCCACTAATTTCAGCCTCATAAGTATCTCCGGCATCAATAGTAACATCCGAACCTGCTGAAGGTACAACTCCACCTTCCCAGTTCCCGGCAGTAAACCAGTCTGAGCTAATATCTCCATCCCATTCAAAACCCACAATAGCTAATGACCCAAAAGTGAAGTAATTACCATTAGGATTATACTCATTGAACACTACATCCGCACTTGAAGCAACTGATGAACTAACATCATCAAAGCTTGCCGCCACAGAACTCCATCCATTTGCTGAGGTGTATTGAACCATCCTTGAATTGGTATCATCTGGATTCACCCCACTTAAATCATCCCACCATAGAGTAACAATGGCCTCTTCAGTATCCGGGCCTTCAGCCCGCCAGTATTCACCATGACTAACATAAGCCACATCATGCAAGGTTGATACATCGGAATAAGAGTCGTTATAATACTCAACCTCCCATATTTCAGGATCAGAACCACCACCATCGGTGTCTATTCCATCGGTATTGATTTCTATTGGCGAATACCTTGATTGATCACCTACCGGAAAGACGAAACTATCCCCATCAGCAATTTTCTTTATCATTGGTCCATCAATATAAGAAGAAGCCTTACCTGTAGCTGCTGTAATATCCTCGGCTGTTGGATTTGTTTTTGTTAGCGCCAGGCTTCCTCCGGCATCTGTATACAACACTCCTTCTGTAAGCGTTAACCTGTTTGATATTTCAATATCATTAGTTACTGATACTCCGGCAGAATTGTCAATTTCAAAATCGTAAAAATCACTTAAATTAACAGCAGTAAATGCCTTTCCTGCAGCTATATTTTGCAATGCCGATCCATTAAAGATTACTTTCCCATCGTTTGCATCAAAAGTTCCGGAGGTAAATGTAAGATCTCCTTCTATATTTAAATCCTGACCCGTATAGGCCTGAACCGTTGGTCCATTTATAATTAAATTACCTAAAACAGTTACCCCCTCTGTCTCATAATTAGGTAAAGTTTTTGTACCCGAACCTAAAAATGAAATATTATTTACAACCGAAGTCTCACTTAAAACAGAGGATGTAAAAGAACCTGCATATTCAAGTGTACCTCCGGATGCAGAACAGAAGTCGGTATATATTCCGGCAGGCAGGCTTCCTGACATAACAGATAGTGTACCTGTACCCGATACGGAACCTAACCTGTGATTTAGTGTTGTACCAACTTCCAACCTACCTGTACCTTGTATAAACGAAGCATAAGCAACACGCTCATCTGCATCCATAACAACAGTAGTTCCATCAGCTATGTAAACAATTGCTCCCCGTGGAGTATCTGTTCCGTTATCTGATGTTGCTCCCGTATCCGGATCATAATAATCCCAGGTGGCACTATTGGTCCAGTTTCCTCCGGCTCCCACTGAAATAAACGCCTTTACATCATAGTTCACCGAGGACTCTCCCGCCGTATAATCACCGTCAATTTCATCATCCGTTAAATAAACACCCGGTTCATTAAAATCTATATTCACCGTATGCAAGGTTTCATTATAATCATCAGCTTCCTGATATAAATTCACTTCAGTACCGCCCAATTCGAATCGTACACCTATAAATTGCGCCGGATCACTGGAAGCAGGCTCATCTGAAGCGTCTGCCTGCATAGTTATATCTCCCTGGAATCCTGTAATTCCATCTGCATCTAATGTCCAGTTATATTGCAATACATGATCCATGTCACTTCCTGAAATAGTGATATGTGGCTCATTTGCCGCTTTAACCCTAATGGAACCTGTTGAATTTCCATTTGCTGCAAAATCAATAGTAACCGGAGTATACAAACCAAACGAACCTACCGGATAAACAAAAGCACCACTTTGTGTATCTGAAAATACTTTTTTAATACCTGCATCCGTAAACGACAAATTAGTCTGAATCATATTGTCATCAGTAAAGTTACCTGAATAGGTCGCTCCGGCATCAAACACGGCTGTATTTGTCAATACCATAAGGTTACGGCCAATATCAAAAATACCGTCCTCCAGTTTAAGCATTTCCGTAATGGTAATAGCTGAGGATTGTGATGGCATCACCACTCCATCCCCGTTATTAATTGTTAACCTCCCGTAACTACCCGAACCAGATATATTTTGAGAACCTGTAGTGTTATTTAATACAATTCCATCTCCTGAACCACTTAATGTTATTCCATTATTAACCAAATCTCCTTTCACATTAACCACATTACCATCCGAATTCAAAGTACCCGAAGATATGGTAAGATCACCATTTACAGTTAAGTCAACACCGGAAGTTAATGTATTACCTGAGTTCAGTACAACATCATCAAAAGTATAAGAGCCTGTTCCGGATGCTTCAATATCGACTGTTTGAGCAACAATACCTGAAAAAGTAGTAGTATTAGCATCACATAATAAATCCCCATCCTTAACAGATAAGTTTCCATTTATTGTTAGATCAAGACTGTTAGCATTAAAAGAACCTGATTGAATATCTAATGTTCCATTTAAAGTAGCAGGTAATATAAGCAATTGAACCGTTGGATTATTAACTCCTTCTACCGTTAGGTTTTCCAATTCTACTTCCGTACAAACAGATATAGTATGACTGGCTGGAGTATCATCATTTCCAATAACAAAACCTGCTCCTGAATTAATAACAGAAGTTCCCGGACTCAGCTCCAAAGCAACATTACTGCTTCCATGTCCTCTTTCAATAACTATTTCAGCATTTTCAGCCTGAGAAAAAGATGAACTTCCACCAACTATTTCAAACACACCTCGTGTTGCATCTCCTGCATCAGTATCTCCTACTACTACTGTTGTATTTTCACTATTTTGACTAAAATCTATTGTTCCTACATCAGAATACAAAGACCTCCTGATCTGAGAACCAACCCTAAGTTGAGCAGTACCAGCTAATGAAATACTTGCATCACCTGATGATGAATATTCAATATAATTATTTGTTCCTCCATTATTATTCAAAACACCAGATCCTTCAATAATCAGACTACCATCAAGCCAAATCCCTTTATTATTACCAGTTACATTTAATGTAGTACCATCATCAACCCTTAAGATTGTACCTGATGGAATATCAAAATCATACCCTCCTGAAGATATTGTAACTGAGCCTGAATTTTCAAGGTGACACTCTCCTGAAATAAGGTTTAATGGTTTATCTGCCTCATCAGCATCCGCTAATAGTTCAATAGCCCCATTAATATATACAACATCACTAAGTGATGATTTATTAATTACAACTTCACTAAAGTCTAAATCTGCACCAGCTGAATTATCTACTGTTGAGTTTTCATCTCCTACAAAATGCAATTCAACCGGCTTATTAATGTCACTATATAAATCCACAACCGAACTGGCCGACAACAATATATCATTATACAAATTTAATATTGAGACATTTGCATTTCCACTTCCATCCCGAACCTTAACCTCATTTGTACCTGCTCCACTCAAGTCAATTGATCCATACACTGTAATTTGGTGAGAATTACCATTATTTATTTCAAATAATCCACCGTTAGAAACGATCAAATCTTCTTGAATTATCAAATCATCAGCATCATTTGTTCTAAGAGAGCCATCTCCATCTACTGTAAGGTCTTTTCTAACCAAAACATCTATACCATCAGGAAGAAGCTTCTGACTGGAACTGGTTCCTGTTATAAGTAAATTAGGATACACACTAAATGTTGAAGGAATATCAATATCAGTTGCCCCATAATACTCAAATGTAGCAAGATCTGAATTCATAAACTCGTAATAGTCTGCCGTAGGTATATTTTCAGAAGCAATACTGAATGTTCCATCTCCCTTAACAATATTAAATGAATGGCCTGTTGTTGTACCTACATCTAATTTACCTCCATCCTGAATATCTAATGAACCTACAGTAATACTATTACCGTCCATCGTTACAGTATGACCATCCCTAATTTCAACAAATTCATATGATTCCGGCACACTTCCTCCGCTCCAAACCGTAGCTGCATCTGCAGTCCAATCTCCTGAACCAACTGTATATACTGTTGTTACATTTTTAAAGCCATTATTCTCTCCTGCTGTAAAATCACCTGTGGCAAAACCGCCTATTAGTCCCTCTTCAAAAGTAAGCGGAGAATTTGCATTTGCATCCATAGCCCATGTTGTTCCCAAATAATAATATTCTTTACCATAACTTGTAAAACTATTATCGTAATAAAAGTCATACTGAACATCACCTATAATACCAGAAAGACTTTCTGCGATAGTTTTCCAATAAATTGCCATTACATCGATATTCTTTCCTGTTTCGTGAGTTGGGTGTTCTTGTGCAACAGGAGCTACTGTAAGATATCCATTAACAGGAACAATATCTCCTGTTATTGTAACTATGCAATTTGTATACTCCCCCGGTGTACCAACCGGATAGAGAATCTCATCATTTGTTGTATAATCCGCTTCCAATTTTAATCTTAATCCCCTTGCTCCATGGCCTCCTGAAGCCTGAATCATTTTTGATGAACTAAATCCACTACCGGAAATTGAACCAGAATTAACAGTGAGTCTATAATCTCCAATACTTAAAACTCCATTTGTTAATGTAAAATCCTCCATTTCAACATCTGTAGCAATTGAAATACCATTAGAGTTATCCTGCTCTATGTACCCCATTGAAGGATTATAAATAGCAGAACCTCTTATAACCTGAGAGCCCGACCCATCATTTAAAACAATCAAACCTGGAGAAACCTCTGTATCCAAAATATCACCATCTAAAACTGTCAAATCACCCTGAACATCAACTTCAAAACCACTAAGATCAAATTGTCCTTTATATATGGTTAAACTATCTGATACATTGACCGGATGATCTCCGGTAAAACTATCTGCAGTTATACTTAAGCCATAAGTATTCTCATCCTTATCAATCACCAACTTATTAAAGTTAACAACGGACGAAACAGTTGTATTTACAATACTACTATTTTGAGATCCATTAAAAATTGTAGCATTTGTTCCTGGTGTATATGTTCCACTGTTTGTAAAATCGCCACCTATGCTTAAATTATAATTCGCCGTGTTTATGGTAGCATTTGCATTAATTGTTACATCCCCCAGAATAGAAATTTCTGACTCAAATACCACGTTAGTACCGGACACATCAGCAAGTACTTCCAAATTACCCAATGGCGCCGTACTTGCCACATAAAAGTCTGCACCACCACCACTCACTCTATTCAAACGAATAGTACCACCTGTAACATTATAATTACCTTCAGCGGATTCAATTTCTATTGCTCTATCGGGACCACCAACATCATTACCGTCCTGGATTTCCAGAGTACCCCCGGTCATACTAAATACATTATCGCTACCTTTAATACTAAAAGTTGCAGATGTATTTTCAATGCCATCACTATTTATTTCACCATACATAGTAACACTACCTCCTGATTGAAGATAAGAATACCTTCCTGTAGATGTTCCGGCACTTCTTAATCCGGGAGTGGTGATTACCCCTCCTTCAATCTGTACAATAGCATTACCATCGTTCCATGCCACTAATCCATGCGATTTTGTATCCAGTGTACCTTCTGTAATCCTCAACTTCCCTTTAACCGTAAACGACTGGGAACCTGAATTATTTGTATTCACCCCGGTACCGGTAATACCACCAACTGTTGTTTCAGCATTACTCCTTGCTGTAGAATATACGGTAACTCCCGAACTATTTAACCACAACTGAGCCGTAGTAGGTATTTCAAAGTCAGATCCACCCTCTGTTAGCGAAGGGATAAACATATTACCGCTTAGCTTAAGCGTACCATTTTGCAGGTATAACGATTTATTGGCAGCTCCACTAACATTGGTTTCACAGTATAGTCGAAAATACTCTTCGCTTAATGCAGAAAGACTTACGGTATAGGTCTGATCCGTACCTTTATTAATAATTAAACGGTATAAATCAGTAGTATTATTACACGTTAACGAGTTGTCAGACGATCCGGCCATGGTCAACAATAAAGCTCCGGTAGAAGTAGGGCTTCCATAATCTGGCTGGGATTGATTGGTAAATTTTACAGTACCACTATTAAAAAAATCGCCATAACAAGTAAGATTATGAAACGCATTGTAGTCTCCAACTTCAAAATATGCATTTGTTCCTTCAACACTAACATTTCCCAACACATCAACACTCCTTGAAGTGGTTGAATTACCAACATCCAGTTTCCCTGATTTAATGGTCAGGTTTCCATTTATTGTATAATCAGCCCCCAAAGTCACAGTTTGTCCTGCGGTAAGATTTACTTCCAGATTGTAAAATGTTTTATCTGTAGTTAAGGAATAAGTATTCCCATACAGTTTGACAGTTCCTTCGCCCTCTCCTTCTGTAACAAAATCAGAATCATCACCAATTGCCGGAAAATTCCCTGAGGCCAGAGACAGTACTCCATTCCCCATTAACGTATTAAAAGTATGCCCGGTAGAAGTTGCCAAATCAATTTCTCCATAAATTGTGACGTTGCTGCACTCCAGATTTAAAGCATCCGGAACCGTAACTTTTCTTGCACTGGGAATAACTATATTGTCCCAGGCTGCAGGAACCCCACCTCCTGTAGGTATTATTACGGCTGCCGCAGGATCCTGCGTCCAGTTTGTTGCCACATTCCAATCCCCGTTATTTTTAAGATACCAGGTTGTTTGCGCCTGTACAGTTGTTCCCATTACCAAAAGGAACACAAACAACAAGAAGAAGTATATATTTCTCATAACTAATAATTTTTCGTAAAGTAATAACGCCCAATAATAATTGTTACATCTATGAGGTTTCTGTCCACAAAAATAGGCAGACATTAGATTTGTACGTATATTTTCAAAAGGGTTTCACTTTTTTGACCAATAATTAGGGCTTTTAATCAAATAAATCAACTTTTTTATAGAATACTTTAACACCTTAGTCAAACTTCTATATTTTATTGGATTTTTTTAACTATTAGCATTATTCTTCGGTATTTTTAATGACAATTAGCAATTAAATACAAAACAATACATCACAGCACAAAAAAAGAGCTTCACCAAAAGCGAAACTCTTTATAAAATCATTTTATCAAATATTCCCCGACCTACTTAACTACCCCATAATATCATTTTTTCCAATTTGACCTGCCCGATGAGCGCCCTCCATCATCCGATAAAAAACACCCTTTTGCTTCATCAATTGCTCCGGTGCCCCCTCTTCTGCAATACCATGGCCATCAATCACCACAACCCGATCTGCTAACTTAATGGTCGACATCCTATGGCTAATAATTATCGAAGTAGTATGGGCAGTTATTCTCTTAAAGTTTTCCACTAACATAGACTCCGTTTGAGCATCCATACTACTCGTAGGTTCATCCAGTATTACCACCTGGGCATCGTTAAAAAAAGAACGCGACAACGCAAGGCGCTGCCACTCTCCAACACTCAACATTTCACTATCTTTAAACAGTGTACCTAAAGTAGTTTCATAACCACTGGGTAAATCATTAAGCAAGTTATGAACCCCTGATTTTTTAGCACTTTCCTCTATCCCCACATGCAAAATATCTTTATTCACGTCGCCCAACCAAATATTTTCTCTTGCTGAAATATTATACAGCATAAAATCCTGAAATACGACACTTACATTCTCAGCTAAAGATTCCGGCTTAATAGTCGCCAAGTCCACATCATCAAAAAATACATTTCCCTCATTTGGCTGGTATAATCCACACAACAATTTTACAAGTGTTGACTTCCCCGCCCCGTTAGCGCCTACAAAAGCAACTGTTTCTCCAGGCAAAATCTTAAAATTGACTTTATCAAATACCCTACGAGCACTATTCGGATACTTAAAAGACAGGTCTTTCACCACTATTCCCTTTCTAAGTTTTTCAGGAAACAAAGTCTCCCTGCCTACTTTTTTTGTTTTTATCAAATCATAATCTAAAAACTCAAAGAAGTTTTTTAAAAACAACCCATCCTCATACAAACTGGATATCCTGCCTAAAAAATCCTGCAAAAAATTATACCCCCTATACAAAGCCAAGAAGTACATCACCATCTGCCCCTGGGTTATATTTCCCTGTATAGCCTCGTTTGAAACAAATGCAAAAACAACCAACAACACACAAGTTGTTAACAACTGCACCCCAAGTTCATAAAAGGTTTTTAATTTAGATAAGGCAAATCTTTTATTTCGCAAACTATCTTTCCGCTGCTCAAACCTAGCCTTAAATATTCCTGCCAGATTAAAAACACGCAATTCCTTTGCAAATTCTTTCCCTGTAAGCAACCGGTTATAATAACCAACACACCTTTCATCTTCGGTATGCTCTCGTTTAAAGCGATACACTCTTTGAGAATACTTTAACCTGATTGAGATGATTAAAAAAGCCACTATAAGCAACGCTATTATCATTGACCAATGCAGCGAAGCCAGCAATCCTGCAATCAACAAAAGAGAAATGCCGTTCTGAACCAATCCAATAAATGAATAATAGGTGTGAGATGGCCGGTACGAGGCCTCATTAACAGCCCTGTAATAAACATCCTGAAACTTATGATCTTCATAATTAGCAAAATAAAAGGATGTAGTACGGGAATGAATCATGTTCTGAACTTGATCACTTATAAAGAAAGAATGTTTTTCACGAACAATGCCTGCAACTGCATTACAAAAAGCATTTACAACAAAAACTACTCCTGCAAAAAACAACACCCTAAACAAAGCGGAATACACACCATTTGATCCCTGACCATACAACCCAGCCACTTCATCAACTAACCATTGTACCACAAAAATAAGCATCAGCGGCATCAAGCCTTTTAGTATAACAAAAAAGAAATTTATTATACTCCATTTACGGGAACTTTCCCATACCAACCTTAGTGCACGGTAAATATTATTGCTGTTTATTCTCATTTTATTTTGAATCACATATAAAGGATAAAGTATCAAGCATTAAAATTATAGGCAATACCCAATATCTTACTTTGGTCGAAGGTAGTAAAAATATGAGTAAGCGAGTTGCATGTGCCAGATCGTTTTATTATAACGCAAAAAACTCCCGGATGCGTTTATCCCCCAATATTTAGTACAAAAAAAGAGATTTTTTGACCACCTCGTCAATGGAAAGGTAGGTAAAAATCCGTCAGTTAGCTACCTCGTCAATGGAGAGATAGGTAAAAAACCGTTTATTGGCAGCCTCGTCAATGGAGAGATAGGTGAAAAACCGTTTGTTGGCAGCCTCGTCAACGGAGAGGTGGGTAGAAAACCGTCAGTTAGCTGCTTCGTCAATGGAAAGATGGGTGAAAAACCGTCAATTAGCCACCTTGTCAATGGAGAGATGGTTAAAAAACCGTCAATTAACAACCTTGTCAATGGAGAGATGGGTAGAAACCCAGTTAGTAGCCCCGTTAATGGAGACCTAACAGGTTTAAAAAGAAACCATCACTTGAAAAATCGATACCAAATACGTCCCAATATAAAAAACACAATTCCTGTAAAAGGAGAAACATAAGCAATTAATCTTTTTCCCAGGTTTGAAGACTCCATCACTCTTCCTTTCCGAAAATGCAATATCACCTTCCCACAATAATCATTAAATACAACCGGCCTGTCTTTATATATTAAACCATCTCCCTTACAAAAAAGACGCCTGTTATTCTTATCCCAACTCAGCAGGCGATGAGCTACTAACCTCAAAGACCCCCTAAAAACAACAACATCCCCTTTAATTAAATCCTGAACTGCAACTTTTTTCACACGAACAGTATCTCCCGGAAGAAAAAAAGGAAACATACTCATCCCATAAACAGGGATATCAACTTCTTTTCCTGTATTAAGCAATTCAATAAATGTGTAGGATATATTTTCTAATCTAGAATCTTTCATAGGTAAAGAAAAACATCAACAAACTCAATCCATTGCTCTAACCAGTTTCACGATATCATAATCAGGCTTAAATCCAAGCTCATACACCTCTACCTTTAACAAAACCTTTTCAATGTACTCCAAATGCTGCCTAATCATATCCTTATCATAAAACTGCTGTATAAAATTGCCCAATACCCTTGAATAGGCAAATACACCTTTTAAAGGTTTTATATAATTCTCAGGCGATTGCTTTAGCAAAAATATCTTATTAAGAGTAGATTGTACAGGAAACTGTGCATAGTATGGCATCGGGTTATTGTAAACAATTACATCATCACCCTGCAATCTCAAAACAACCCTATCGTCATTAACAGCCCGGGCGCCGCACTCCTTCCACAACCTGCACATGGTAGATTTACCAATACCTGAAACACCTGTAAATACATAAGCATTGCCCTGATCTACTATGCCGGAAGCATGCATCAGCAACCCTCCTTTTTGATGGACCAAATAAAGCAACAACAAAGAACCTAGCGGATGAATCAAAGGATCAATCTTTACAACATCAACATTTCCACTAAGGGGCACCACAGCAACAACTCCCTTACCCTTCTTCAAATCCAGCACGGCAGTAATCTCTTTTAGCTGAATATGATCTTCATATTCAACTTTAATAACTACTTTATCTTTTTCATTTAAAATATACCAGGAATAATTCAGGAAAGAATTTTTATCAGGCTTACCTACAAAAGACCAATCCGCATCTTGTATAAAAGGAGTATCCGAAAGGGAATATTCTAAAAAAAAATCCTCAGGTACATCATCATTTTCTTTGTAATGCAACACTGAAGATTCTATATCAAACTCTATTTTTTTACTTTGAGAAAAAAATTTAATAACCAGATCAGCTACATTTAAAGCCAATAAATTGATGCCAATACACATACTTTGGTTTAATTATCAAAAGGTGTACTTCCTCCAAACGGATCCTTTTCCTCTGATAAAGTATATGTTTTTGCAGGACTGTTGGTTGGAGAAATTTGCTTAGTTGTTGGGTCACCCCATAAATCTTCTTCCTCATCCTCAGAAAAAGTTGTCTCCATCACCATAGATATCACATTATCCACACTTACCACCTCCAACTCAGGCCTTGAATATACTTTTTTATTTCCTCTTTTTACTTCCATCTACTAGTAATGTGTTTACACTAGTGCTTTTCTATTATTATACCTTTATTAACCGTTTCGTCAATAAATTGTTCTATATCTCTTTTTGCTACCTCTGCGGTAACGTCGTATTCTTCAAGCAACAAACTAAAAATTTCATCCAAAGATTTTTCACCGTCTATCCCATCGTACAAAAAAGTCCCAACCTCGTTAAGTGTCAATACATGGTTCATATCTGCCACATTATCGCTTAACGGAACCAACACTTTTTCACTACCAATAGCTTTCTCCACAAAACCCTCACTCTTGTAGTAGACTTTTGAAAAATCCATCTATCTAATTTTCAGTTCGCGACAAAAATATAAAAAAACATATTCATACCTTACCCTTTTGGTAAAATACTTCACCAGTTTTGACTAAAGTATGGTACTTTTTAATAAAATGGTCATTTTTTTATACTAAAACACCACTCTGCTAAATGGAGCATCCTCATGATTGGCATATTGTCCTTCCTGAAACTTAAAATAGCCGGTAATGGCAATCATGGCCGCATTGTCGGTAGTATACGCAAACTTAGGTATAAAGGTTTTCCATTTTCTCTTTTGGGCCAGACTGACCAATCCTTCACGCAATCCCGAGTTGGCCGAAACACCTCCGGCAAGCGCTATCTGATTCACTTTTAAATCTTTTGCAGCCTTTTCCAGCTTATCCAAAAGTATGTCTACTATTGTTTTTTGCAAAGAGGCACAAAGATCCCTTTTGTTCTCCTCGATAAAATCCGGATTAAACTTTAACTGATCCCTTAAAAAATACAGAAACGAAGTTTTCAATCCGCTAAAACTATAGTCATAACCTTTTATCCTGGGCTTCGCAAACTGGAAAGCATCCGGGTTGCCCTCCTTGGCCAGTTTATCAATCAACGGACCACCGGGGTATGGCAAATCCATCACCTTTGCACATTTATCAAAAGCCTCACCAGCTGCATCATCAATGGTTTGCCCCACAACTTCCATCTCGGTATAACTTTTTACCAATACTATCTGGCTGTTACCCCCGGAAACCAACAAACATAAAAAAGGGAATTCCGGGTGTTCCGTATCCTCATTCGGTTCTTTGATAAAATGAGCCAGCACATGGGCATGAAGGTGGTTTACTTCAACCAATGGAATATTATTAGCCAATGCAAATCCTTTTGCAAAAGAAGTCCCTACCAGCAGCGATCCCATCAACCCGGGGCCACGTGTAAAAGCAACTGCATTAATGTCTTTTGCATCCACTCCGGCATCTTTCAATGCCTGATCAACAACCGGTATAATATTTTGCTGATGAGCTCTTGATGCCAACTCCGGCACAACCCCTCCATAAGACTTATGCACATCCTGATTGGCGATCCTGTTTGAAAGGATCACCTCATCTTTAAAAACTGCAGCCGAAGTATCATCGCACGAAGATTCAATACCCAAAATATATGTACTCATTATATAATAGTTATTAGTCGTTGGTTATTGGTTATTGGCAAAAACAGAAAAACAACTTCCTGTTTCCACTCCAGCAACAAACAACCTCTGAACATTTATTATCAAAAAACTATAATCTATGGCAAAATGTTTGCTATGCACCCATAAAACAGTGCATTTAAATCACCTTTTTGTTTATTTTTGCAATATAAAAACGCAAAATTATTAAAAAATCTTATAAAATATTATTCTATTCCATCCTGGGCCTGATTATTTTACCCCTGCTGATGTACTTTGCTGTATTAATACCAGGTGTTCAAAATTCAATTGGCCAACTGATAACATCGCGGCTATCAGAAGATTTTGGTGTGGAAGTATCTTTAGAAGAAATAAACATCCAGCCCATAAAGAGTATTGTGGTAAAAGGCTTTATTATAAAAGACACCAACCACGACACGCTCTTGTATGTAAAAAGCCTGAAGGCCGATATTGATTCGCTGGTATTTTCGAGGAACCAGTTATACTTTGGAAGGATAACTGCCGAAAATGCCATTTCAAAGCTCTACAAAATCGACAACAAATTTAATTTTAAAACCGTGTTGGATTCAATCCAAACCCGACAATCCGGCAGTAGCAAATGGAAATACAACACAACTGAGTTTAAGCTCATAAACAGCCGATTACTATACAAAACCAACAACAAACAACAGGAAAACCACATTTTTGATCCCGGCAATATCCAAATCTCAAATTTAAACTTCACCATTAACAGGATTAAAACCTTTAAAGATTCTTTTTCTACACAGATAAAGAACCTGTCGTTTATTGAAAAGTCGGGTTTTGCCATAAACAACACCAAAGGAATTATTGCTGCAGGGAATAGTAGTTTCACTATCAAACAACTAAAAACAAAGACAAAACATTCGTATGTGAGCATACAGCAACTGGAACTGAAACTTGATTCAACAAATAAGGCAAACAGGGATTTTGCCCAGATGCCCTTTTTTATTGACATCAATTCCGTTTCTGCTTCACATCAGGATATAGCGTACTTTCTCCCTGCCTTTCCTAAAATAAAATATCCCATTAACATGAAAGGGATATTAAAAGGGACACTAGGCAATATCAAAGGGCGCAACATTCATATCAATGCAGGAATTGACACTCGCCTGAATACCCATTTCGACATACAAGGGCTCCCAAACCTCAGCGAAACATTTTTGTTTTTGAATGTAAAAGAGCTTTCAACAAATATTCCTGATCTCACTAAGATTATGCCCCTGTATAAAAATGCTGACGATTTCAGTTTGCCAAAATCTTTTGATCAACTAGGCGAAATAAAATACAGCGGTAAATTTTCCGGATTTATTGACAACCTGGTTGCATATGGGCAGTTTACAACTGATATAGGGAAAATAAAAACCGACCTGGGCATTAAAATAACAGAAGACAACAAACTGGTATATTCCGGTTTTTTAAACACAACCTCATTAAACATAGGAAAACTTCTTAACTCAGAAGAAAACCTGAATAAAATTACCATGGATGTCTCCGTGCAGGGTTACAGAACCAAGGACAAACATTTTAATGCATACATAAACGGAACAATTGACTCCATTGACTACAATCACTATAATTACGAAAAAATAGTTTTAAACGGCTTGCTTTCAAACAAGCGTTTTAATGGTAAAATTTCGCTAAACGACCCTAATGCACAAGTTTCTTTCAATGGAAAAATGGATTTTGAAAACGAAGTTCCTGAATTTGATTTTAATGCTTCTGTCAAAAACCTGAACCTGGCAAACCTTCAAATAGCGCCTTCCATTGAAAACACCAGTATCAATGCCGAAGTGCACTCATACTTATACGGTAAAAACTTAAACGAAATAGAAGGAGATATAGAACTACTGAATGGCAGCATCATAACTGATAAAAACACATTTGAGCTCGATAGTTTCATCATTACATCAATAAAGGAAGCTGAAAATTTCAGGCAATTAAAAGTTGCATCCAACCTGATTGAAGCTGAATTAAGCGGGGATTACCAATTAAAGCAACTACCTATACAAGCCAACAACCTGTTGCACTCCTACCTTCCCAGTCTGTTTAATATTAAAACCCTGACTAATGAAACACCTTGCGACATAAACTTTTATATCAAAACCAAAAACATAGAAGAATTACTCTTTAACCTTAATCCAAAAATTAAAATATCAGACAACAGTACCATTTCCGGTGAATACAACCATGCAAACAGCCACATGGAAATTTACGCCGATTTTAGTGAACTCAAGTACAAATCGCTGCAAGGAGAAAACATCAACCTGCATTTAAAAAGCGACAACCAAAAAGTATCCAACGAATTAAGGTTTGAGAAGTTTTCAATATCCGACTTTTTGCCTTTCTATAATTTTACCCTCTCTCAAAAAGCCAGCAACGACACACTGGTTAACAATGTATTTTGGAACAACTGGGAAGAGAAGACCAACAGCGGGGCCATTTTTACCAGCTCCACTTTTAACAAATCATACAATGGCGAATTATACGCTAACATCCAGCTACTTCCATCTGCAATAATCATAAACGACACTACCTGGACCATACAGGAGAGTTCATTCAACTTCAATCCAAACGGAATGCGGATCAACACATTCCGCACCCACCACCTTAACCAGGAGATCAGCATAAATGGTTCTGTGTACAACCAAGGAAACCATAAACTGTCAGCCTACTTCAGAAATATCGACCTTAGCGAGAGTACCCAATTCTTTAATATCAAAAGGCTATCGTTTGGGGGTATTTTGAATGGAGGTATCGAAATAAAAGAGAACATTCATTCCCCCATCGTAACCAGCGATATTATCATCAACGACTTTGTTGTTAACAATGAATCAATCGGAAATTTAAGTATCAACTCTCAATGGGACAAAGAAAAAAAGGCGGTTGTATTAGATACTAAAGCCAAACGCAATGCAATAACGCCCATGGTTGGCAAAGGCTTTTTTAGTCCCAAAAACAAAAACTTTGAATTTGCCTTTGATTTTGACAGCATCCCCATTGGATTCCTGGACTTATATTTAAGCAAAGTAGCTCAAAATTTCCGGGGCACAGCATCCGGGCATGTAAACCTGAATAACAACAGTAAGGATATTGACATTGATGGGGATATGCATGTTAACAATGCTATGTTTGATGTAAATCTGCTTAAATGTTCCTTTTATATAAAAGATAGCATCAGGTTAACCGAGGATTCTATCGTATTTAAAAATATGACCATAACAGATCCCCAAGGAAAAACCGGTAGCTTTAAAGGTGAAATCCTCCATACCTTGTTCCGGGGCATGAGTTATGATTTATATGCCAGAGCTGATAATATGCTTTTATTAAACACCAAAGTACAGGACAACCCCTATTACTATGGAACAGTATATGGATCAGGAGACCTTTCGGTTAAAGGGCTGACAAACGATTTAAACATTGATATACAAGGAAAAACAGAAGGGAAAACAAAATTTTACATTCCTATAACCGATAAAGAAGAGTCGCTCGATAACAATTTCATCCAGTTTATCAGCCATGCAGATACTACTTCGCTTTATACGGACTTAGAAAAAACAAACGAATACCAGGTAGACCTTTCAAATTTTAGCATGAACATGGGTTTACAAGTAACTGAGGACGCTGAAATACAAGTTATCTTCGACCCTTCAGTTGGTGACATCCTGAAAACCATAGGGCACGGCAACATCCAGGTTCAGATATCCAAAGAAGGAAACATCAACTTTTATGGAGATTATACCGCAGAAGACGGGGACTACCTGTTTTCACTGGAAAATGTGGTGAACAAAAGATTTAACATCAACAAAGGAGGAACGGTAATATGGGAAGGAGACCCTTATGATGCCTTAATAGATATTATGGCCACATACAAGATCAAAACATCCATACAACCATTGGTTGCCCCCTCCACCGACGAAATTTCCGAAAACAGCGAAATTTATAAACGCATCCCCATTAACTGTGATTTGATTTTAGGAGACCGGTTATCCCAACCTTCAGTACATTTTGATATCTCGGCCCCCACCATGGAAGAATCAACCCAAAATATTATTGAAGATGCCATTAGTACAGAAGAAGAATTAAACCGTCAGGTTCTTTCTTTGCTCATATTAAACAAATTTTTTACCCCAAGTTACAATTCAGGCACCGGCAACAGCAACCAGGTAAACAGAGCAGCCTTAACAACCACTTCAGAGATGTTATCCAGTTACCTGAGCAATTGGCTTTCGCAAATCAGCAGCGATTTGGATGTGGGTATTAATTACCGTCCGGAAGATGAAATATCGAGTGAGCAAATTGAAGTGGCATTATCAACGCAAATATTTAACAACCGGGTTTCACTGAACGGGAATGTTGAATATGGAGGATATAGCGCCACCCAACAGAACACAAGTAACATTGTTGGCGATTTTGATATGGATGTAAAGTTAAACAAATCCGGTTCGCTCAGGGCAAAAGCCTATACACACAGCAACGACGATTTCACTTATAACGACTCACCAACAACCCAGGGCGTAGGCTTATCGTACCAGGAAGAATTCAACACTTTTGGCGAATTGATCAGGAAATACTGGAACTGGCTTACCGGAAAAGCCAAAAAAGAAAAGGAAGTTAAACCCGAAGACGACTAGAAGCAACCTGTACGTTTCACTTATAATATATTGGATTCTCTTCAGCTTTAATATTTAAACCTTTGGAATAGACACGAAAACCAACGAATAGATCCTCTCTGCATAATTTTATAAACAATAATCCGTTATCATTTTGAAACTATTTATATTTTTACCAAAAATATTTTAACACTTGAATTTCATGAGTCTACTTACATTCATACAATCAACACCCACAGAAGCTGTAGATGCAGCTGCTGCATCTGCACAAAACCAAATGGATTACATTGAAATGGCCATTAATGGCGGATGGATCATGGTCCCTATGATTTTTTTATCATTTGTTGCCATGTATATTTTTATTGAAAGGTTTTTTGCCATTAGAAAAGCGGCAGCTGAAGACCTAAGCTTCATGAACAAAATAAAAGAATATATCATTGACGGGAAGATTGACTCAGCTTATGCGCTATGCCAACAAGTTGACAATCCGGTAAGCCGCATGATTGAAAAAGGAATCAGCCGCATTGGCCGTCCGCTTCAGGATGTAAACACTGCAATAGAAAATGTGGGCAACCTTGAAATAAGCAGACTTGAAAAAGGATTGCCAACTTTAGCAACAGTATCAGGAGGCGCACCTATGATTGGATTTCTGGGAACGGTTATTGGTATGATCAGGGCTTTCTTTGACATGGCCAACGCCGGGAACAACATAGATGTACGTTTGCTGTCCTCCGGTATCTACACTGCCATGGTAACAACAGTAACAGGATTGGCTATTGGCATTATGGCCTATTTTGCCTATAACTTTTTAGTTGCCCGGGTAGAAAAAGTAGTATTTAAACTGGAAGCCAGAACCATGGAGTTTATGGATTTACTGAACGAACCTGTTGCATAAGTTAGTACAAAGTTGAAAGTATAATAGTTGAAAGTTTAAAGTTGCTTAGATTACTATTGACAACTTCTGATCAAATACTTTACAAACTTTAAAACTTTACAAACTTTATAAACTTTATAAACTTTATAAACTATTGACAAACTAGTTATAATGGCTTTAAAAAAAAGATCGAAAATAAATGCAAGCTTTAGCATGTCGAGCATGACCGACATTGTATTCTTGTTGCTTATTTTCTTTATGATTACCTCTACCATGGTTCACCCCAATGCCATCAAGTTGCTCATTCCCAAACAAGCAACAAAAAAGGTAGTGATTGAAAAGTTTATAAACGCAAGAGTTACTTCCGCCGGAAATTTTTATGTAGAGAATAAAAGGGTTAACGAAAGTGCATTGGAAAATACCCTGTTAAAATATTTTAAGAGCACGGATAAAACCTACATAAAACTCAGGACAGACAAAAATGCTCCCACCGGTGATGTGGCAAGATTATTGGACATTGCAGAATCGCATGCCATTAAAGTAGTACTAGATATTAGGTAGTTGGAAGTTAAAGACTTGAAGGATGAAGTCCTGAGTTGGATAATGCGAATATTAAATAGAAAATAACAATGGGATTAAAAAGAAGAAGCAAGGTGGATTCAGGATTTAGCATGTCGAGCATGACTGACATTGTATTTCTGTTGCTGATATTTTTTATGATCACATCCACTCTTGTAACCCCTGTTGCCAATAACGATTTAACCCTTCCCAAGAGTGACCATCAGGTTTCAGCTAAACCCAATACCACTATTTCTGTAACTAAAGACTTAAGATATTTTATTGAGGGCGAAGAGGTTTCTTTTTGGAGAATGGAACGAAGATTGAAGGAAATAATGAATGCAGAACCGGAAACTTATATTGCGCTTCACGTTGATGAATCAGTTCCCTTTTCTGTAGTAGGAAAGATTAGAGATATAGCCATAAAAAACAAATACAAACTTATTTTGGCAACCCAACCCAAATAATCCGGTAAAATAAACGACACAAGGCAATGCAAAAAAAATATAACAAACACGGTATTATTGGTTCAATTGTATTTCATGCAATTATACTTATTTTGCTTATGGTCTTTGGTTTAACTACCCTGCCTCAACAAGAAGAAGGCATATTAGTAAACCTGGGAAATGTAGAAACCGGACTGGGAGAAGTTGAGCCACCGAAGTCGTCGAGCACACCAACACCTGTTCAACCCAAAACAACACCTCCTCCACCAACCCCAAAAGAAAAGTCCGCACCCAAAACTGAAGAGAACATTAAAACCCAGGATTATGACAAAGCCCCCGAAATAAAAAGTGCAGAGCAAAAGAAAAAAGAAGAAGCAGAAAAAATACGCAAAATACAGGAAGAGAAAGAACGAAAGGCTAAAGAAGAAAAAGAACGTTTAGAACAAGAAGAAGCAGACAGAATAGCCAAAGAAAAGGCGGATGCCGAACGAAAAGCAGAAGAAGAAAGAAAACGCATAGAAGAAGAGCAACGCAAAAAAAGGGAAGAAGAACAACGTATTGCTGACGAAGCCAGAAACAAAGTTGGCAGTGCTTTTGGAAAATCAAACAGTAACAGCAGTTCTGAAGGAGATGCCGGAGGATCAGGAAACCAAGGATACGTAACAGGAGATCCCAACAGTAAAAACCGATCAGGTAGTGGACTGGGCAATTCCGGTTCAGGATTTGACTTAACAGGTCGCTCATTGGTTGGCTCCCTTCCTCAACCCAGCTACGGAATTCAGGAAGAGGGGATTGTTGTAGTTCAGGTAACTGTTGATAAATACGGGAAGGTAGTAAGTGCAGTATATCAACTAAAAGGTTCCACTACTCAAAATTCAACTTTAAAAGCTGCTGCCATTGCCGCTGCAAAAAAAGCAAAATTCAACTCTGATCCTAATGCCGCTGCATTTCAGAAAGGAACCATCACTTATCACTTTGTATTGAATTAAGGATTAAAAAGTATTTGCAGGCAGTTTTATTTTATAGGTAACCACCGGTTGTCCCTTAAAATAAATACTAAAATAATCGTGTTTCAAGTCCGGCACAGGTATCTGGAATTTAACATACTCCCCTTTTTTAAAGGGAATAATCTTGGCTAGTGTTTCATCCTTTTCAAAACCATATGAAAAACCAAACAGATCTTGCGTATTGATCCCTTCTCCCTTTTCTTTAAAAACTACAGATATTTTTCCCTTTGAAACCACAGAAACTATCCCTTTGGCAGGGATTAGTAAATTCATGTTCAAGAAAAAATATTGGTAGTGGAATAATGGCAAGGCTTCAAATTCCTGAGGCGACCTGTCAACCAACACCCACTGTGTTCTTTTAGGGAAATGATTTAAAAAAAATTCTTCCGGAGATAACATATAAAACCTTTCGGAATACTGTTTGGTAAAGGTTTGCTCCTGTTCATTTAAATATCCAGCACCCCAAAAAGAATCAATCAGATGCCACTTGCCATCAATTTTCACTGCATTCCATAAATGATCTGATCTTCCAGGCTTCCTTCCTATATCCTCATACTTACTCTTTAGGCAACCCGATATCACCTCACATTCAATCCCGGCATTATCGCACATTTTTTTAAACATATGGGCATATTCTTTCCCTGTAGCTTTTTTTGAACGAAAAGCCTCCAATGCCATCTTATTATCAGTTTCCTGGATTTTCCTTACTTTTTCTTCTCTCGTTTTATATTTAAAATTATAGGTATAGCCACCATTTTTGCTAAAATATTTCTTTACATCAATTTCTACATTAGTGCAAATCCAATAATATATAGCACCAAGCTTATCATCTTTCGAAAAGAAATCATGGTTTAATTTTGCACCAAAATGCTTTATATCGGATATGCCTTTATAATCAGAATCTATACGCTCTTTTACCACATCACTTATTTGTGAAAAAGATGATGGTGCGCATAAAAACAATATATAAACTATAAAACCTAATATTCTCATCTATAAAACAGTATTTTTCATATAAGCTGCAAAAATAGCAACCCTGGTTAACATTTAACTCAAGTAGTGTTAAATTGATATGATATTTTGATAAGCAAACCATTTTATACCATTAATATTATAAAAAGCTGATATTATATAAAAACAAAGCCCGCTGAAATATATCCAGCGGGCTTTATCTTAATAAAAATATTTTAATTAATTCCTTTCATCATTTTACTTAACCATGGCCCTAATATAAACAAACAAACCGTTGCTATACCTGTAATTACGGAAACAAACCAGAATACATTTACCGGTTGCCCCATAGCCACCTCAACTGACTTAGACAATTTCTCCATTTGTGACGCTCCAAAGTTTCCTGCGGCAAAAGAGAACATCCATACTCCCATTAATGTAGAAACCAATTTAGGAGGTGCCAATTTTGTTACCATAGATAATCCAATAGGCGAAATACAAAGTTCACCCATGGTAAAAATAAGATAAACTAAAGTTAACCATAATGGAGAAACAAGAACCATTACTTCACCCCCATTGGAAATGCCATCTGCAATAGCCATCACCGCAGCACCTACTGCCAACAACATCATCCCCCATGCAAACTTAAACGGGGTTTTGGGATTCAATTTAAACTTATCCAATTTCAGCCATAATATGGAAAACAACGGCGCAAAAATTACAATAAAAATTGCATTAATAGACTGAAACCATGAGGCTGGTATTTCAAAACTCCCAATCATTCTGTCAGTGTTGTCTGCAGCAAACAGGTTAAATGTAGTACCTGCTTGTTCAAAACCTACCCAGAAAAATATATTAAAGAAAGCCAATATTAAAATAACAGCAACCCTGGCCCATTGTTCTTTTGTTTCAGTTCCTCTGATTATAGATACCAAAAGATATATTCCTCCAAGTGCTCCTACAATCCTTGGTATACTGGTTTGTGCTCCATCCGATAATGCAGCCCATCCTTTCATAAAACCAATTACACCAAACACCATTACTACCACATACAATGCTATCTGTCCCCATTCTACAGGCTTCAACCTGGTGCGATCCATTTTTGTTTTAGGGGGCAAACCTATGTTTCCAAGGGTTTTCTCCGACCTTACTAAAAACCAGATAACACCAAGCAACATCCCTAAACCAGCCGACAGGTAACCATACTCCCAACTAATTGCCTCTCCAAGGTAACCAGCTACAAAAGGAGATAAGAAGGCACCCAGGTTTATCCCCATATAAAAAATAGTAAAACCTCCGTCTTTACGAGGATCATTGTTATCATACAAATCCCCAACCATGGTTGAAATATTGGGTTTGAAAAAGCCATTTCCCAAAATCAAAACACCTAAACCGGCATAAAACCAGAATTGCCTGCTCTCAAGGTTATCCCCACCAATGGCAGAAACAGATAACATAAACTGACCAACAGCCATGGTCAAACCGCCAATATATATAGTCATCCTTTGTCCAAGGATTTTATCAGCAAGTACACCACCAATAAGCGGTGTTACATAAACCAATCCTGTAAAAATTCCGTAAATGGTAAATGCATGCTCCCGGTTCAGGCCAAATCCTCCTGTAGCCAATTCTGCTGTTAAAAACAAAACAAGCAGTGCGCGCATTCCATAATAACTAAATCGCTCCCACATCTCAGTGGCAAACAGAGTTGACAATCCCATTGGGTGTCCAAAAAAAGCTTTATCGTTATTAGTCATGTTATAATATATTTTAAATTTTATGTTTCAAGGTAATTTGTTCCTTATATTTGTTTTATACCGTTTTTATTGATATTAGCCTTATAATTTCATGGTAAAAATGCTAATACAGGCAAATGTAGATAAAATGAGGCATGAATTTAGTGCATTTTATCATATATAGAAGAAAAATGATATTGGAACCAATAGATATTGAGATTTATTGATATCAGAATCCTTTTTTTGTAAATTACTATATCAAATATCATCAGACTACTTTAGTAACCCCTTAGTGCAAACTTAAATTTAGACATCGTGAAAATATTATCTCCACATCAAATCAGAGAAATTGACCAATATACCATCAAAAACGAACCAATTTCCTCACTTCACTTAATGGATCGTGCTGCCTCTGCAGCTACGGATTGGATTTTAAACAATCACATGGAGTACTCTTTTGCTATTTTTTGTGGAACGGGGAATAATGGAGGTGATGGATTGGTAATGGCAAAATATTTATCGCTATTACCTGTTAATATTAAAGTATTTGTTATCAAGTTTTCAGAACACCTTTCTCCCGATGCCCAAACAAACCTGGAAGTATTAAGAAAAACCAAACCTAATATTATATCTGAAATTACAGATGTTAGCGATATTGATTTCTCATGTTTCAACGAAGATGTTGTTTTTATTGATGCCATTTTTGGATCAGGGTTAAACCGCCCAACCAGAGGACTGGCAAAAAAAGTTATAGAACAAATTAACAACTGTACAAATACAGTCATTTCTATTGACATACCATCCGGACTGTTTGCTGAATACGACAGCTCCAGGATACTTGAAGGCGGAATTATTGAAGCAGATATCACCCTTTCATTTCAACTTCCCAAACTGGCATTTTTACTACCAGAAAACGCTAAATATGTTGGCAAATGGGAAATACTAAACATTGGACTCCTTGAAAAAGGTATCGATTTACAACAAACAACAAACTATTACACAGATAAATCCAAGATTCAATCCATCATTAAAAGCCGTGATAAATTCAGCCACAAAGGCAATTTTGGTCACGCCTTGTTAATTGCGGGAAGTTATGGAAAAATGGGTGCTGCAGTATTGGCTTCAAGGGCTTGCCTTAAAGCGGGTGTTGGTTTACTTACTGCTCACATCCCCCACTGGGGCTACCAAATCATCCAAAACTCCGTAGCTGAAGCCATGACAAGCATCGACAGGTCGGAAATGTTTTTTACTGAATTCCCACAACTCAACAATTATAACGCATTAGGAATTGGCCCCGGTCTGGATACCAAAAGAAATAGCGCAACAGCTTTTGAGGAACTGCTAAACCAACTGTCTGACCAAAAGCTTGTGGTTGATGCTGATGCTTTAAACATTTTAAGTCAAAATAAATTTTTATTGGTAAAACTCCCCAAGCACACCATACTAACACCCCATCCCAAAGAATTTGAACGTCTTGCAGGCAAATGGAAAAACGAAATGCACAGGCTTGAAATATTAAAAGATTTCTGCAAACAGTACAATGTAATTACAATCTTAAAAGGAGCCCATACTGTGGTTGCATTACCCGACGGCAACTGCTATTTTAACAGTTCCGGAAATCCGGGTATGGCCACCGCCGGAAGTGGTGATGTTTTAACAGGAATTATATTAGCTTTGCTGGCTCAGGGTTATTCGGAGAAGGATGCTGCTCTAGCTGGCGTATATATTCATGGCATGGCAGGGGACCACGCCTTAAAAAATGAATCTGAAGAATCTTTGATTGCCTCGGATATAATAACTAACCTTGGCAATGCGTTTAAATCATTAAGAAAACAATCAAAATAAAACACAAATAAAATGTATTTAATAAACAAAACAGTTCTTACCATATCCCTGACCATATTTTTATCGGTCGCAGCTTTAGGCCAAAAGAAAAATCCAATCAGTGCAGAAGTAAAGAAAACCAGTGACATTAGCAATGCCACTCAGGAATCTCTATCCTACCTGCTACCCAAAACAGCAATCAGGGTTGAAATCGAGTCTGAAAAAACCATAAAAAAAACAGGCCCCTATTACAGATATTCTCAGCGCTTTTTAAACCTTGCCGAGGTTATTACTGAAGACAGTGAAGAGTGGGCCATTAAAGGCATTAAAATCACTGCCATAGGTGTGCCCGACGAAAACAAGCGCTATAGTATTTTTTCAACAGGCAACACTTCGGCTACCATGGTAAACCTTACCCACGATGGAATCTTAGCCGGGATAAACAACAATGATGTCAACACAAAAAGCAATATTTGCCAAAAGAAAAAAAAGTGTGATAACCCATCGTTAAGCGACATCAATTTTGACAACATTCCACTGCACGAGGACTTGCTTTACAAAACCAGCACTGCAGCAATGGCACAAGAAGCAGCAAACATGATTTATAAAATCAGGAATAACCGCATTGATCTATTGTCTGGTGAATTAGAAAACCTGCCACCAGATGGGAAAGCATACAAAACCGTTTTAGAAGAACTAAATAAACTTGAAAAAGATTTTGTTTCACTGTTCAGCGGAAAAAAAATATCATTCACTAAAAAAGAAACTTTTTTGGTTATCCCCGACCCAATCAGCTCATACAACAACCATGTAATTTGCAGATTTTCAAAACAAAAAGGCATTGTTGACCCAATGGATATTACTGGCACTCCAATATATTTCAAATTGAATGCTGCCACTTTTAAAAAGTTGGAGAACAAAGCAACAGAACCAAATAAAAATCCAATTAAAAACGGACTTTTTTATTGCCTTCCAGGAACAGCGTCAATCCAGATAATTGACAAGAATAAAGAGATATCTTCAAAAAATGTTTCTCTGGCCCAATATGGACAGGTTGTTTCCATGCCTGCATCAATCTTGGAGCAAGAAAAAGTTGTAATAAAAATATGTCCTGTTACAGGTGCATTGATTAGCATCCAATAACATAATCAATTAGTCAAAAAACTAAGGCCTTCTGTTGTTTAAAGAAACCAGTAAGGCCTTTTCTTATTTAACTGATTCTTATCAGAACCTTTTCCTTTCAAATTCCTTAATTTTATCGTTCGTATTTTTTAATCATGAAATAAGATGCTCCATAATCTTATTCCCAATAAAAAACTTTACTATATGAATAACGAGATATCGAAATTAGAACCTATTTCATTATGGGAGAATTTCTACGCTTTAACACAGATTCCCCGCCCAAGTAAAAAAGAACAACAAGCAGCTAAGTATGTGGAGGAATTTGGCAAAAAGTTAGGCTTAGAAACAATCGTTGACAAAACCGGAAATGTTATTATAAAAAAGCCGGCAACGCCAGGTATGGAAAACAGAAAAACTATTTTACTGCAAGGCCATGTCGACATGGTACCTCAAAAAAATAGTGATAAGCAACATGATTTCGGAAAAGATCCCATTGAAACATATATTGAAGATGGCTGGGTAAAGGCTAACGGCACTACTTTAGGAGCAGATAACGGAATCGGAGTTGCTGCTGCCATGGGCATTCTTCAATCAAAAGACATTCCTCATGGCCCTATTGAAGCTCTGTTTACCATAGATGAAGAAACCGGAATGACAGGAGCTTTTGGTCTGGAAGCCGGAATGCTGGATGCTGATATCCTAATCAACATGGATTCGGAGGACGAAGGAGAACTATATGTGGGGTGTGCAGGAGGGTCGAATGCCAATATGGAATTCTCTTATAGCGAAGTTCAAACAGAAGCCAATACGGTAGCGTTTAAAATCTCATTAACAGGTTTAAAAGGTGGCCATTCCGGCATGGACATCATCTTAGGCAGGGGCAATGCCAACAAGTTAATGTTTCGCTTGTTAAAAGAACTTGTAGCAGCTTACGGGGTGCGTTTAGCTTCAATTGATGGAGGCAGCTTAAGAAACGCCATTCCTCGTGAAGCATTTGCTGTTGTTACCGTTCCTGCAAACAATGTGATTGAATTTTCAGAAACTGTTGAAGAATTTTCATCTACATACAAAAGTGAACTTGCAGCCACTGAACCGGATTTATTATTAGTTGCAGAACAATGCGACATGCCTTCTTCATTAATGGATGAAATAGCGCAAGACGACCTGGTTAACTCCATCCAGGCTTGTCCTAATGGCGTTATCAGAATGAGTGATGCCATGCCGGGCTTAGTTGAAACCTCATTAAATCTTGCCATTGTTAAATCCGAGGGTGGAAAAACAAAAGTATTATGCCTTATCCGGAGTTCTGTTGATACAGCTAAAGAAGATGTTGAATCCACATTAGAGAGTTTATTCCGATTAGCGGGAGCAAAAGTAGAATTTAGCGGTCAATACCCGGGATGGAAACCAAATCCGGAATCTGAAATACTTCAGGTAATGAAAGATGTTTACAATAATGAATTTGGTAAAATACCGGAAATTAAAGGTATCCATGCAGGATTGGAATGTGGTATTTTAGGAGCTGTATATCCAAACTGGGATATGATCTCATTTGGCCCGACTATACGCTTCCCTCACTCCCCTGATGAAAAGGTAAATATTGAAACCGTTGGAAAATTCTGGAAGTTTTTATTGGAAACACTTAAAAATGTACCTGCAAAATAATTAAAGGAGCCTTAGTGCTCCTTTTTTTTTACGCAGCTATAACTTCATCAATATCTCTGCAGCCTTCTGGTTTTCAATAATCTTGCGCACATATAAGTTTTGTGTTACCTGCCTGCCCAGGCTCACCAGATCAACAGCAGCCTTTAGGGTATTCCCCGACGGATTTGTACCATTGGGCAAAGCGGGTAAGGCGCCCCTCCCCTTTTCATTTGACTTTATCTTATCATTTACCAGATAACCACCGCTATATTCAAACTTAATAGGGAAATTAGCAACTATATGGCCATCACAAGATACTTCAACCCCATCGGCATTATTGCTTGTTAATTCAATATCTTGCAATACATCAGCAATTATAGCACCCGATTTGGCTACCAGATCAACTTGTTGTCCTTCAACATTTGCAAATGTTGTTTCATTTAAATAACCACTTAACAAATCTATGCACGAAGCAAACTGTTGTATGGCAACAACAAAGTTATTGTTGCCAAACTGCGTCTGCCCTTCCTCATATTTTGATTTGGCAGCTTCTATAGCTTCTGCTTTCCTTTTGGCCTTTAACTCTTTATAAACCTGCTTCGACAAGCGATAATATACATATGTATTGGATAAATCTTCCCACTTATCCTCATACTCATATCCCTCTAAAAACTCTGTCGATGTTGACTTGATCCTGTTTTGAAGATAATCATGCACCCCATTTTTATCTTCCACCTGATACATCACCGCCTCCGCTTTAATATTGGCATTTATCTGTCCTGAAATATCTGCCAAAGCCTTATTTTTAGCTTTGTCCTCATAAAGCATGGGCGAACCTACTTTAGGAACAATACCAATCCCATGGTAATACAAATCATTTGATGGTCTTTCTTTTAACCAGCCAGGCTTGGTCTGCTCCAACAACTCTGCCTGCTTTTTAGTTGATGAGCAGTTCATCAATACCAGCACAAAAAACAGGCAGGAAATATTTTTAAAAATCATAATTAATTCTCTGGTTTATAATTAGCAATCTCCGAAACAATTGTTTTCACACATTTGCTCACCAACTCCTTTTCCAAAACGCTACTTGACTTTGCTGTCCTTTTACTTTTCAAAAGCGACTGAAGATCCGATACAGCTGAACTATTGGTATTAATATAATCTTCACTACTGTCCTTTGATAAATATTTCCAATACCCCGGAACTAGTTTTTTATAATCCCCTTCGTAAACAGCATAATGCAACTGGTCCTTTTCCTGTTGGTTAAAAACATTATTAACAGCAAGCTCATCACGATCCGTTCTTTTCATTGAATACTCCAGGGCAATTTGAACATAACGACTCATTTCATACTCATAGTATGTCACCTTATCATATACCGTTTTCTTTTTTGTCAACCCGGTTTCCTTGTCTTTATATTCCACTGTTCTTTTTAAATATCCACGCTTTTCATTTTTCACCAGTTTCCCATTGTAGGTTTTATAATCCTGAATCTTACAACTTAACACGGCCTTTGCAGCAATATATTCCTGAACTAAATCCTTGTTTCTATCATACTCTTTTGCTATAGCTCCGGAATTTGCTTCCACAAAGGGGTTGTTCTCTTTTGTTTTAGTTGTACTTACTTCATACAATGGATTGTTCATCCCTGTTATGCCATTAACAATTTTACTTTTGAGATTGGAAGCCAGAGTTTGATACGATGAATAAGGAACTTTTATATGATCCACAAAGATAGTAACCTTTGCCTCGTTCAATGATTGGTTCATCAGCTCAATACTGTTTTCATATGCTTTTACATGATCTATAATCTGCTTAAAAGTAAAATATGATGAACGAAACATCTTGTTATCCATTTGCTCCTTACCTGCTCTGTAAATTGGCTCATATTTGGCCACAACCCATTTAGACTGAGCATCTTTATAGTTATTATTCAGAGATAATATCTCACTAAACACTTGTTCAGACGCAACAAACTCCTCCAAATCAAGGGCTTTCACTGCCTCCATATACAATGAACTTAAATAAGTATCCTCAACTTCTTTATAATATGTCCTTTGATCTTCAGGAAAGATAAGATTCATCCCCACCTCTTTTAGCTTATTATTATAATTATCAGCCTCACGAAAAGAATAAACCGCCTCTTTGGGAGTGCCGTTTTGGTACTGACTTTTAAACTTTTCAATATAATCATCAAGCACCAACTGGCCAGTTCGCTGGAGTGCTATTTTTGCATCAATATTGTTGATATTCTTTAATAAAGAATTATAATATTGGTTCGCCGCATCGGCGTATAACCCTGAATTTTCAAGCTCTAACCCTTTTTTCACATAACGTTTACTGGCACAACCAAACACTAGGACCAATACACAAAAAAGAAGTACAAATTTCCTCATTATATACAATTCATTTAAATATTTAGATTTGTTTACTGCATCATTTGAATTAAGTTACCCTCTGTCGTTAAAAATTTCTTCATTAAGTTGGCAGTAAGGCACGAATGCACCGGCAGTATCCCAATAACATCACCTGGCTTTAATGATATAATTTTATCATAATGCGCTTTGATAATCCCATGCTCCTGCGACAGGGTCTTTACCTCCCCTATCTCTGACTCCACATCCCATTCCATCCCCCGTAGACTCACAGCCTTTCCATAAGAACAACTACCATCTCCTTTAGTTACTCTATCCTTTGACAAATGAACAGCCCCTGAATGTACAACAATTTCATTTCTCTGCGGATGAACTGCAATTACAGGAGCAGCCAGGCAAACAGCTACATCTGTAAGCTGGCAACAACCAATTTCTGATTGCATATAATCATAGAAAACAAAATTCCCGGGACGAAATTCATCTACACCCTGAAAACCATCATAAACCGAACAGCCAGGTGTATCCCCCCAAGACAACTGCATCAATGGGAAACTGTCTTTTAGAAAAACTTTTAATGCCAAAAACTTTTGCAGTGACAATTCTGTCTCTTTCACAATCGAATCTACACCTCTTGCTTCATATGTATTTCCGGCATGAGTTAAAAAACCGATAAATATAAGCTTCCGGGTATCCCTCAACTTATTCAGCAAACCTTTTATCTCAACTAAATCATCAGCATCCATACCTGTCCTGTGATAACCGGTATCCGCTTTTATAAAAACACCCACAGGATATTTTAACTGTTCTTCCAGAACTTGTATTGTATAGCCATCTTCAACAACAATATTGAGGTTAATTTTAGCAGCCAGTTGATTAATTATATCAACATTTAAAATGGTAGCAGTTATAGCAACAGTAATGTCCTCCCAACCCTTCCGGGCAAAGTACTCAGCCATTTTAAATGACGAAACAGTAATACAACCAACTCCTTCCTCCTTAAACCACTCCCCAATTACTGCAGACTGATGTGTTTTAAAATGAGGTCGGAACACCCCTCCCCATTTTTTAATACGGTTATTCATTGTCCTGATATTCCGCCTACAGATATCCGGATTCAAAAGCAATGTTGGCTCACTAATAATACCCATAACATTATTTTTATCAGCCAAATTTAATAACAAAAGCCTGACTAACAAAAGTTAATCAGGCTTCCTATATGAATTTGAATTTTTCTTATTTTGCTGCCCTCACAATAGTCTGATCCCTATCCGGACCTACTGAAACAATTGTAATAGGCACTTCAAGCTCAGCCTCAAGGTAACTAATATAGTTATTTAACTCTTCAGGGAACTCATCCTCCGATTTCATCCCGGTCAAATCTGCATTCCAACCAGGTAATTCATCATAAACCACCTCTAAATTATCAGGTAATTCAAATGGAAACTCTGTAGTCTCTTCACCGTCAATTTTATAGGCTGTTGCTACTTTAATGGTTTTAAAAGAACTTAACACATCTCCCTTAGTCATAATCAACTGAGTAACCCCATTAATCATAACTGAATACTTCAACGCTACCAAATCCAACCAACCGCATCTGCGAGGCCTTCCTGTTGTAGCTCCAAACTCATGACCTGCTTTACGAAGTTCTTCTCCTGTTTCACATTCCAGCTCTGTTGGAAATGGTCCACTTCCAACCCTTGTACAATAGGCCTTAAAGATACCAAACACTTCACCAATTTTGTTTGGAGCCACCCCCATACCGGTACAAGCTCCCGCACAAATAGTATTTGATGAGGTAACATAAGGATAGGATCCAAAATCAATGTCCAACAAAGTCCCCTGGGCACCTTCGGCCAAAACAGACTTTCCGTCTTTTAAGTAACCATTGATTTGATGTTCACTATCAATTAAGGTAAATTTCTTTAAACACTCGATACCTTCCTTTAAGCCCTTTTCAAACTCCTCAATATTATACTCAAAATTATACATAGAAAGGAGTTGCTCATGCTTCTTTTTCAGGTCGCTATATTTTTCGTCAAAATTACTAAGTATATCGCCTACCCTTAGACCATTTCTACCGGTTTTATCCATATACGTAGGACCAATTCCTTTTAACGTAGAGCCAATCTTTGTTTTTCCTTTAGATGCTTCTGAAGCTGCATCTAAAATTCTATGGGTAGGTAAAATAAGATGAGCCTTCTTTGAGATAACAAGATTTTTGGTCATATCCATACCTCTTGCTTCCAATTCGTCTATTTCTTGTTTAAAACTAATAGGATCAAGCACTACTCCATTACCAATAATATTCATTTTTGATTCATGAAATATACCTGAAGGAATATTGTGTAACACATGCTTAATGTTATCAAACTCCAGTGTATGGCCTGCATTAGGACCGCCCTGAAAACGTGTAATAACATCATACTTTGGAGTAAGTACATCCACAACTTTTCCTTTACCCTCGTCTCCCCATTGAAGACCAAGAAGAACATCAACTTTCATTATATAATTGTTTAAACTTTTTTACGTACCAGCAAGAAACTGTTAGCTAAATTTTTTCGACCAGCAAAAATAACTATTAATAATGTTATAATATCATGGTTTTTGATATATTTTTAAAGCAAACATACAATCCCCTATAAACATTGGGCTGCATACATTCCAATATTTTTACATAGAAATACCAACAAGTGTATTACTGACAGTTTTTACACACCCCATAAATATATAGTGAATGATGCGAAACACTGAAATCCAAGGTTCCACTGGCATTATTTAACACCGACTGTATTCCAGGGTCGCAAAACTCAATCACACTGCCACAGTGTGTGCATATTAAATGATCATGCTGTTTCGACTCGAAAGATTTTTCAAACTGAGCAATGTTTTTTCCAAATTGATGCTTAATAACCAATTTGCACTCAAGTAACAAATCAATGGTATTATACAAGGTAGCCCTACTCACCCTATAATTTTTATTTTTCATAAAAATATAAAGCGATTCAATGTCAAAATGACCGTCTCTGGTGTATATCTCCTCTAATATTGCAAATCTTTCAGGCGTTTTTCGGTGGCCATTCTTTTGCAGAAACTCAGTGAAAATTCTTTTTACCACCTCCTTTGTTTTCACCTTATCCATAAATAAACCAATTATAAATAGCTGGCTAAAGATAAATATTTTAACTAAATAATAAAACGATAGTTTAGACTAAATTAAAACAAGAAATTTATTTTTGAATTCTTTCCTGTCTGATTACAGTATGCACCCCTTTTATTTTCATGATGTTATATATCAAATTATTCAAATCTTCAACATTGTGTATATAAAGATGAATAATCCCATCAAAAATACCATCATGACTCTCAACGTTAATGGATCGCATATTAACGTTCTGATCATCAGAGATCACTTTGGTTATTTTACTTACAATACCAATCTGATCAATTCCGGTAAGATTTATAATAGCCAAAAAGGAAAGTAATTTATGCGTAGTCCATTCTGCAGATACAATTTTATTGCCCTGGCTTGACATAAGCTTAATAGCAACCGGACATTTTCTGTTATGAAGTATCACTTTTTCATCGTCATCCACATAGCCTACCACATCATCACCCGGTATTGGATTACAACAACTTGCTATAATGTAATTATTTGCATCGGTATCATCCGACAATACAAAGGGCTTCTTTTTATCTACTTTTTTAGGGTTTGGGGCTTTCTCCTTTTTACCTCCTCCAAACGACAATGTCCAATACTTGATCCACTTATTCGAGGATTTTTCTTTTAATATCTTATCAATATTATCCAGAGTTATTTTGCTACTGCCAATTTTAAAATAAAGCTCCTCTTTTCGTTCAATTTTATGATATTTGAGGAGTTTATTTAAAATCCGGTTATTAGTTGTAAGCTTCTTTTTATTCAATGCCTCCTCAACTAATTTTTCCCCTATGGCAATAATTTCTTTACGCTCCTTTTTAAATACGTCCTTAATCGCCTTCTTTGCCTTTGCTGTTAACACAGACTTTAACCATTCGTATTTAGGGGTTTGCTTTTCCGATGTCAATATCTCTACCTGATCCCCGCTTTTAAGCTCATAACTAACCGGAACCAGCTTATAGTTTACTTTTGCCCCTATACACTTGTACCCTAGCTTTGTATGAATTTCAAATGCAAAATCAAGAGCAGTAGATCCCTTTGGCATAACTTTCACTTCCCCTTTTGGGGTAAAGATCATAATCTCTGATGAAAACAGATTCAATTTAAAATCATCCAGAAACTCAAGCGAGTCTGCCGGTGGATTTTCGAGAATATCACGAATACGCTGAAGCCAGTTCTCCAACTCTGAATCCTTTTCCTGAACTTCTTTGTATTTGTAATGAGCAGCAAAACCTCGTTCTGCAATCTCATCCATTCTTTCACTGCGGATTTGTATTTCTACCCATTTCCCATTCGGCCCCATAACAGTGGCATGTAAAGCCTCATATCCATTGGCCTTGGGGGTACTAACCCAGTCGCGCAGGCGATCAGGCTTTGGTTTATAAATATCTGTTATTAAGGAATAGATATTCCAGCATTGTGCTTTCTCCGGAGAAAATTCATTTTGCTTAAATACAATTCGGATTGCCAGCACATCATAAATCTCATCAACCGGAATATTCTTTTTTTGCATTTTATTCCAGATGGAGTATACCGATTTGGGGCGTGCCTTAATTTCAAATTCAATACCCGCTTTACCAAGTGATTCCTCTATTGGTAATACAAACCTCTCTAACAGATCTTTGTTTCGGCTTTCACTATGCTCAATCTGACTTACTATATCCTGGTAAACTACGGGATGTTCATATTTAAGACTCAGGTCTTCAAGTTCGGTTTTTAAAGAATACAGACCTAAGCGGTGTGCAAGCGGGGCATACATAAAAAGTGTTTCTCCTGCTATTTTCAACCTTTTGTGCTCAGGCATTGATCCCAGGGTTCGCATGTTATGAAGCCTATCAGCCAACTTAATGATGATCACCCTCACATCCTCAACCATTGTCAGCAATAACTTTCGAAAGTTCTCAGCCTGAGCAGACTGGTTTTTATCAAAAACTCCAGATAACTTGGTAAGCCCATCAACGATTGAAGCAATCTTTTTTCCAAATATGGCTTCTAAATCTTCATATGTATAGTCGGTATCTTCGATAACATCATGAAGCAAAGATGCAGCTACACCTGTAGTACCCAGACCAATTTCTTCTGCCACAATCCTTGCTACTGCCAAAGGATGCAAAATATAAGGCTCACCAGATTTTCTCCGAACCCCTTTATGTGCTTTCCTGGCTAACTCAAAGGCTTTGTCTACTATTAAAGCACCCTTACCCGTTTTGCAACGGGGGCACTCATCAAGCAAAGCTTCGTATTCTTTCTTGATGATTTCATTCTCCTCTATTTCCGATAGAACTTTGCTCATTAACCTAAAACATACGATTATAAACCCTAAAACTCAATTCTCAAAACTAACAATATTAGTAAAAAAAAGCTACTTTCCTGCAACTACTACATGAAAATCATCTTTTACTAAGTATTTTACTGCCAATTCTTTTATTTCTTCAGCTGTTATATTAATAATTGTCTGCTCCAGCTCATTAAAAAAACCGATTGTCAGATCAAATCCAAGCAGTCCCCTATAGGCTTCAGACAGGGCAAAAGGTCCGTCAAGGTTCCTCATTAAATCGCCCAACATATAATTTTTTACACGGGTCAATTCCTCATCCGAAACCACCTCTGAACGCAGCTTTTCCATTTCAGCAAAAACTTCCTCAACTGCCAGCTCTCTTTTTTCTGCCAAAACCTCTGTTGAAACCCCAATCATCCCGGCCTTCACAAAAGAAGTTATAAAGGATGATATCCCATAAGTAAGACCTTTCTCTTCCCTTAGGTTTGCCATTAATCTGGAACCAAAATATCCACCAAACAATGTATTCAGAACCATCAAAGGCAAAAAATCAGGGTGCGATTTTGTTACCCCAAGCCTTACAATTCTCAAAGCCGACTGTATAGCGTTGTCTTTTTTAACAATGTGCAAGCCTCCCTTTATCGCGGGCACATCTGGCACAACAGAAACATCTTCAGTATTGTTATGCCAATCATCACCACCAAAATATTGATTTAACAAGTTGTTAAAATCACTATTGGTTTTACCTGCTACAATTATCCTGCACAAATCAGAAGAATATTGCGCTTTATGAAACTCCTTCAGATCACTGATTTTCAATGCATCATAATGTTTCAACTTCGCCACCTTACCATAAGGATGATCCTCTCCAAACAACACCTCCAAAGATTCACGGTGTGATAGCACCTTTACTTTTTCTGAATCCACATGAAAATCCTGTCGCTTTTTCGACAAATAAACATCAAACTCATGTTTTGAAAATGTCGGTTTCTTAATAATATCTTCGATAACAGGCAATAATTCAGGCAAATATTTGGTTAAGGCATACAGGGTAATCTGAGCATGGTGATAATTTACCGATTGCCCTAAAAAAGCCCCGTAATAATCAATTTTCTCTGAAATTTCCGCAGAAGTCATACCAACAGTTCCCTCTTGCATCAGGTGATTTGTAAATGAAGCCACCAACGGTTTTTGTGCCTGAACAGAACCCGCAGGAAAAATAAAGTCAATCTTCACAACATCCTGGGTTCCTCCATTGATTACATGAACAGGTATCCCATTATTTAACTTAAACTCTTTGCCATCTATAATAGATAACCCGGCAGGCAACACAAACGACGGAGCAGTATTTCTTGCTAACATATTTTCTCTTTTTTACTTATTGACAGATAATATAGCTTAGAGCAATTACTCTCCACCAGCACCCTATTAGCGCAAGCCTTTATATCTTCCGCAGTCACACTCCTATACTTATCCACTTCGTGATTAATATCCTCAGCCCTACCTAACAACTCAAACTGAGCCAGGTTCATTGCTTTGTTGAGGAAATTTATTTCTGAAAAAGTTAATGTAGACTCAACCTTGTTTTTTACCTTTTGCAATTCATATTCTTCTACCAAAACATTTTTAATTTCAGCAATTTCCTCCCAAATAGCCTCTTCTGCTTCATAAATGGTAGCATGATCTGATATATTCCCGGCAAAAGTGAACAAGCCATTTTCTATATCTCCTGAAATATAGGCATGAAGGTCTGTAAATAATTTTTTACCCTTTACCAACCTTTGATATAACCTGGAGCTTGCCCCATTTGACAAAACATCCGACAACATATCTAAAGTATGATATTCAGCATCTCTCCTGCCACACATATGAAATGTCATTTGAAGCATATCGGAAGGCACATCACGCTCTACTTTTTTTATCCGCATTTCTTTTTGAACCGGTTCTGTTGGCAACTGACGCTTTTTAACCTGCCTTGACGGAATATCACCAAACCACTTTTTAACCAATCCATATACTTCATCCGGCTCTACATTTCCAGTAACAGAAACAATTGCATTATTGGGTGCATAATGCGAATAAAAAAACTGTTTAACATCGTCAAGATTTGCCTCTTCTATATGTTTTATATCTGCTCCAATAGTAGGCCATTTATATGGATGAACCTTATATGCGAGTGGCCTTAACAACAATGGCACATCGCCATAAGGTTGATTAAGGTACCTTTGCTTATATTCCTCTATCACTACTTTCTTTTGAACATCAAGCGACTCCTGTGAAAAATCCAGCTCAAGCATCCTGTCCGATTCCAGCCAAAGACCTGTTTCAAGGTTGGCAGCCGGAAGGGTTAAATAATAATTTGTCAGATCATTACTGGTCCATGCATTATTATCTCCTCCCACTTTTTGTAAAGGTTCATCGTATGAAGGAATATTTGCACTACCTCCAAACATTAAATGCTCAAACAAATGAGCGAAACCGGTTTTCTCCTCATCCTCATCCTTAGCTCCCACATCATACAAAACATTAATAGCAGCCAATGGAGTGGTTTTATCCTGATGCACTATCAGCTTCAACCCATTTTCGAGTGTATATTTTTTAATTTCTATCATTATTTCAAAAACAAGACATTATCCTTAAAACCAATATTTATCCTTATTGGTTAACTGTTCTAGCACTTCTTTATATTCTGCTATTATTTCTTCCATTATCTCTTTTACCGGCATAATCCTTTCTATCATAGAAGAAACCTGACCAATTTCGAGCTCCCCTTCATCCAGATCTCCCAAAAAGATTCCTTTTTTTGCACGTCCCTTACCGAGCAATTCTTTTAGCTCCTCAACAGAAGCTCCTCTTCTTTCTGCATCTTCTACTTGTCGGGAGAACATATTATGTATCAACCTAACTGGCCCCAATTGTTTCAAGGTCAGCAACGTCCCTCCTTCTCCGGCTTCTAAAACTTTATTCATAAAATTGGGGTGTGCCGAAGATTCCTTACTCACAGCAAACCTTGATCCTATCTGAACGCCATCTGCCCCTAACGCCATCGCTGCAGCCATCGCTCTTCCGGATCCAATGCCTCCTGCTGCAATGAGTGGCAAATGGGTTGCTTTTTTAATTTGTGGAACTAACACCATAGTGGTAGTTTCCTCCTTGCTATTATGCCCCCCGGCCTCAAATCCTTCTGCAACCAAAACATCCACACCACTGTCTTCACATTTTTTTGCAAAACGACTATTGGCAATCACATGCGCCACAACAATACCATTATCCTTCAACCTCTGGGTGTATTTTGCAGGATTACCGGCACTAGTAAACACAACTTTGACTCCTTCTTCAATAATAATATCAATGAGTTCTTCCACATTAGGATACAATAGAGGCACATTGATTCCCCAGGGCTTAGCTGTAGCCTCCTTCATTTTTGCTATATGCTCTCTTAATACCTCTGGATACATAGAGCCTGCCCCAAGCAATCCCAATCCTCCGTTATTACTAACTGCAGAAGCCAGTTTCCACCCACTGCACCATACCATCCCGCCTTGCACAACCGGATATTTAATCCCAAACAACTTCGTTATACTATTTGCCATATGTTTTCCAAAAACTTAATTTGCAAATATATCAAATAATCAATGCGCTACACCTTCACATGTTATGAATAAAGCATGTTACACTGTGAATATTTCTTAAAACCAAACATCGATAACCCCCGGAACAAACACATCCTGCCATACCCACTGATTTTCAATCCAATAAATCGACTCAAAAATTTAATTAGTGGAAAATGGCTGAAATATATCATGTTTTGAATCTTTTTTTATTAATTTCAGTATATAATTATTAACACTTATTAACGCACACAGAATACGCATTAACCTAATTACAAAATAAACCTTACAGTATTAAACACATAAATTCAAGTATAACATTGCAACAAACCTCTCTTACACCAATAAATCATTTAACTTAAATTTAAATCATGGCACGAAGTAAAAAAGACGACACCTTAATTTTTAAATGTGGCGAAACTCACAAAATCAACTACTTTACTCACTTATACGGAAAAGATGAGGAAGTAAAACGCTTTTTAAAAAGAAACTGTGCATTGGGAACTATTGAAAACAAAACGCACTTAGAACTTTTTCAGCTCATTGAAAGAGAGCTTGGAATCCCACAACCTTGAAATTCCTTTAAAATCAGCAATCAGACCCTCTAAACAAAGCAAGTTTAGGGGGTTCGTTTTTATATAGGACAACGATCCTCCCAAACAGTCTTTGTGTGAAATCGAAGATTTTACAAAGAATGACATATATTTTTACAATCTTTACAAGTGAAACCCTCTTATCTGAAATTGAAAAATATGTCTGGAGAAAAAATACTAAAAAGATTACTCATCTGGCGCTTAAGACATGTCAGCAACAGGCAGTTCTTAATAATCCTGAGTATCATCATCGGAGTAGCCGCAGGCCTTGCAGCCGTAATCATAAAACAATCTGTAGGTTATATCCATCACTTTGTACACGACACAATTTCTCATAGCGGGTTTGAGTGGTTGTTTTTAATAGCTCCCGGGATAGGGGTACTGCTAACTGTTTTATTTATTAAATATGTTGTAAGGAGGCCTGTCAGACATGGCATTCCTAATGTTTTATACGCTATTTCAAAAAACGAAGGAAAGATGAACCGACACAATATGATATCCTCCGTTATTGCAAGTTCTTTTACTGTGGGTTTTGGTGGATCCGTTGGTCTGGAAGGCCCTACTGTTTCAACCGGGGCAGCAATAGGGGCCAACCTGGGAAAGTTATTGCACCTAAACTATCGTCAGATAACCCTGTTGCTCGGGTGTGCCTGTGCAGGAGCCATGTCGGCTATATTCAAAGCGCCTATTGCTGCAATTGTTTTTGCATTGGAGGTTATCATGCTAGATTTAACTCTAACCTCACTAGTCCCTTTGCTCCTTTCTTCTGCATCGGCAGTTGTTATCTCTTACCTTTTTCTGGGACAAGAAGTTGTTTATCCTTTTATTGTTGAACACACGTACAACCTTCACGAATTAGTATTCTATGTATTGCTGGGCCTGGCTTGTGGTTTTGTGGCCACCTATTTTACCCGTATGTACAAATACATCGAATTTCTTTTCGAAAAAATAAATAACGGATGGAGCAGACTAGCACTTGGAGCATTCTGCCTCGGTATTTTAATGATATTCTTCCCTCACTTATTTGGCGAAGGCTACGAAGTAATTAACGGCGCTTTAAATGGAGACTTGTTCTACTTGCACGATGTTGGAGTATTTAGCCATTTGAACGACAGCTTTGTCAATTTTATCATTATCATGTTTTTAACCATCGGGGTAAAAGTAATAGCCACTTCAGTAACTTTTGGTAGTGGTGGGGTTGGAGGAATATTTGCCCCAACATTGTTTATGGGGGCCAACACAGGTGTATTATTTGCTACCATTATCAACAAGATGGGATGGATTGATCTTCCTGTTAAAAATTTTGCATTAATAGGGATGGCCGGCCTCATTGCAGGAGTACTCCATGCTCCACTGACAGGCCTTTTTCTAATCGCAGACTTGTCCGGTGGTTATACCATGTTTTTACCCTTAATGATAACTGCTACAATAAGTTTTGTTACAGCCAAAACATTTGAGAAACATTCAGTTTACACACACCAATTAGCGCAACGAAAAGAATTGTTAACCCACGATAAAGATCAAAACATAATGACAATGATGGATGTTAACAAATTAATTGAAACAGACTTTGCCATTATTTCACCTGATGCAAACCTTGGGGATTTAGTACGAGTGATTTCTAAAGCCCACCGCAATTTATTTCCGGCAGTTGATAAAAATGGGATACTCAAAGGAATGGTAAAAATGGATGACATACGAGAAATAATATTTGAGCCGGAAAAATATGAAAAGATTAAAGTAAAAGACCTGATGTATATGCCGGAGTACTTTATTAGTCCGGATGACGGCATGGAAGATCTTGTAGAAATTTTCAGAAAATCCGGAAGGTTTAACATTGCAGTTATCGACAAAGGTAAATACCTTGGCTTTATCTCAAGGGCTAATGCGTTTACTGCATATCGCAATCAACTAAAACGATTCTCTTCCGACTACTAACATCATAACATGGAAACCACAGAAATACTATTAAAAATAAGAGAAATACAAAAAAATGCTGATAAGAAGTTTTTTAACCAGGGAATTTTTCCATCCTACAGGCAAAATATATTAACCAGGCGGAAGATTGCCGACGACAACATATTCTTTTCTGCTTCAATACTTTATATCTTAGACTCCTATACTCATCTTTACAATGAAAAAGAGCTGAAAATTTATAGTGATATAAAAAAAGAGGTAACCCAAAATTTTGATTTTTACACCAACAAGCCAAACAGAAATTCATTTAACTTTTGGAGGAAAGAAAATGGCAAGCATTTTCCCAACGGGCCTGTTTTTTCAAAGTTAGCCAAATTCAAACTCCCTGACGATATTGACACTACGTCCTTAATACAATTATGCAAAAAACCTCCATATAAATATGCCTTAAAAACAAAGCAGGCCATACCGAACCATGCCAACACGGTAAAGCTCAAAATAAAAAACGGGCACAAAAGCCTGCAACACCTTAAAGCCTACTCTACCTGGTTTGGCAACAACATGCCAATAGAATTTGACGTATGTGTTTTATCCAACCTGTTTTTATGGATTAACGAATATAATTTTGATTTAAACCAACATGATTTAGACAGCTTAAAATTACTGGAAACAACCATATGTGAATCTTTATATTTTAAATCCCCTTTCCATTCTTCCCCAGAATACCCTAATGCTTCCATCATACTATACCATCTTGCAAGGCTAATAGCAAAAACAAACTACCTCAATAAATACAGAAGCAAACTGGTTGGGGATATTATAAAACTCAAAAACCAAACGAAAGACGCATTCCAACTTTTAATTCTCAACAGTTCTTTATCTAAATTAGGCATATATACCAATAACGCCAATACAAACGAATTAATGCCAAACCTCTCTAATCATTGGTGGTTTACAGCCGGATTACTCTCAATTTACGGTAATAGCATCATCCAAAAGATAGCACCGTGGAGTATTTTTCATTTCAGGTTTGTTTGCCCTGCTCTTAATCTCTCTTTACTTTTAGAGAATAAGCTTATTGCAGTTCCAAACCTTAAAACCAAATAAAAAACAGCAACACGAACTACCATACAACGGCTATTGGATTATTTTTTTCAAAAAAAATAACTTTTTCTTTTATTTACAAAAACAGGGACTTCATACACAAAGCATCTAAATTCATTTGTAAAAACACTCACAAACCACAATGGGCTCCTCCTCTCCAACGCCCTCAATCCCTTTTGTTTATTGGAGTTCTCATGTATTTAAGCTATTTTTGTACCACAAGTTTGCAGAAGGCAAACTACAAGACAGATTTAGATAAAAGTATAACATAAAAATATTTAAGAAGTACCCCCCTAACCCATTTTTCTACACTATCAGTGAGGCAAACTGCCGCCTATTTTAATTGTGCAGTGATTTTAATATCATACTTAACCGGCACTATCAATACAAACAAAAAAGGGTTTCAAAATTTTGAAACCCTTTTTTGTTTGTTTAATGCTTTTATCTGGATCTACGCCCATCCCGTTTATTATCAAATTTCCCTCTCTGCTTTCTTTTGGGCGGCTTTGCAGTTGCCACTTCTACATGAAGTTTTTCACCTTCAAAATTCACCCCTTTTAAAGCACTGATAACAGGTTTATATCCTGATTCATCAACTTCAAAGAAAGAAAAATTCCTTAAGATTTCTATTTTGCCAAAACTAACTTTATTTCGATCCGTATTTTCGTTTACAATCCCCATTAAACGCTGAGCTGTCATTCCATGAGCCTTACCAACATTAATGTATAAACGACTATATTTTCCATTACCCCTTCTTCCTGAAGATTTATCCTTGTCAAGATCCTTTTTATAAACGTTCAAATCTTTCGCACCTTCATAATAGGCAATGAATCTATTAAACTCAACAGAAACAAAACGTTTGATCAATTCCTCGCGATCAAAGTCCGATAGTTTTTCAATAATCTGGGGAACAAATCCTTCTATTTGCTCATGATTTATATCCACTTTTTCAACCCTGTCAACTAAGTGAAACAATTGACGGGTACAAATTTCATCACCCGAAGGAATCATTTCCCTTTTAAACTTTATTCCTGAAATACGCTCAATTTCACGGATTTTACTATTTTCCTTGGTATGGATAATGGCAACACTAGTACCCGTTTTTCCGGCCCTACCGGTCCTTCCACTCCTGTGTGTATAAGCTTCTATATCATCAGGCAAGTTATAATTTATAACGTGCGACAAATCATTTACATCAATTCCCCTGGCAGCCACATCTGTAGCAACCAAAATTTGCAAATGTCGGCTCCTGAAACGATGCATTACCTGATCCCTTTGCGCTTGCGACAAATCCCCATGCAATGCATCTGCATTATAGCCATCTCCAATTAATTTTTCTGCAACTTCTTTGGTTTCATGACGGGTTCTACAAAAAACTATCCCAAAAATATCCGGGTTAATATCTGCAATACGCTTTAACGCCAAATACCGGTCTCTTGCATGCACCATATAATAAATATGATCCACAGTTACTGCTCCCGCATTTTGTTTTCCCACCTTAATTTCAACAGGATTTGTAAGATACCTGTTAGACATGTTTTCAATCTCTTTTGGCATTGTTGCAGAAAACAACAATGACTGTCTATCGTCAGGTGTGTTTGAAATAATTGAATCCAGTTCATCTTTAAAACCCATATTCAACATTTCATCCGCTTCATCAAGTACCAGATACCTAAGACCTCCCAGTTGCAAAACACCTCTTTTACAAAGGTCATTAACCCTTCCTGGTGTTCCAACTACAATCTGGCTTCCTTTTTTAAGCTCCCTGATTTGCTTACCAATATCAGCTCCGCCATACACCGCAGTTACATACAATCCCTGGATATACTTAGAATACGCAACTAAATCTTTGGTAATCTGAAGTGCCAATTCACGCGTTGGACATAACACCAACACCTGTACTTTTTTATTTTTGCACTCAACACTTTCAATTATCGGCAAACCAAACGCAGCGGTTTTACCGGTTCCTGTTTGTGCTAATGCAACAACGTCGTTAGTACCATCTTTTAATTCTGGGATTGTTCTTTCTTGAATTGGCGTAGGATTTACATATCCCAACTCATTAATCGCCTTTAGAACTTCCGGAGACAAGCCGGTTTCTTCAAATGTTATCATAAACTACCTTTTTTTCAGCCGCCCCACTTTTATTCTATTTGAAAAAACAATGCCCTAAAGCGAAGTCCGCCGAATCTTTTTAATGTGAATGATTTATACCTTTGTATTAAATCGTGCGCAAAGGTAGTCTTTATTTGATATAAAATACTTGCTTAAAAACATAAATACACCCACCCCACTCCAGTAAGCATTGATAATCTGCATATTAAGAGCTTTTCTGTCAATATTATTTAACATTAGTAAACACAATTACAACCCAATAACTATCCCAAATCATCTGTTTTTTAGCTGCCTGCCAGACCCTTATCATTTTTTTGACTTAATTTAACATACGCAATTCATTGAATTCATATACTTTTGTGCCGCTATGGAAAGTGCTTCAATTTATTTCAGACGTTTTTTAATTTGGCGTGTCAAAAACATTAGCCAAAAAAGGTTTATCCTTATATTAAGTCTTTTTACAGGGATTTTGAGTGGTTTAGCTGCTGTGTTACTTAAAAATACAATTCATTTTACACATCACTTATTGACCGGGCAATTCCACATTGAAAATACCAATCTATTATATTTGGCATATCCTGTGATTGGTATTTTTATTACAGTATTATTTGCCAAATTGATTATCAAGGACAGCCTGGGACACGGAGTGTCTAAAATCCTATATTCATTAAGTAAAGGAGGTGGCAAAATAAAAAACCACAATAATTTTTCATCCATTATTGCAAGTACTTTCACTATTGGTTTTGGAGGATCTGTTGGAGCGGAGGCGCCCATTGTTCTTACGGGGGCATCAATAGGCTCTTCACTTGGGAGGTTATTCCATCAAAACTACAAAACCATCTCATTGTTAATTGGCTGTGGCGCTGCAGGAGCTGTTTCAGGTATTTTCAAAGCCCCAATGGCAGGATTGGTATTTACCCTTGAAGTACTAATGCTCGGACTAAGTATGGCTTCGCTGGTGCCATTGATAATTTCAGCTTTTAGCGCTGCCTCCGTAGCCTATTTTTTTATGGGTGATGGCGCTGAATTTTCATGGCACCTGGAAAATCAATTTGTATTAAACAACATCCCATTTTACATTGTATTAGGCATTTTGGGTGGGTTAATTTCGCTATACTTTACCAGAATGCTAATGTGGACTGAAAACAAATTCAGAAAAATAGACAACCCATACTTCAGACTACTTGCCGGAGGAATTGTATTGAGCATCCTGATTTTTATTTTTCCCCAATTGTATGGTGAAGGATATAATACCATTACTGCATTTTTAAACGGGAATAAAGACATTGTTTTTGACAATAGTATATTTTATAGTTTAAGAGGCTACGAATGGTCACTTATTGGAATACTTGCCCTATTAATAGTTTTTAAAGTATTTGCTTCTGCAGCTACAACAGGAAGCGGTGGAGTTGGTGGTATATTTGCACCTTCGCTTTTTACAGGAGGGGTATTGGGCTATTTTTTTGCCCGGCTAATAAATGCATCGGGTCTATACTTGCTCCCAGAAAGCCATTTTACGTTAGTAGGAATGGCTGCCATTATGGCCGGGGTTTTGCATGCCCCCCTGACTGCCATTTTCCTAATAGCGGAGATTACACATGGGTACGACCTGTTTGTTCCTTTAATGATTACTTCTACCATTTCATACCTTACTATAATGTACTTTGAACCGCATTCGATATATACCAAGCAACTTGCCCGAAAAGGAGAACTGCTTACACATCACAAGGACAAAGCGGTTTTAACTCTTATGCGACTAAATAAAGTTTTGGAAACAGACTTTTTACCTGTAAAATCAACTGACACCCTGGGTGTTTTAGTCAAGACAATTGCCAAAGCAAAGCGTAACCTGTTTCCTGTGATTGGTTCCAAAGGTCAGCTAAAGGGGATCGTTATTTTAGACGATATACGGGAAATCATGTTTAACCACGATAGATATAACGATACTGTTGTTGAAGACTTGATGCAGGTCCCCCCGGCCTTCATTGAAATAAATGAGAGCATGGATTCTGTTATGAAAAAATTTGAAGAGACCGGTGCCTGGAATTTACCGGTTATTGAAAATGATAAATACATGGGATTTGTTTCCAAATCAAAAATATTCTCGGTATACCGTAGAGTACTGATTCACTTTTCGGATGAATAATTTTCTGAAACCAAGAGTATCAATTAAATTTGCATTTTCTTTTTGAAAAGATAATTATCAAAATGTTACACATACAGGATGATCCGCAATTATTAAAGCAGCCCTCATCCTCAAATAATCTATTTTATGAAACGCGACGATAAAATATTTGAGCTAATTGAAAAAGAACATCAGCGCCAACTTAACGGCATCGAGCTGATTGCTTCAGAAAACTTTGTTAGCGAACAGGTTATGGAAGCCATGGGTTCGTACATGACTAATAAATATGCTGAAGGCTATCCTGGTGCCAGGTATTATGGCGGATGTGAGGTAGTTGACCAAAGTGAATCTTTAGCTATTGAGCGTCTTTGTAAAATTTACGATGCAGAGTATGCTAACGTACAACCACATAGTGGTGCACAAGCAAACATGGCTGTATTAATGACTGTTTTAAATCCTGGTGACAAGTTTTTAGGATTAGACTTATCAATGGGAGGCCACCTATCTCACGGTTCTCCGGTAAACAGTTCTGGTCTTTTATATGAACCTATTGCGTATGGTGTAAAAGAAGATACCGGTTTAGTTGACTACGAGATGATGGAAGCAAAAGCTCGTGAACATAAACCAAAGTTAATTATTGGTGGAGCCAGTGCATATTCCAGAGAATGGGATTATGCCCGTATGAGAAGGCTTGCAGATGAAATTGGCGCGATTTTAATGATTGACATGGCCCACCCTGCAGGATTGATCGCAGCAGGATTGCTTGAAAATCCGGTAAAACATGCCCACATTGTTACCTCTACCACACACAAAACATTAAGAGGACCTCGCGGAGGTATTATCTTAATGGGTAAAGACTTTGAAAATCCATGGGGTAAAAAAACGCCAAAGGGAGTGATCAGAAAAATGTCTTCATTACTAAACTCTGCTGTTTTCCCAGGAGTACAAGGAGGACCACTTGAGCACGTTATTGCTGCAAAAGCAGTATCATTCCTTGAAGCATTGCAACCTGAATATATTGAATACCAAACACAGGTTCAAAAAAATGCAAAAGCCATGGCCGAAGCCTTTATTGCAAAAGGATACCATGTGATTTCCGGAGGTACTGACAACCACTCCATGTTGATTGACCTTAGGACTAAATTTCCCGATTTAACAGGTAAGGTTGCCGAAAATACATTGGTAAAGGCTGACATTACTATTAATAAAAACATGGTGCCTTATGATAGCCGCAGCCCATTCCAGACTTCCGGTATTAGAGTTGGTTCTGCTGCTTTAACCACCAGAGGCTTAAAAGAAGAACACATGGCTCCAATAGTTGAGTTTATTGACACAGTATTATCTGATGTTGAAAATGAAGCTAAGCTGAACGAAGTAAAAGGCAATGTGAATAAAATGATGAAAGAATTTCCTCTTTTTGCATACTAGGATACTAAATAAAATGGTTTTGGTTAATAGCTAAAACTCAATATAAGAAAAAAGCCGGTTGTTACTTTTTACAGCCGGCTTTTTCTATTTCTTCTATTCCATTTCATCATGAAGAATAAGCATTGGGTGTTCGGGATGCAATACCATTTGTTTGGTGATGCTTGGATGGAAAATTCTTTCAAAGAATGAAATATCATGGCGCACTAAAGCAACCATTTCAGCATCATTTTCGTTAACAAACTTACTGATACTTTTAACTACATCATCTCCCTCGATAAAATTAAAGCTCACATTTACATTAGGAAAATGGGCTTCAATCTTACTTTCTGCATCTAAGCGATTTACATACTCATCATCCAAAACATTAACAAACATCAATGCCGACCTGTAATGGTCAACAATATCCTTCACGGGTTTCATTACCTCATCTTTTTTAACATCCTGCAAATCGGTTGCAAATACAATTTTACCAGGTTTTTTAAACTGGGCCGACTTTGGAACGACAAGAATAGGGGCTTTGATGTTTTTAATTACTTCATAAGCATTTGATCCAAGCAGAAAATTTTCAAGGGCCGATTCGCCCCTACACCCTAAAACAACCAAATCGGGGTGATTTTCGCCAATATGTTCATGAACAACATCAATCAGAGATCCAAAACTGGAAATAGCATCAACTACAGCCTCCGGACAAACACGTTTAAGAACCGAGATTTCTTGTTTTAATCCTTTTTCACTCTCGTAAGCCATCTCCTCTTTCACCTGCATAACATATGGACTTCCGCTAAACTCCAAATCATATGCGTTAAGGAGTGAAAAATGAGCATTTTCTTCAACAAACATTTTCAATGCATAAAGAGCGGCATTTCTGGCTGTATTTGAAAAATCGGTTAAAATCAATACCTTTTTCATAGCCTGAGATTTTAAATTTCAACGCTTATAAACACCGGTACAAATACCGTAAAAGAGCACACAATAACAACATCTGTTTCATTCAAAGTAGCGCATGAATATACTTTAATACGGAATCAGGCAATAATTGTTTCATTTCCAATGAAAAAACTAAAATTTTTCGTATTGATCATACACAGGATCCTCTAAATCCATGTTTAGACCAACCACAGGTGCTGAAGTATCTGAAAAACCACCATTTAACTTTACCCCATCATCACCCTTGTTATTTCCATGACCATTTAAATTAAAATAGCCAATCAGCGCCTTCAACTGTACCGATTGAGTACTTAATTCTTCAGCATTTCCAGCCATTTCCTCGCTACCGGAGGCGTTTTCCTGGGTTGCCTGATTCAACTGTTGGATAGCTGCATTGATCTGATTGACTCCTTCCAATTGTTCTTTGGCAGCAGCAGCTATCTCACGCATTAAACTATTCGATTCCTTGATAACAGGTACCATTTCTACAAGTTTATTGTTGGATGATTGCGACAGGGTACTGCTTTCCTGAACAAGTTGCACAATTTCAAGTGATGCCTTACTGCTCCTTTCTGCCAATTTACGAACCTCTGCGGCAACTACAGCAAATCCTTTACCTTGCTCCCCTGCACGTGCTGCTTCAACAGCAGCATTTAAAGCCAAAATATTGGTTTGATTTGCAATGTCATTAATCACCGCAATTTTATCAGCAATCAGCCTGTTTGCTTCAACTGCCCTATTGGATTCTAAGCTTACATTATCAATTGCTTCCATCGCCAAATTAGATTGTTGTTCGCCCCCAACTGCATTTGCACTGCTTTGCTGAATGTTTGCCACCATTTCTTCCATTGTAGTAGACACTTCTTCAATAGAAGCAGCTTGTTCATTTGCTCCCTGCGACATGGTTTGTGAGTTAAGGTTAAGCTGTTCACTAGCCTGCGACAATTGATTCGACCCACTCTGTATCTCCCCTACTACTTCCTTCAGTTTTTCATTCATTACATCCATAGCCGTCATTAAGCGGGCCACTTCATCTTTTCCATCTACAGAAATATGTTGGTTAAGGTCTCCTTTGGCCAGTTTTTCAACAAGTTTAACAGCTTTTTCCAATGGCTTGTTTATGCTACTTGTAATTAACCTGCTAATAACTATCGCAATGGCAATAATCATAAATAAGGCAATCAATCCAAATCGCCGGGCTCTTTTTATAATACTCTTTTCTTTTGTTGAAGCTTGTTCTACCAATTTGTCACTTACATCTGCCACCCTGGAACCATAGCCTTTCATGCGTTGAATGCTTGCTCCCTGCTTCTCAATATGATTTACAAATACATCAAATGCTGCTTTATATTCCTCATAGCCCTGAATTAAATTTTTGATAATAACTTTGCTTTCCCCAAAAGAATACTTGGACTTTGCTGAATTCAATATATTAAAACAGTTTTCCAGATGGGCATCCACATTCTGTTTTGTTTTAGTATTTAAATCACCGTTATTATTTACCGGGTTTGCAACAAACTCCCAGGCAGCAATACGAAGAAGGCTATGGCCTTCGTACATTTTTGAAGAAAACCTTGCCAGGGAACTGTTTTGACTTGATGCTGTTAATAACTCCCCCAACACTTTTCCTTTTTCTGACCAACTTTCCCTACCTTCACGCTTTTTATTTTCTATATCTGCATAGGTAGTGAACTCTGCACTATAATTTGCAATATCTTCTTTTAACCCATCTATTCGCGAATCTTTAAATACATCCAGACTTTGAGAAGAATCCACATAAGCAATGGCATTAACAGAATACTGCTTTACCATGTCTACATTTTCAAATCCAAGAAATGTCATAAAATAAGTAACCCTTAACCGGGCTTTTAACAACTCACTATCCGCATCTTCAAGATAATGCGTGACCTTTACAATCTCATCGGTTTTTTTTAGGCTGGAAGCGCCTATAATACCCATGGCCATTACTCCAATAACCATTATCCCAAAACCTAGAATTAATCTGTGCCTGATTGAAAAATTTCTTAATCTCATAGTGTGTAAGTATTTAATTAAAAAGTAAAAAAGAGGATAACGTATTGCCACCCTCTTTTAAAAATACTTATTGATTTTATTAAATACAAACTCGAATCAAAACATATAATTTTTATAGTTAAGTAGTTAGTAGTTACTTTTAATCAGCTAACGAATTAAAATACTCCAAAGACACTTAATTTTGTGTGCGCCCACACGTCTTTTCATATTACCAACATGTTCAACAAAAAAATTTCACCAAATAAACATAAACGACAAATGTTTTTTTATTTTTTATCAAGCTGACTTTCCCTATACCACCTCCAAACGGTATGATAAGGTATATTGGTTATTTTTGCGATGTTAACAGGTTCATGGTGCTGACAGAGCTTCAGAATGTTCTCTTTTATCTCTTTAGGATACCTAATGGCCTTTGTTTTTGCCTTACAATAACGTTTCCGTATACGAACAATGCTCATTTCAGAAACATTATATTCTTTGGCTATAACTTTTGCCAATTCTCCTTTGTCAAGTCTATCTGCAATTTTAATTGCCTCTTCATAGGATATGGTGGAACTACCCCTTACATGCAAGGATTTTGCACCTGCCAATCCATTCTTTATCCGGTTTTTGGTTAATCCACTTTGGTTTCCCCACTCCAGGTTATCAGGCCTGTTATCCGTACTAACACAGTTTTTGTGCAGCACCATTTTATAGGATACTGGTTTAGGATTTACAACATAAGCCAATGCTACTAACCTATGTACATACATTACCACACCTTTGACAGATACCTGATAATAACCATGCCTACTCTTTGGTGATTTTATTAGAGATTGATGCAATTCTTCATCATTATACTTAATTACAGATCCATCTTCACTCACAAGTATGTCTTCTTTAACTCCTGGGTACTTTATTTTTTTGTACTTCATGTTGATGTGATTTAAATAGATAATTATATGTCTATGGAACTGGTTAAAATATGGGATAGACAGTGATTAATCACGATGATAAACAAAGTTATTAAATATATAATAAGAATTACAGTATTTATCCACTTTTTTAAGCCAGCAAAGAATATACATTAATGTAATTCAACAACTTATACAACATCTCAATAAATCCAAAGAACTAACTCCCCTGTTTTTCAACAAAATAAAACACCAAGTGCATCTCCAATTTGTATCAGCACAACACAGCAGACTACCCATAGATAACCTGCTGTTATGAATAATATATTTGAAGAAATCCTTATAGCGACACCAACGAAACTTCTAAGGTAAATTCATCATAAATCACTTTATCTCCCAGATTATCAAAGAAAGACTTGGACCCGTACCTCACGTTGTATTTAGATCTGTCAACAGTTAATATTGCTGTATATACTTTCCCTTTTCTTACAACATCAAACTCTATCGGATTCGACTTCCCTTTTATGGTAAGCTCACCAACCACCTTTGCTTTATTATCCACAAACTTTGTACTTGAATTTACTTTTAAGGTTGAAGTAGGATATTTTTCTACTCCGAAAAAATCATCTGACTTTAAATGCCCTACTAATTTATCCTTATACTCCTTGCTTTCAATATCTTCATTTGTAATAGTAGTCATATCTATCACAAATAAACCCGACACAATCTTATCCCCACTTATTGACAATTGTCCCTTCTTTAATTTAATGTACCCATCATGGGCTCCGCCTACTTTTTTCCCTTCCCATTTAAGTGTTGATTTTACTACATCTACTTTTACTTCCTGAGCGTTTAACCCGGCGGTTAAAATGGCTATCATGGCCACGATAATAATTCTAATTGATTTCATAACTTTTCTATTTATTAATATTAAACCTTAAATATTCATTGGAACATCCAATAACAAAACTTTCGATGTTGCTAAACTTTTCAGATTAATTCGTTGACTCCCCTTTAACCCAATGGCATCCCGGCGTTTCAGCACTACACCATCCAATTCAATTTCTCCTTCAACTACCATTAAATACACTCCATTACACTTGTCTTTAACCGAATAGTTAACTGTTACATTTTCATCAAAAACGCCCATGCTTACCCAGGCATTTTGGTGGATCCAGGCGCCCTGGTCATGTTCTTCAGGACTAACGATTTGAAAAAAATCATTTTTACATTCCAATTGCTTAATTGAAACCTGACTGTACCGCGGCGTGACATTTCTTTTATCTGGAATTATCCATATTTGAAAAAGATTTAACTCCTTAGTTGGACTGGGATTAAACTCACTATGAAATATTCCGGAACCGGCACTCATGACCTGTATCTCACCTTCCCTGATCAATATGTCATTACCCATACTATCTTTGTGGTTTATTGAACCACTAAGTGGAATGGTAACAATTTCCATATTGTCGTGCGGATGTTCACCAAAACCTCCTCCGGGAGCAATAAAATCATCATTGAGCACCCTCAAAACGCCAAAATTGATTTTCTCAGGGTGATAATAGTTGGCAAAACTAAAAGAATGCCAAGCTCTTAACCAGCCATGATCGGCGCGCCCCCTTTCCTCTGCTCTGTATAATATCTTTTCCATTTTTGTATTACTAAATTTGCAACAATACAAAAATAGAATAGCTAAATAAGTATTTGATTACTAAAATCAGGAAGAAAGTTGTAAAAATCAGACAAAAGAGTCTTTTATCGCAAAAACACCATGTATCTATCTAACAATATTTTCTTTACGAAATTGACCAGGTGTTTGACTAGTCATCTTTTTAAAGAAATTACTAAAATGCGAAGGTTCTTCAAATCCAATATTAGAAGCCAGTTCTTTATTTGTTTGAGAAGTAAATAACAACAACCTCTTTGCCTCCACAAGCAGTTTATCTTGTATAAACTCTTTTGCAGATTTACCGGATTGAGTTTTTACAAACTTGTTTAAATAATCGCTACTCACAGCTAAATCATCGGCATACTGAGTTACTTTATGATACTCCTGAAATTTTTGGTCGAGCATTTTTTTAAATGAAACAAATAGCCTATCCCTACCTATAGCCTGCTCCATATCATGCGAATGCTGTACCATACAAGAAGAGTTTATATTAATAAAAAATAGTTTTAGAAGAGCTCCCAAGGCTTCATATTTATATAAAAAATCTTTCGACGAATATTGCATGACCTGATTTACTATACCTAATAAATTTACATATTCATCATCCGATAGCATCAAAGGAGGCGAATACCCTGTTGTATTATATAAATACACCCGGTTAACAAGCTTATCCGTAATTGCATTTTGAACGAGGAACTCTCGGCTAAAATTCATCACCCAGCCCTGTGGCCTCTCGGGAGTAGATATTTGATGAACCTGACCTGGATAAACAAAATGAACAGTCTTGTCCTTAACATCAAATTCATTGAAATCAATAATATGCTTACCAGTACCCTTGGAAACTAATATTAATGTATAATAATCATGACGATGCGGTTTATCATCTATTCCTTTAAGAAAATCATAAATATCCTCAATTTTCTTTATAACAAAACCGTTTGTTACTCCACCATCACTATTAAGGCCATATGTACTAATGTTATCGAACATTCGTTTTTAAGAGAATAACCAATATTGATAACAAAAGGTTCATAACCGACAGAGCAATGGCTACTTTGTAAAACAAAATCGTCTTTAATGCCTGGCAGGAAGAATTCTGACATTAGTTTTGGCTAAAGAATAAGGCAATCTGCTCATGACTTCAGCTTAATAATATGCGTACCCATCAGGCTTACAAAATCTTTTTGCAGTTTATTATAATGGTTTAGAAGCACTTTTCCTGCATCGGTCAGTTTTGCTATTCCCCCACCATTCCCGCCTCGTTTTGTTATGACCAAAGGAACATCCAGCTGGCAATTTGTTCTTTTAATCAGGTTCCAGGCATAAGAATAAGACATACCAATATTCTCAACGGCAGCATTTAATGAACCGGTGTCTTCCACCTCTTTTAATATGCGTATTACTTTAGGATGAATAATAAAACCATCCAGGGTTTCCATTGTAAATGCACCTTTTATTACAAGTTCAATCATAATTAAATTTTAAAAGTGAATCACCTGCTTTTAATCCATTCCCATTCCTAAAAAAATCTTTTGCTGTTTGAAGCATGTGATCAAGCCGCTCCAACTCACAGTACAATTTTTGCTCATGCTCATTGGTATTTATTATTTTATGCATACCCCCATTTTTTATCACCACACGCTTATGGGCTAAAAGAATTAACAAAGGATCATGGGTGGCCATCAGCACAATCTTTTCTTTGCTCACCAATAAATCCAAGGCTTTTTTCTTATTCACACCAGCATTCTCTATTTCATCAATCAAAACAACCGGGGCCTGACCAATACAGGCAACATCTGCAATCATCAATGCCCTTGACTGCCCTCCGCTCAAAAATGTGACCGGGGTATCAGCTGTAAATGACTCGCCTGAAAGGTCATTGGCAAGGTCAATCACCTCTTTCACAACAAGCTCTGCGTTAGGCAAAAAACGACTTTGCGCATGCAACATCAGGAAACCTTCCACATCCATATCCAATACAAAGTTCATATTCTGGGTAATCTGGGCGATCAACTTCCCCCCGTATTGAGCCAACATGTTATTATCGCATTGTTGCCCGTTTATCAAAACCTTTCTTTTTGTTGGAGTATCTTCATTGGCCAACCATTCTATATCTTCCAGCAACCTGCTTTTCCCGGAACCCGTTGGTCCCACAACACAAGTAATTTCGCCCGGCTTCAGGTGAAGATTACACACTTCCTGTTTCTTATATTTATCGTAACCAGAAAGCACATCAAGGCTTTCTATCTTCAAAGTATTTTCAAGTGCATAGACTCCTGTAACAAAATCCTTGAACATTGACACAAACTCCCGGGGATTGGTTGTATTCTCTTCCCAAAACCCATCTGTAAGTTCCCTTACCAAACCTTCAAAAGATTTTTCCTCACGACCTGCTTCAATTTGAAAAGAAGAAAAGAAATCCTCTATTACCGGATTATCGCACAACAATATTTTTAATGGTTTCTTCAACAAAACATCTACATCCATAAGTCCTTATTTTGAGTACTAAACCAATTATGCTTATAATTTTATCTTTCTGTTCAGTCCAATCTGAAAATCTTCTCCAACCCTTGTTTCTCCAAGACAATACGAACATAGTGCTGCTGGCATAGAAAACCGTAACTTCAAGTTTTCTGTTGTATTTAACACCTTTGCCCCTTGCCACATCATAGCCAGCCTGTCTGCTCCCTGACCGGTAATTCCATTAACAAACAACACCGTACACCCGGGATTAACCATCTGAATTTTAAATCGAAACACTTCGCGCTCAGCCTGGGAAACGAGATCACTCTTTGTTACTACAACCACATCTGCCATCTTTACCATGGGGCCGGTTTTCAAAGGTGTGTTTATCCCGCTCAAATTATCCAGGACACAAACAGCAAAAACCTCCTTCAAATGAGGAGCACAACGGTTGCACAAACCAGCACTCTCTGTAACAAGTGTTGACAACCGATTTTCGTTGGCCCATGAAAAACAAGCTTCAATATTTGAAACAAAATAATGGTCAGGACAAAGGTTTCCGGCCAAACCGGTATTAGCCATTATTCCATTCTTTTTATATTGCTCCTCATCTAACGAACTCAGGCAATCAAACTTTATCACACCACAGCCCTCATTGAGGCCTTCCATACTTTCAATAGTTTTGATAATTACGGAAGTTTTCCCAGAAGATGGCGGTCCTGCAACAGTAATTAGCTTTATCATATATTAAGGGATTTTGTTTCCCACACTTTTAAAAACGCTTCTCTGATTTCGTCTTTTAGCTTCCCGATATCATGGCTCTTTAAAAAGTCCCATCCCAGCCACTTAACCATATCCGGAAAACTATCATTCGCCACGTCAGGATGAACTCCCGGGAAAAACCTGCTATTAATCAACTGGCCTGTTTCCTTCGAAAACAAATACTCCAACAAAGCCATATGTTGCATGGCCTTTCCTCTTTTTATCAGCAAAAACACAGGACTGGCAATTGCTCCATCCTGTGGCCAAACCACATCAGCCTTATCACCTTTAATCCGCTTTGAAAAAAACCAGGGCATAATATATATCGCTGCACCTTCTTTTTTGCCACTCCCAACCAACTTTACCATCTCGGCAGGGTGCATTCCGCTTTTTATATTCCGGGCTAATATTTTAATGGCATCCATGCCTTTATCTTTATAAAAGGGTAACATTACCGCATTGCAAAAAAAGTCATCTTCGCCCCTCATGATGATATCATTCTCAAACTCGGGTTTTAGCAGATCACTCCATACCTCCGGCACTTTTCTATCACCCAACTTCTCTTTATCCACAACCATTACAAGCATATTAGCGGTATACATGGTATAGTTATTATCAGGATCTGAATATCCTTCCTTTTCTAAATAACTATTGAAAATATATGGTGTGCAGGCCTCAAAATGATTAGTAGAAATAAACTTATCGACAAAAGGACGGTGAAAAAAATTATTTATATCCGATGCCATAATGATATCCGGCAACTCACTGACATCGTTAATGCTTTCGAGCAATGGATAATAGGATAATTCATGATTTACATTTCCCTCAATCAGATAATTCAGATAACCAAACTCATCCTCTTTTTGCTCAAAGAAAGACTCTGAATGTTCCTTAAATGGATTCCTTAACCCACAGGGCAACATGGCAACAAAATGAAGGCTTTCGGCAGGTAACAATTCCGGATCTGACTTGCCGGCCTGTTCAAACCTGTTTAACGATTCTACAAACGAATCCACATCAATCTTGTTTGATTTCAATACTGTTTCAAGCCTGGTAAAACGGCCTATCTTTTTAAGGTGGTCAGGCATAAAATATTTCCCCAATCCGTTTTTATTTAAAAACTCCATGATCGGGTCATCCATTTCCGCTATCTGAACTAAGTTTTCTTTACCTGTAATCATTTTCTTCTTTTATGTAGTAACTAACCATCGAAGGTTATTCCGTTGTACTAAAAACAGATAACGTGCCACATAAAAAACAAAAAGACGAGATAAACTTAAAACTTAGTCACAAAGAGCATGTTGAGGGATGTGATGATTTATATCACAATGAGAAAACACTACATTTTTGTAGTGTCAAAAGAAAACGAACTACAAAAATGTAGTTCGTTGTATGTTACCAATATTAAAATCTACTTTATAAAAGTATTTTCAATGCTTACCAAAGTAAGCATGCTCAAACTCATGCACCGTATCACGTATTACACTAACCAATCCAACTTCAGTCCCCTGCTTTAACTTCATGGCATAAACCTGAATTTTGTGCATCAGGGTCAACTGTTTTATGTACTCACCATAAGCTTCAGTATCTGAAGGATCTATAATTTTTATTCTTTGGTGCAAAAAATATTTTGCCGCAATATCCTGTATTTTTACAGCATGTTCTTCTTTATTCATTACCCACCTTACCAGCTGATTATAATCCACAGGATCTTTTGATGACAGTTCCCTAATTTGATCAATAGATTTCTCAATAGTGGCTATGTGCTCATAAATCAGAGCTATCCTAACCGAATCGCCATAAATACCGCAAGGAATTTCACAGTGAGCAGTTGCTTTATTATAAGTTCCACCCAGTACAATAACAAGAATAATTAATCCTAATGTTCTCATAATACAATTTTTATTACTTAAACCCCAGGTCTTGCTTTTTGTTTAAATGGAAGGTATGATAAAAACTATTTGTTAAAAACAATGCCAAACGAGCACTTCGCTCCTATAACCAAGGTATTACATACGCCCCTTATGAAAAAAGCCTTTTATTATTACGAGGACTTTGTCATTATGAACTTGGAAATACAAATGCTGCCCGCCAGGATTGGATGAGGTTAAAAGATTTAGGAGGCATTGACATGGAACCTGCTTTCTTTGCAAAAATCAAACATTTAAAGGGTTATGAAGAATTGGCATTTATGTTTTCGGAATAAACAATTTAGTAATGAATTATTAAAAATATGAGACTTATCTATAATATGCCCGAGATATTAGGTAAGTCTTTATTTTAAGATAAATACAAATCCTAATCCTGCAAATTACCCACAGGCACCTTCTCCACCCTGGTCTTCAAATAACAATATAAACGTAGTTCCAACACCCAATTCACTTTCTACTTTAATGCTGGCTTTGCTTTGTTTTACAAACTCACAAACCAACTGCATACCCAGGCCAACACCTTTTTCGTTTTGGGTGCCATAGGTGCTGTTTATTTTTGAGAAATCAAAAAGCTGGTCTCTCTGCTCGGGGGTCATTCCCACTCCGGTATCTGATATTTTAAGTATGGTTCTTGCACCTTCATGATGGGAAGATAACGTAACCTTTCCTCCAGAAGGGGTAAACTTAATCGCATTATTCAGGAGGTTTCGGATTGTCATGGCCAGTTTCACCCTATCAACAAATAATGTAGTATCCTTCTCGATGCTGTAACAAACCTCAATCTTCTTTTTATCGGAAACATGCTGGAGATGCCTGACCTCCATTAACACCACATCCCTCAGACTAACATTGGCAGGAACTGACTTTTTTGTTCCCATCTGGTTCACTCCCCATTGCAACAGGTTATCCAACAAGTCGAGCATATTGGCTGAAGAAGATTTCATCTCACGGGATATCTCTTTCAGCTTATCCAAATCCTCATGGTTGGCACATAAATCCATCACCTCAGAATAGCTGTGGAAAGTTGCTAAAGGACTGCGTAAATCGTGCGACAGTATTGAAAAAAACTTGTTTTTTGTAGCGTTTGCATTGGCCAACTCTTGTCGTTGTTCATTGAGTTTTTGGTTTACTTTTTTACGATAACGACTTATTTTCAATACAATAAACACCAAAACACTTAATACAATCAATACCGAAACGGCAGCTATGGCGACAATTAAATACCTTTCCTTTTGTTCCTTTTCCTCATCAACCTCAGCCTGTTTCCGGGCTACTTCGTACTTAGTTCGCAGGTTGGCAATTTTACGTATAATTTCTTCGTTATTAATGCTATCGCGATATGCAACATATTGCTTGTGGTAAAAAAAAGCTTTATCATACTCTTTTGATTGGTTATAGATGGTTGATAATCGAAGACTGGCATCCCGCACCTGTTCTTTCAACTTGTAATCCTGCGCCAGGCGAAGGCTTTTAAGGGAAGTTTGTTCTGCTTTACCACATTGCTTTCTTTTAAAGTAAACTTCTGCGAGTCCGTCAAGGTATGACGATACGGCATAATTATCTCCTAAGGGCTCAAGTACCCCTATTGAATTATAAAGGAAGATTTCTGCACTATCGAGTTTGTTTTGAGCAGTGTAGACCAAACCAATATTTCCAATACAGTAGGAGCTATAACATTCATTTTTTAATCCCCGGTATATGGAATCTGATTTTTTCAGATATTCAACGGCAAGACTATACCGCTCTGTTTTTCTGTATAGTTCTCCCAGATTCATATAAGTTGCAGCTATTCTGCTTCCCAATTCGAACTCTTTTAAAATATGAATTGATTTTTTATAATACAATTCGGCCTTATCAATTTCATTATTTCTTTTGTAAATATCTGCAAGACCCACATAACATGATGCCACCCCCTGCATTTTATCACATTCCCGATATATCCCTTCTGCAACAAAAAGTGCATTAATGGCACTATCCAGTTCCATTTTCTTCAGATAGGGAGCTACAGATAAAAACTTTGCAGCGGCTTGTTGTGTTTTTCCACCATAGCTCAATGCATGTGCATATGCTAAATTTGAATACTTTAGTTTAACATCAGGAGTTTTTGATGTATATGAAATCTGATGACACAATTCATACAGTAAAGAATCATCCTCTGTGCTTAACTTATTCTTATATAAAGCCCTCAAACTATCGGCAACCAATTCTTCAGCACATATTCCTGAAGACATTGCTACTATCATCAATATTAAACAGACCTTTACCATATTTCTGCAATAAAAAACAATCCATACCACATAACAGCGTGCTTATGGATTGTTATATAAGTTAATGACGTTTATTTCCCGGGTGGATTTATTTCAGCATCCGGATCGTCTCTGTAATCCTTTCCATCCTTGTATTTAAAATCTATGTTATAAGATTCCTTACCTGATTGCTCATCACAAACTATGGCTTGCCAATCCTTAGATCCATCTACTGGCTGCGGTGGCGTAGAAAAAATATTAGCACTGCCATTTTTAGGACTAATACCTGTAATTTCAATAATGTCACTATTTTCCATTAAAGTCCAGGTTACTTTACTTCCGGGATTTACAAGAGTAGTAATTGTTTTGTCATGTTCGTGCCCTTCACTATCTTTTAAATGAAGAATCACATCATCGCCTTTTTTAATGGCTCTAAGTTGAATTGTTACATCCATTGTTATAATGTAGTTTTAGTTTAAAATAATTCTATTATAATGAACTGTCGGTTACTTGAGCTGACAGATAAAAAAGGCCCGGGTTAAACATGTGTAAATTCTCACACAATCACCCATCCTCAAACCAAAACACATTTTAAAACATTGCCTCAAATTCTTCCTAAAATTATATTTTTTGAAGAAAAAAGTAGATAAATAAACCATTAAATAATAAAATACATATTTCCTTTAAATAACACAATCCATAAATCACCCTCCTTTTGCAGTAATTAACGCACTGTATTGCTTTATTATTTGTTTCTTAAATAAAATAATTATAGTATTTTCGCTATCCCAAAACTCATACAAACCATGCTAAAACAACAGTACTTTTTGCTCGACGCCTTACACACAGGACTACTCCTGATCTCTCCAACAGGCTACTCTTCAGACTATTTGATCGTAGATACAAATCCATATTTCCTTAAGATGTTTGAATGCTCAGGAACTGTTATCGGTCAAACAACAAAAAAGATCCTTCCCCAACTGGCAAGCAAGCTAATTAAGCAACTTGATATAACAAACAAGGAACAAACGGAGCAAAACAGCAACGTCCATATTACTGGCACCGATATTTATTATGATATAAAAACCATCCCTGGAGAAGACAACACCATTGCTTGTTTAATATTGGATGTAAGCAAAAAAATTTACTACCAAAACAGGTTCCGTGACCAAAATGATGAAATCCAGGCCCAAAACGAGGAACTGATGGCCACAAACGAGGAACTTTCAGTCAGCTTGGAAAACATTAACGAAACCAACTTAATATTAACAGAAAAAGAAAAGGAACTCATTTACGCCAAAGAAAAAGCGGAAGAATCAGACCGGTTAAAAAGTGCCTTCCTGGCCAATATGAGCCATGAAATAAGAACCCCGATGAATGGCATCATTGGTTTTAGCCAATTACTTAAAGAAACTTCCATCTCCGAATCGGACAAAAACCATTATATCAAAATTATTTCAGATAGCAGCCAGCAACTGCTTGACATTGTAAATGACATTATTGATATTTCAAAAATTGAATCTGGTGAAGTAACCCTCAACAAAAGGGAAGTGAACCTAAAAACCCTTTTAAACAAAATATCTGATTTTTATAAACCACAGGCATCAGAGAAAAACCTAGGCTTCACTGCAGATTTCCTGATCAACAACGACAACTTCCTTTATTATCAAGATGCTACCAAGCTTTATCAAATTATTAGCAACCTGATAAGCAACGCTATTAAATTTACCGACAGGGGTGAAGTGAAAATCACATGCTCTCTTGAAAAAGATACGGTATGTTTTTCTATTTCTGATACAGGCATCGGCATCCCTGATGAATACAAAAACAGTATTTTTGATCGTTTTAGCCAGGGTTACTCCCATAACAATCCAAAATATTCAGGAACAGGACTAGGCTTATCCATATGCAAAGGACTCCTAAACCTGATGGATGGTAATATTTCATTTCTTTCAGAAGAAGGAAAAGGCTCTACTTTTTTAGTTGAATTACCATTACAAAACTATAGAATACTTGCCAATTGATTATACAGTCACCTTAACTAGTTCTCATAAATAGCCTACACTATCTTTGCACCTTATATGTGACTTCTTCTTATCAGATTCGTAATTCCCACATACATCCTTCATATATTCTGCAGTATTCCTACACTATAAAACACCAATCAGTGAAGGAATAGTGAAGGAATAGTGAAGGAATAGTGTAGAATTTGTGCTGTAATCGCATATTTGGTATGGAGAAATCCCCTAGCAGTTACGTTCCAGATCCCCATCCATTTTCTTTCTTCAGACCCAACTTTTGTCACTGATCTCATTTTTTTCTGCAGCCATTTGTGTAGTCAATAAAAAACAAAAGCCACTTACAAAATTGTAAGTGGCTTTTGTTTTCAGTAGCGAGAGGCGGGCTTGAACCGCCGACCTCATGATTATGAATCATGCGCTCTAACCAGCTGAGCTACCTCGCCATTTCTTTGCTAAACGATGTTTTCTTTAAAACATTTATTTCGTTTTTGCGGATGCAAATGTATGTCATTTCATTTGAAGTACCAAGTATTTTTGTAATATTTTTCACAATAAATCACCCAAATAAACACAACCTCCTAAATATCTTTCAATTACATTTCAAAAAAAGAAGAGAAAAAATTTCAGAACACAACAACCCCAATTACATATCGAATACTACCCCTTGTCTTTTTTTTAATTCATCTGTAACTTGTAGGCTGCCTTAGGCGTCAAACCGTGTAGATGAGTCAGTCGGATAATAAAATAATAAAGCAGATTAAAGGTGGCGATGTTGCAGCATATGCAACATTGGTAAGTAAATACCAAAACATGGCATTTACTCTGGCTTTGAGTATAACAAAAAACCGTGAAGATGCTGAAGAGGTTGCCCAGGATGCATTTGTAAAAGCCTATAAAAATCTGGCTTCATTTAAAGGCAAATCAAAGTTTAGCACCTGGTTATACCAGATCGTGCACAACACAGCTTTAAGTAAAATAAGAATTAAAAAGCACCACACCCATCCAATCGACAACCTCTTAGAAGACCGAAATATTAAATTAAGCGAATCGGAAAACAGGAATTTAGAACGTTTAGATAAAAAAAGAATTTTAAAAGAGGCCATAAAAAAGCTTAACGAAGACGAGGGATTTATTATTATACTATACTATTATCAGGAGTTGAATATTGAAGAAATAGCTATAGCAACAGGATATTCAGAAAGCAATGTTAAAGTAAAACTATTCCGGGCCAGAAAGAACTTATATGAAAAGCTTCAGATTATTATGGAAGGGGAAGCTAGAACTTTAATTCAAAACTAGAATTATGAAACAAAAAAAACATCATATTGAACCAGAGGATAAGCTATTAGGTGATTTTTTTAATGATTACGACTTAGATCAACCTGGTAATAACCTTGTAAAAAATACTATGAGCGAAGTGCTTCATGAATGGTCGCAAAAACCATTGGGACAAACCGCTCCTGTAAAACTTTCGCATAAAATATGGATTGCCCTGGGAGTTGCATGCTCCTTACTTCTGGTATATCAGATCGATTTAAAAAACACATCCGGTACCAGAACTATCTCTGAAACATTTAACCTTAAAAACAACGGACAGGTTTTTACCCAGGCATTTGATTCTATTTTTAACAGCTTCACGTACGTACCTGATTTAGTGTACATGATTATACTAGGTGTGGGCTTAGTCTTTTTACTTGATAAGTTTTTATCGTCACACTTTAAAACCCTCCAGGAATAAAAACCCCACCTACAATATACTAACCTGACAATACTTAATGCTTGTGCTAATTCTTCAACAAACTCATGGCTAACCGGATAATATGATGAGGAATCTGTTTATTGGCAGCTTCATACACTTGTTGCAATTGCATCCCCGGGTTTTTATCAAGTATTACCTGCACCCTCCTTTTTTCATATGGTAACACATATTGCTCAATATCTACACTTTCACCTTTTTCAAAAAGAGTAGCTAAATGGGAGTAAACAGTGATAATATTTAAGCCCGTACGAGCTGCGATAACCTCTGGCGACAAATTCTTTTTATACAATTCAAATGTTTTATGATACGCCGGTTTTGCTTTGTTTTTTTTATCATTCAAAAAAGCTAAGATCTCATCAACAAATGCCTGCCCGTACAGTTCCCACTTTTTATTTCCCACACCCGATATTTCTTTCATATCCCATTCGTTTGTTGGTCGATGGGCCACCATTTCCATCAGCGTAGCATCCGAAAACAATATATACGGAGGAACACCTTTTTCAACAGCCATATCCCGCCTCAATTTGCGCAAACGCTCAAACAATCCTTGCTCATGAGTAAAAGACACAACCGGCCTGGCCTTTTTAATCTCAACTTGTTTTTCTCTTTTAATTTTTTGATGAAGATGATGCAACTGCACTCCTTCTCCTTCAAAAAGAACCTTATTGCTCAACGGGGTTAAGGCAAGAATGGTTCCCTGTTCATATTCAATTTTTAAATACCCAAGGTTTATTAATTGACTAACAATCAATTCCCAATCAGCAATACTCACATCCTTACCTGCTCCAAATGTTTTTATTTCATGAAACCTGCCAGCCAATATCTCCGGCGACCGATGTCCTGCCATCACTTTAGGCAATAATTCCTTAGGCAACTTCCCCTGCAATCGGGCCACTGCCGACAGTGCTTTTTGAGCCATTACCGTCCCATCAAACAACTGCTGCTTACCCCTGCAATTATCGCACTCCCCACAATCCTCAACACTCCACTCCCCAAAGTAATTCAACAACAACTTTCTCCTGCAATGGTTCGACTGGGCAAAAAGCAGCATCCTTTCCAGCCTGGCATTCAGAATAACTTTCCTCTCCGACTCTTCATTAAAGGACTCCAGAATTCCATAGTCCTGCTGCCCATAAAACAACAAGGCATGGGCTGGCAAACCATCTCTTCCACTCCTGCCTATTTCCTGGTAATAGCCTTCTATATTTTTGGGAAGGTTATGGTGAATCACCCATCGAACATTAGACTTATCAATCCCCATCCCAAAAGCTATAGTGGCACACACTACTTTAATCCGGTCATTGATAAAATCATTCTGAATCCTATTCCGGATGTCACTATTCATACCTGCATGATAAAAACCAGACTGCACCCCATTATTCCGAAGGTAACGGGACAGATCCTCGGTATTCTTTTTGCTTAAGCAATATATTATCCCGGACTCCTCACCCCGTTTCTGAATAAAATCCAGGATCACCTCCTTGCGTTTGTACGCAGGCCTTGCTTCTATGTAAATATTTGGACGGGAAAAAGAATCTTTGAAAACCTTTGCCCTGGCAAGCTTAAGCTGTACCAGAATATCTTTTTGCGTTAAAGGGTCTGCTGTGGCCGTAAGGGCCATTATCGGAATTTTTGGGAACTGTTTTTTTAAATATCCCAAACGCTTATAATCAGGCCTGAAATCATGTCCCCAGCTTGAAATACAATGTGCCTCATCAATTGCAATCAGATTAACATTTAGCTGCAACAATGTATAATAAAAGCTCTCTGAATTCATTTTTTCAGGCGAAACATATAAAAGCTTCACATCTCCTGCCAAAGCTCTTTTTACAACGTACGCCTGATCCTCTTCCGATATTGAACTATTTAAAAACTCAGCATTTACGCCGTTTTGCTTTAATGATTCCACCTGATCTTTCATTAAAGCAATCAAAGGGGAAACAACTACTGTTATTCCCTCTATTGTTAATGCAGGAACTTGAAAACAAATGGACTTCCCCCCTCCCGTTGGCATCAACACCAAACAATCATCACCCTCCAAAACCGAAGCTATCACTTTTTCTTGTAGCGGTCTGAAACTACTATAACCAAAAACATCTTTTAAGGTTTGTTTTGCACGATTCAACATCATGGTGCAAAAGTATGTTTTTTTTCGTGTTCCATCTTATTTTTTTCATGAATGCTGTAACCAAAACTCAGCTCTTGTTGTCATATAAACAGAAACGAATAACAAATAAAATAAGATATCATGGAAGAAATTTTAGTACCCATTTTTGTAGTTGCTATCGTATTTGGAACCATACCGGGAATGATTGTAGCACTCATCTATTTTAAAAATAGAAGGATAGAACGGACCGCACTGATTGCTTCAGGAAAAGACGCAGGTATTTTTAATACAGGAGAAAAAAAATCAACAATTCAACAAGCTTTAAAATTTGGCATGTTGAGTATTGGGGTTGGCTTAGGGATCGTAGTGGGGGACTTTGTTGCAAAATCAACAGACCTGGCAGACCCGGCCGCCTACCTTTCTATGATTTTTATATTTGCCGGAACTGCATTACTTGCCTACTATTTGCTTCAACGCAAAATTGAAAGGGAATAGCCATCAGAAAAGAAATGAAAGTTATGAGATAAGAGACTCCTGATTATAAAGATCCTTATATGGATGGTCTCTTATCTCATGAGTAATTTATTCTGAAAACTCAAAAAGCTTCATCATTTTATCAAATATTGCTGTATTTTCATAAATACCCATAAATTCCTTTGCGCCCGGGCCAATGGCAAAAACCGGAACCATTACTCCGGTATGACCACCTGTAACAAATCCTCCTTTAACGTAGCCCTTTTGAATATCCCCACCTACAACAGCCAATCCACCGGTTTCATGATCGGCAGTAACTATAACCAAAGTTTCTTTATCTTTAATAGCAAAGTCCAACACTTTTCCTATTGCCCTGTCAAAGTCAAGCATCTCTCCTGCTAAAAATGCAGTATTATTCTGATGACCTGCCCAATCAATCTGAGATCCCTCAACCATCAGAAAAAAGCCATCTTTATCCTTTGATAATATCTCAAGTGCCTTATCTGTAGCTTTTACCAGCATATCTCCCCTTTCTTTATATGCAGGATTATGGGCCGGGGCTGTTAAAACCCCCACTTTCCCTCTCTTTACTTTGGCCGCAGCATCTAACGAAGTAAACATCTTATAACCTTTACCCTTTAACTCTTCAACCAAATTCCTTTTATCTTTTCTTTTGGTAAAAAAATCAGATCCCCCTCCAATAAACACATCAATATCTGTATCTAAAAAATCTGCCGCTATTTCCTCATACATACTCCTTTGCGGTTGGTTAGCAATAAAAGATGCTGGCGTTGCATGAGTTATAGCAGACGTACTCACCAAACCTGTTGCGAGCTTATTGTTTTCAGCCACCTTCAAAATGCTTATAATCTCCTTACCTTGTTCATCCACACCAATAGCTCCATTACAGGTTTTTTTTCCGCACGCCAAAGCTGTTCCTCCTGCTGCAGAATCTGTAACGTAATTATCGGCACTTTGCGTTTTCGAGAAGCCAATACACTTAAAATTCTGAATATTTAACTTGCCTTTGTTAGCTGTAAACCCGGAAAATACCTGATCCACTCCCATTCCATCTCCTATCAACAACACAATATTCTTTGGCTTATCTGCAAAGTAAGAAGCATCCAGATCATAGGATTTCACTTCATGAAAATTATTATTGTAAAATTCTTCCTTGGTATCAACTGTTTTATAATTTTCTTGTGCAGTTACACTTCCCATAAGGGCAACAAACACCACTAAACCTAATACAATTCTCATTTTTTCCATTAAATATATCGTTACTTTATAATTCTTAATTAGCTGTTTAATACAGAAAAACAGACAATACAGGCTTGTAAAAATAAGACAAATGTTAATAATCTTTTATGTTTTGACATTAATAATCTCTTAACCTTCCACTCTTGATACAATTATAAAAAATGGCAACCCCTCTTGCTTTTTTAGAAAGAAAACACTATTTAGGATTTATTAACTGGCTCAATTAAGTATTTATGCATTTAATTATCATATTTGCAACAGGGATTTTTCATAAAACTTGGATTTAGTTAGCTGAATTAAGGGGGAAGGACAGATATTTTATCTGTCCTTTTTTCATTAATTATGCGTTTTGTTTAAAAAAACACTTTTTATTGAACCTGACTTTACAAAAGCAACTCCGAGCAAGGTTCCCCACAGGGCACCAAATGAAATATCCAGGGCACTATGCACACCAAGCATTACACGTGACATGGCAACCCACACAGCCCACAAATAAATACACCCATACAATACAGCACCACTTCCCTTGTATAAATAGCTTAACAAATAACATATAACAATAGCCAGCAAAAAAGCATTTGTAGCATGCCCCGAAGGAAAAGAATAACCCACTTCATATTTCCACAATTTCAACACAGATTCTGTCACGTGCTTACCATCATACTCAAGTCTAACATCATCTCTTGACTCAAAAAAATCTTTCAAATAGCCCCTTCTTAACTCCTTAGAATCTAACTGATACATTTTATCCGAATCAAAACCAACCTGTTGCTTCATTATTTCAATACTTGGTCGGTGTACATGAAATGTTGTTTTAAACAGATGTTCGTTAAGCAGCGCAACTCCACCCAAAACAATCAACAAAAATAGCCACAGAACCACAATGGTAAACAACCTATTTTTATAACTCTTAACCCTTTTAGATACAAAAAACACAAACAAAAGTACCAGAAACGCAACACTTAAAGCATCTCCGGAATGCGTAATCAGCAAAAGCAAACCCGACACAAAAGAGCCCGCATTTGCCAACATATACACTGAATATAAATTGGTGAACAACACGATTAAAACAGCTACAACAGCCCATATCCAAATCCACTTATTTTTTTGCATAAAGTAGTTTTTAAAACATTGCAAAATTACATTTATTTCAAAGCCACTAAAAAAGTAGTTATAGAAAACTTGACATATTCATAATTTATTATTTAATTATACTAAACAAGTCCACTTGATAGGATTTTTCAATTATTAAAAAAATGCTATCTTGTGCACATCTATGAATAAAAACTTAATAAGTTTAAACAATGTCAGATCTTAAAGAAAAAATTGAACTTGAATTTATCATCAAAACTTCACCTTCAATTTTATACAACAGACTTTCAACTCCCAGTGGGCTATCTGAATGGTTTGCAGATGATGTGAATGTAAAAGGGAATAAATTTACATTTATTTGGGAGGGTGCTGAACAAGAGGCTGAACTTCTTAGCAAAAAAGAAAACAAGTCTGTAAAATTTCATTGGCTCGATGACGAGGATGAGGATAGTTATTTTGAATTCAACATTAACGTTGATGAGCTAACTGGTGAAACAGCTTTGATGATTGTTGACTTTGCTGAAGAAGACGAAAAAGAAGATTCAGTAGAGCTATGGAATCAACAAGTCGACCAACTAAAACATGGATTAGGTTCGATTTAGTTATTTCTCAAATAAAATATTAATATAACTTTGCACTCTGATAGTACAAAAATGTACTTTGAGTGCATTTTTTTTGGCATAGTTTTTTCTATCAAAACGCAAATTCTTACAAAAACAACAATGAAGAAACTTCATACATTCATATTAAAGAGCTACTTAGGGCCTTTGGTAATGACTTTTTTTATCTCATTGTTCATCCTGGTGATGCAAATTTTATGGAGATACGTTGACGACCTGGTTGGAAAAGGACTGGAAGTATCCGTACTTGTTGAATTATTATTTTATGCCTCCCTTCAGGTAATTCCAATGGCACTACCATTAGCAATCCTTTTGGCGTCACTCATGTCATTCGGAAACCTTGGTGAGAATTACGAATTAACGGCACTTAAATCTGCAGGCATCTCCTTGCCCCGCATAATGGCTCCCTTAATTATATTTTCAATCCTTGTTTCGGTAGGAGCATTTATTTTTTCGAACAATGTGCTTCCGGTTGCCAATTTAAAGTTCACCAGTTTAATGTGGTCGGTACGCCAATCCAGGCCGGAGTTTGACATCAAGGAAAAAGTATTTTACGACGGGCTTGAGAACTTTAGCATAAAGATTGACCACAAATCAAAAAATGGTGAAATGCTTTATGACATCATGATTTACGACCATAGAGACGAAATGGCCGGGAATACAAACGTTACCCTTGCTGATTCCGGGAGACTTCAGTTCACAAAGGATAATGCCTATTTAAAACTAACTCTTTTTAACGGTGTTCAGTATACTGAAAACGTAAACAACCAAAGAAAAAAACGCAACGAAAAATTACAATTCCGAGAAGACCATTTCAAAAGACAAACTGCCATGATTTCATTGCAGGGCATGGAATTCAGCCGTATGGACGAAGGGTTGTTTTCCAGCCATGGCAAAATGAAAAACCTGCAACAAATTTCTCACGATACCGATTCGTTAATAGACCTAAGGGCAAAACACATTGAAAAACTAAAACCCCGTATCGAAAACTCCTACTTTGTTTATAAACCAAGACACAAAAACAGGGAAACCACCTTGCAAACGGGAGAAAAAGAGGAGCCTGTAAAACAAATAGAATCCTTTAAAAGCGTTGATATCGACAGCACCTTTAATGAGTTTAACGCAGAAAAAAAGGTAATGATCCTAAGCAGCGCCTTGCGCAGGGCCCGGGATACCAAAACCAAGATTGACGACCAGATGAATTCTATGAACAGGGTAAATTACCATATTGTCCGACATAAAATAGAATGGCACCGCAAATTCACCCTTTCCTTTGCTTGCCTGATTTTCTTTTTTATCGGAGCACCACTGGGAGCCATCATCAGAAAAGGAGGTTTGGGAATGCCAGTTGTTATATCGGTATTATTTTTTATCATCTACTATATCATAGATACTTTTGGATTAAATGTGAGCAAAAAAGAAGTGTGGCCTCCCCATTTCGGAATTTGGCTGTCTTCTTTGGTACTATTCCCTGTTGGAGTATTTTTAACATATAAAGCTGCCACTGATGCAGCTATACTCAACGCAGATGCCTATATAATAGCATTCCAAAAGTTTTTTAAACGATTAAAAAAGAAAAGCAAACAGTAAAGGAACATACCATATACGAGCATGTTAACACTTTTGATTGTTGGTGGCAAAATATTTAGTTACCTTTGCCACCCAATTATTCATTTGCACACATATTATTATTGTTTTACGTCATGAGTGATCAATCATATAAATTAAATACCATTGATGAGGCTATTGAAGCGATCAAAAATGGAGAGCTTATCATTGTAATAGACGATGAAGACAGAGAGAACGAGGGTGATTTTATTGCAGCAGGAGAACTTATAACACCTGAAAAGGTGAATTTTATGGCTACTCATGGACGTGGGTTAATCTGTACACCTATCACAGAAAAAAGGTGTGAAGAGCTCGACCTGGAACTGATGGTTGGGAAAAACACGGCTCTTCATGCAACCCCGTTTACCGTTTCGGTAGACTTAATCGGACAGGGTTGTACAACCGGAATTTCCGCTTCCGACAGGGCTAAGACGATCTTGTCCCTTTGCAACCCCAAAACACAACCTGAAGATCTTGGGCGCCCCGGACATATTTTTCCTTTAAAAGCAAAAGACAAGGGTGTTTTACGCAGGTCGGGACACACAGAAGCAGCAGTTGACCTGGCACGCCTGGCTGGATTATCTCCCGTTGGAGTCCTTGTTGAGATAATGAACGAAGACGGAACAATGGCCCGTTTGCCAGAACTGATAAAAATTGCTGAAAAATTCGACCTGAAACTTATTACCATTAAGGACTTAATTGCATACAGGCTTAAAAACGAAAGCCTTGTAATAAAAGGGGTAAAAGTAAACATGCCAACCAAACATGGTAATTTTCAATTAATCCCTTTCAAGCAAAAATCAAACGGACTGGAACACGTTGCCCTTATTAAAGGAGAATGGGAGGCTGATGAACCCATATTGGTACGAGTTCATTCATCATGTGCCACCGGAGACATTTTTGGCTCAAAAAGATGCGAATGTGGCGAACAACTGCATAAAGCCATGCAAGCAGTTGAAAAAGAGGGCAAGGGCGTTATTGTTTATATGAATCAGGAAGGCCGTGGCATTGGCCTTATGAACAAAATCAAAGCCTACAAACTTCAGGAAGAAGGATTGGATACAGTTGATGCAAATATTGAATTAGGCTTTGATGCCGATGAACGCGATTATGGAGTAGGTGCTCAAATACTAAGAGAGCTCGGTGTTTGTAAAATGCGACTGATGAGTAATAATCCTGTTAAAAGGATCGGATTAGAAGGCTATGGGCTGGAGGTTGTTGAAAATATTCCCATTGAAGTAGAGCCAAACGAATTCAACGAATTCTATATGCACACTAAAAAAGAACGCATGGGACATGATCTTCAGTTTTTTAAATACAGCAAAAGCGAAGAATAAGAAATACGAAAAAGCCGTCTGTTACGACGGCTTTTTTCTTGACTTCCGCACTTTTTCGGGTCACCCTCTGTATCCCTTGCTATTACTGAGTTTCTTTTTTAACTTGGGTGACCCAAATGTATTTCAATGT
>NZ_JAPDPI010000019.1 GCF_026013615.1 Plebeiibacterium marinum
ATGTGCTTAATCAGGTGCAGCTCTTTGATTCGGACAATTTCCTCAAACTTGGCTATGTCACTTGATTTAGGTTTACGGAATTTACTATTAAGGCATATACCTCCAATAATTCCAATAGTTAAGGCCAAGGTTGGCAACAATAATTTACTCTTCATAGTAAAAGTGGTTTTAATTTTTGTTATTTGATATATCCACTATCTGTTTTATTATAAATACAATATTTTTCAAAAATACGTAACTCACTGATATAGGTATTGCTGCAACTTGCAGCAAGGTTTCCCCAACCAGGGAAAGTCCCCTGCAATCTGTAGCAAAGATTCCCCAACTGTAAAAACCAACTGCCAATTTTTCTGATAATTGTAATCATTCGTTAACTCATTTATAAAACCTTTACTTACATAAAATAGCATTGAAATATTTATCATACTACAAGGTTTTGACCTATTGTATATTTTTATTTGCATCGTTTTAGAATGCGATGCAATCGCCCATTAGCGGGGGGCATTAAAATCACTGGCAATCGCACTTTTCAACCATTATTTGCCCAACCGGAAGGAAGCGGCTACCCTTTTTATCCATCAAAATGTTATATTTTGCACGAGAATCGGTCTTTAAAACCATTAAAAACACACAGTTCTATTAACAATCGGTCTTTTAAATCATCAAAATCATATACAGCTATTTAAAATCGATGTATCAAATGGTTAATTCCCTATAGTTCAATCAATAATGTACTATGTAAATCACAAAAAACATATGTTTTTTGTGAAAAAGTATGTTTTTGACGGAAAAAATCGAGCCTCTCCATTGGAAATCGCCCCAAATAACCATTTTTATGCAAAAAAAGCCCTGGGCAACATTATATTTATGCATTTTAATGGTATATATTAAAGGATACAAACCATTCTGATGGTTTTTTACCCTAATTTCCCATGACCATGCTATTTATAATGGTCAAAATGATACATTTCCCTCAGCGAGATCCTTTTTTATCCGTTAAAAAGCAGTATATTTTTTGATATGGATGATTTTGACGGTCAGAATGATGCATTTCCATTGACGAGATTCATATTTAACGGTCAAAACCATGTGTTTTATAGAGTGTTGGCATGGTTGTGCATAAAAATGCAAAAAACAATTGTTTAAAAAGGTTTTGGCGCACTAGTCTTGCAGCGGCTGTGTATTACTGCCCCCTTTTTTTATTGCCCCATGGAATCTGGTATTCCACAACATATGAAAAACCAAGGCTAATATTATTGCTGCCCCTTCCAAATCCCGGAATCCTATATGGCTCCATCACTTTGGAGTTATTTGATGCCAGTTTGGTTTTTAACCTCACATACAGGTTTAAATACAGGTTGTTAAATAATTCAGTTCTTAAGCCACTTACAAGTTCTAACCAGTGGGTTGTAACTGAGTAGGTAGAAATGGAAGTTGTATAATATCCCCAGTGGTCGTCTGAAATAGTGATTTGATCAGCACCATGTTCTTGTGTGGCAAATCCATACCTGAATCCAAATAAAATATTGTCATTGTTGTTTTCTTCTTCAACAACAAATATGTCGTAGTCGAACCCAACCCGGCCATAAATACCTGTCGATTCGTAAGAATAGGGCTTGCCGTCCTTTGGTGGGGTGTTGGTTGATTCGTCTTCAAATGAAACACTCTCAAATCCTAAAGAGCCGGCCAAAAACATTCTTTTTTTATAGTTTGTTTTTAAATTGGCTTCAAAGGCAATTCTGTCGTTATCTAAAACCGGAACCAAAAACCTGCTCACATCAACCCCAATCGACAATCCCCTTTCTTTGTCGGGGTATGGCAGTTTTTTCTTTTTCTTTTTAGGAGTGCCCTCTTGCTGGTTGTCCTGTTGGTTTTGACCATAACTTTGCTGGTTAGATCGTGTTTGGTTTGTATAGTTTTGGGCGCATAGAGCAGCGGTAAAACCAATAAACAGTATATTAATAAAGAAAAATCTTAACATTCTCAGTGCTTTCGTTGTACTTAATTGAGGTATAATCTATAGCAACAGAATCTATAAAAGAGATGTCTGTATAAATAACGGTATCTAATTCAAAACTAAAAACAAATCCACATTCCTCAGAAACAAAGCTCAGTTCTTTGGAATGTATAAAAGTGATGGTGTCTTTTTGGTTTAGGATCTTCACCAGATATTTGGTAGTGTCACTGGCCATTGATAAAGGTAAAAAGCTATTGGATAGCGACTCCGAGTTATATAGCGTATCGTTTTCCAAAATAATGCCATCGCCGGGTAAGCTGATAAAGGAAACATCACTAACCGTAGAGTCGTTACCGGTTTCAGCTGAGTAAAACCCTGCCTGAACTGATTGTTGGTTCGAAAGACAAAAGTCATCGCTTTCGTTACAGGCTATAACCAAAACTATTATTGCTAAAAATAAGGTCTTTATGATGATCTTCATATATAAAGGAGTTCTTAAATTTTTGACTTTGCAATATTAGCAAAAATAGAACCATTCATCATGTTGTATATGGGTTTTATTTTTGGAGAATGGGGATATTGTGATAAAGCTTTGGTTAAACATGATAAATTAGTTGGTACTATTTTCATCAAATCCTATTATCTTTGCATTTTGAAATATTGGGGTGCCTTAACAAATCGGGCTGAGATCATACCCTTTTATCAACGATGGCGGTTGGTAATGAACCTGATCCGGATAATGCCGGCGTAGGAAACTTGTGAATTAACTCTTCACCTTTTGATCTTTATGAATACCTCATTTTAATTAATATTTAATTTTTAACTATTTATTTAAATGATTAAGAAGATGGTAAACTTTTTATTTAAAAGAGTTTTGGTTGTTTGTGGTTTACTGTGGTTTGGATCCGGGATTTTTGCACAGTTTACTATAAGCGGAAGAGTGACGGATAAAAAAGGGAATAGCTTGCCTGGTGCTACAGTTGCTGTTAAAGATTCCTACCAGGGAACGGTAACAAATTCATCCGGATATTATCAGATAAGCAATCTGAAAAAAGGAGATTATGTATTTGTGGTTTCGTACCTGGGTTATGAATCTGTTCAAAAAAGTATTGAGGTCAGCGAATCTATATCCTGTGATTTTACATTGGAGTCCTCGTCTATTTTTACCGATGAGGTAATCGTTTCTTCAACACGAGCAGGGAGCCGAACGCCGGTTGCCGTTACAAATATTTCACAGGGGGATTTGGTAAAGGAAAATACAGGGATGGATATTCCCTATCAGCTGAGCCTGACCCCTTCACTGGTGGAATCTTCAGAGGCCGGTAATGGCATTGGATATTCTGCTTTAAGAATCAGGGGTACGGATGCTTCTCGGATTAATGTTACTATAAACGGGATACCTTTAAATGACTCTGAGTCTCAAGGTGTATTCTGGGTAAATATGCCCGATTTTTCTTCCTCAGTAGACAATATACAAATACAACGGGGGGTTGGAACTTCAACAAACGGGGCTGCGGCTTTTGGTGCTACCATTAATTTTCAAACGGAAAAGGTAAACAGGGAGGCCTATGCTGAGGTGCAAAGCGTGGTAGGTTCGTTCCATACTTATAGAAACACTTTGAAAGCCGGGACAGGGATTATAGATGGAAAGTATAGTTTTGATGCCCGTATCTCAAAGCTCAAATCTGATGGTTATGTGGATAGGGCCTTTTCTGATCATGAGTCGTTTTTTGTTAGTGGTACATACTTTTTAAACGGGGGGATGATAAAAGCTAACCTTATTAATGGTGATCAGGAAACCGGAATCAGTTGGTGGGGTAATCCCGGATATGATATCGCAGGAAAGGTTACTGACCGCACTTATAATCCGGCAGGGGAATATCTCAATAAAAATAGGGAAGTAAAATATTATCCCAACCAAACAGATAACTACAAGCAAACGCATTATCAGTTGTTTTATTCGCAGGTATTGTCGCCTTATATTAATGTAAATACAGCGCTTCATTATACCCAGGGACATGGTTATTTTGAACAGTTTCAGGATGATGATAATGTTTATCATGATACGGATTATAGTTACTATGGGCTTGATAACCCAATTGTGGATGGAGTTGAAGTGGAAAAGACGGATTTGACCCGCCAAAAATGGCTCGAAAATGATTTTTATGGTTTTACATCTTCTGTTAATTATAAAAGGGACAAGGTGGAAGCCACCCTTGGGGGTGCATGGAACAGGTATAAAGGCGATCATTTTGGAAATATCCTTTGGGCACAGTCTGGAGGTGTAGATAATGGGTATCAATGGTATTTTAACGATAGTGAAAAAACAGATTATAATATTTATGGCAAGGTTAATTATTATTTAACCGACAAGCTGAATGTTTATGGTGATATGCAATACCGTCATATCGATTATGAAATGGATGGGATTGATGATGACCGTCTGGATTTGATACAAAAGCATCATTTTAATTTTTTCAATCCAAAGTTTGGGGTTTTCTATAAACTTAACAGCAGGCAGGATGTTTACACTTCCTTCTCGGTAGCCCAAAGGGAGCCTACCCGTACAAACTTTAAGGATGCAAAAGCTGATCCGGCATCTTATCCGGTGGCGGAAACTTTATATGATTATGAGCTGGGGTATAATTATTCATCGGCAAAAGTAAAAGCTGGGATAAATATGTATTATATGTATTATCGCGACCAGCTTGTTCCAACCGGGGAGAAGAATAGTGTTGGTTACGATATTATGACCAATGTGGATGAGAGCTATAGAGCCGGTATTGAACTTGTTTGGGGTGTTAGGTTGCTCAAAAACCTGAAATGGGATGCCAACTTTACTTTAAGCCAAAATAAAATAAAAGACTTTGTGGAATATGCCACTTATTACGATGCCGACTGGAATAAAGAATTCAAAGGGAAGAGTTTGGGATCTACAGATATAAGTTATTCTCCGGGTGAAGTGGGAAGTAGTATTGTTTCCTGGGATGCATTTAAGGGTTTTGATGTTAGTTTTGTTAGTAAATATGTGGGTAGCCAATATTTCGATAATTCATCCAGCAATAATCTTAAACTGGATGCCTATCATGTGCATAATGTTCGGGTTCATTACTCGTTGGATCCTGTGTTGTTTAAAGAAATGTCTTTTTATGTGCAGGTAAACAATGTTTTTAATGAGAAATATGAAAACAATGCTTATGGTGGGAAATGGTACGAACAGGGAGAGGAACTAATATGGAAGTATTATTACCCACAGGCTGGAACTAATTTTTTATGTGGGGTAAATCTTAAGTTTTAATCCTGTAATTTTTAGAATAGGAAAATAATGGAATGGATTGTCAGTAATATAGTTGAGATTATCGGAACGGTTTCGGGGCTGTTGTATCTTTATCTTGAAATAAAGCAGAATAAATGGTTGTGGCCAGTAGGTATCTTAACATCGGTAATGTACATTTTTGTGTTTTATACATCAAAGTTTTATGCAGATATGTCGTTGCAGTTTTATTACGTACTCATAAGTGTATACGGATGGATTTTATGGTCGAGGGGAAAATCATCAGATCAAAATGAAGAGTTGCAGGTGAGGAGTGTAACCAGGCCCTTATTCATGGGGCTGGTTCTTTGCAGCCTGGTTATTTATTTGGGAATATCCTATGTGCTTGTTGAGTTTACAGATAGTCCGTTGCCTTATTGGGATGCCTTTACAACGGCATTGAGTATTGTTGCTACCTGGATGCTGGCCAAAAAAATATTGGAACAGTGGATTGTTTGGGTCATTGTTAATGTGGTATCCCTGGCGTTATATATTTATAAAGGACTGTATCCAACATCAGTATTATTTTTCTTTTATGCAGCATTATCTGTTGTAGGATATCTTCAGTGGAGAAAAGATTTGGTGGTAGTGAAGCTGGATATGGCAGAGAAAAAATTGTAATCATGAAGAAAAAGGCGGTTGTATTGGCCAATGGTGCCTTCCCAACTCATCATATACCTTTGGCTGAGCTTGAAAATGCCGATTTGATTGTTTGCTGCGATGGGGCAGTAAATAAACTGGATGCAGCAGGTTTTATGGCCGATATAATTGTGGGAGATCTTGATTCGGTACAAGGTCATTTGAAGGAAAAATATACTGGCAAGATGTTTCATAGCAGCGATCAGGAAACAAATGATTTAACTAAAGCTGTTAACTGGTGCATCAATCATGAAATAGCTGAAGTGGTTATTTTAGGGGCTACAGGATTGCGCGATGACCATATGATAGGCAATGTGTTTTTGTTGCCAACTTATGTCGGCCATATCGCGGTGAGCATGTTGACTGATCATGGAGTTTTTACCCCAATAGTGGCCTCTGAGCAATTTAACAGTTATGTGGGGCAGCAGGTTTCGTTGTTTTCATCGCATCCGGATGTAATAATAACTACCGAAAACTTAAAATATCCTGTAAAGAACCAGAAGTTTAGCATGTTGTGGCAGGGTACCTTAAATGAGTCAACTAGCAATTGCTTTACTTTAAATATAGAAGGTGGTTGTTTAATTGTATTTCAAAAATATTGATCCCGATAAAATTTAGAATGATTTTATATTTGCCTGGATACAGGATGTAAATATTCGCTTTCGCTGAATTAGTCGGGGTTCTGATATAGTTATACTAAAGGCTTTTATATATAGCAAGATACTCCAGTTAAAGGTTGACGTATTTTATGTCAACCTTTTTCTTTCGTTTATGTTATAGTTATAAACATTAATCGTAAAAGGAGGAGTAGGCATGAAACGGGTTTTGATTTCTTTGTTGTTTGCAATTGCAGTTGTAGGGTATCTAAGAGCGTTTAATAAAGAGGTGTATTTTGTTTCCAGTGCTTATATCAACTTTGACCAAAATTCAGAGGCTATTTCTAATGTTATTGACACAAGCGGAAAGCTTTCCTTATATAAAGTGGAAAGAATCAAAGACTCTTTACAAGTTGCAAAAGCCAATTTGGGAGGTATGCTAATGGATTATAAATCATCAGATGTTCGGGATGTGTTGTTTTATGTTCATGGTTATGGCAAAGAGCTTGTTGATGTTTATGAAAGAGCCTTGTCGATTGAGGAAACCTATGATGTGGCAGTGGTGTTTTTTTATTGGCCTTTTAAAAATTCAAAAGGAAAACCTTCAAATTTAATGCAAGCCAAAAGAAAAATTGAATCCAGTATACCTTCGTTTAAAGCATTTGTTGGGTTAGCAGCTGAAGTAAGGAGATCCGGAGAGTTTGGAAATGTTTCCTTGTTGGCACATAGCCTCGGAAATTACTTTCTGGAAATCTATTCGGAGGAGGATAACTCTGATTTTTATACTTTCGACAACCTAATTTTGAACAGTGCGGCTGTAAACGATAAAAAGCATAGTGAATGGCTTAATAAAATAGATATTCAAAGACGTATTTATGTTTTGTATAACAAGCATGATTTTTTGCTAAAAGGTCTGCAGTTTTTTACACGGGCCAGACGCCAATTGGGTAATAGCGTAAGCCATGTTGCATTGCCATCAGTGAATTATATTGATATGTCGCCTTTAGTAAAGTTTCAGTTTCCAATAGGTAATACACATTCTTATTTTACAGGAGAAGTGCCGGATAATACAGAACAGGTTAGGGGGATCTATTCAACATTAATCAAAGGAAAACCCATTGGCGATTATGCGTATTTTTCTGTAAAACAATGAAATATTCGACCTTTATTTAAAGTTATTCTAAATAATGTAGTGGTTCGGGTTAATTTTTTATAATATATTTATTTATACCTAGATTTTGTTTTCTTTGCATTTTGATAAAAAACAACCTTAAGTGTGTAATATTTAAATTATGATTGACCTTAGTGCTGAGAAAGACCTCACCATTGAAGTGGTTGAGGGTATACTATTTGGGAATCAAGAAATTAAGATAGATTCGAAAACAAAACAAAAAGTAAAACAAAGTTACGAATTCCTTAAAGGATTTGCCGAAAATAAAGTTATATATGGAATCAATACCGGATTGGGTCCTATGGCTCAATATCGTATTGATGATGACAAATTGGTAGACTTACAATATAACCTTATTAGAAGCCATTCTGCCGGAGCGGGACAAAAAATTCCTGACGTTTACGCCAAGGCTTCTATGTTGGTTCGCATGAGAGCCATTATGCAAGGTTTTTCAGGAATTCACCCATCTTGTCTTGAACTACTCGAAACTCTTATTAATGCAGATGTATATCCATTTTTGCCAGAACACGGTGGTGTTGGTGCAAGTGGTGATTTAGTGCAGTTGGCTCATCTGGCCCTGGTGTTGATTGGTGAAGGTCACGTTACTTACAAAGGTGAATTCAGATTGACCAAAGAAGTTTTTAAAGAGCTTAATATCAAGCCTATTGAAGTAAAGTTGCGTGAGGGGCTTTCTTTAATAAATGGCACTTCGGTTATGACAGGGGTTGGTTTGGTTAATGTAATCAAGGCAAAGCAGTTGTTAAACTGGTCGCTAATGGCTTCCGTTATGCTGAATGAGATTGTGATGTCGTTTGATGATCACTTCTCGGTAATTCTGAACTCTGTTAAAAAGCATGAAGGGCAAAACAAAATAGCAGAATCAATGCGACTGTTGTTAAAGGATAGTGAGTTGATTGCCCGTCGTGAAGATCACTTTTTTTCAGGAAATGTGGATGAAAGGATCTTTAAACGAAAAGTACAAGAATATTACTCGTTAAGATGTGTTCCTCAGATATTAGGGCCTGTTTATGAGGCTGTTGAGTCGGCCATTAAAGTAGTGGTAAATGAAGCTAACTCAGTGAGCGATAATCCGATTGTTGATGTTGAAAACGAAAATGTATATCACGGTGGTAATTTCCATGGCGACTATGTATCCTTGGAAATGGATAAGCTGAAGCTTGCCGTTACCAGGGTTTCAATGTTGTCTGAGCGCCAAACAGCTTTCTTGTTCAATAGCAAAATCAACGAGATTTTACCTCCATTTGTAAATCTGGGTGTGCTGGGCTTAAATCTTGGTATGCAGGGTGTTCAGTTTACAGCAACATCAACAACAGCCGAAAACCAGACTCTTTCAAATTCAATGTATGTTCATAGCATCACCACTAACAACGACAACCAGGATATTGTTAGTATGGGAACCAACAGTGCGTTGTTAACTAAAAAGGTTATTGATAATGCCTATCAGGTACAAGCTATTGAGATGATGGCTTTGATTCAGGCAGTTGATTATCTAGATGCGTCATCTAAGCTATCTACCTCTACAAAGAAAGTATATGATGAATTAAGAAATATTGTTCCAAAGTTTGTGGAAGATACTCCATTTTACGAGGAAATCGCCAATGTGGTAGATTATTTATTTAATAACAATGTAGAAATTCCTAAAGAGTAGGTTTGGGAATATTTCAAATTGCCTTAATTATTAAAAGTAAATAAAAGACACATATGAAATACGCATTGGTAACAGGAGGATCCAGAGGAATTGGGAAAGCCATTTCTTGTCATTTGGCTCAACAAGGTTTTTATGTCCTTATTAATTATAGATCGGCACATGAAGAAGCTCAAAAAGTAAAAGCTGAAATTGAGCAGGAGGGTGGACAAGCCGAATTGCTTCCTTTTGATGTATCCGATCCTCAAAAAGTTGAAGAAGTTTTGGGAGGATGGATGAAGCAAAACGATAAATACATTGATGTATTGGTAAATAATGCAGGTATTACCAGCGATAACCTGATGGTTTTCATGAGTAATGAGGAATGGAATAAGGTTATTTCAACGAACCAAAACAGCTTTTTCTTTGTTACACGTCAGGTATTGGAAGGGATGATCGTGAGTAAGTGGGGACGCATCATAAACCTTGTTTCCCTTTCAGGACAAAAAGGCCATCCCGGACAGGTGAATTATTCTGCTTCTAAAGGTGCTGTAATGGCTGCTACCAAATCATTGGCAATGGAAGTGGGTAAAAAGAAAGTAACAGTGAATTGTGTTGCCCCCGGGTTTATTAAAACCGAGATGACAGAAAATATCAGTGAGAAGGACTGGAAACGTCATATTCCATTGAACCGCTTTGGAAAAGCTGAAGAGGTAGCCAGTGTGGTTGGATTTCTGGCATCTGAAGGCGCTGCATATATTACAGGAGAAACGATTGCCGTAAATGGTGGAATGTATAGCTAAACAGACTTTAAAAAAATGGAAAGAAGAGTTGTAATTTCAGGAATGGGGATCTATTCTGTACTAGGTAAAAATTTAGAAGAAGTTACCTCATCATTATATAAGGGTAAGTCAGGAATTGGTTTGGATCTAAAGCGTAAAGAGCTTGGCTTCCGTTCCATGCTTACAGGTGTTTTAGAGCGACCAAATCTTAAGAAACTATTAAATCGTCGTCAAAGAGTTGGTATTCCTGAGCAAGGAGAGTATGCCTATATGGCTACTTTAGAGGCTTTTGAGAATGCTAAAATTGACATGGATTTCCTGGAAAAGAACGAAGTGGGAATCCTGTATGGGAATGATAGTTCTTCAATCCCTGTGATTGAATCGATTGACAGGGTTCGTGAAACAAAAGATACAACATTGTTAGGCTCGGGTTCTATTTTTCAGAGCATGAACTCAACTATTACCATGAACCTTTCTGTAATTTTCAAACTCAAAGGAATCAACTTCACCATCAGTGGGGCTTGTGCCAGTAGTTCACACGCTGTTGGGATGGCTTATTTCCTGATTAAACATGGTTACCAGGATATTGTTTTATGTGGTGGAGGCCAGGAGATCAATCCGGAATCCATGGGAAGTTTTGATGGCTTGTCTGCATTTTCGGTTCGCCATGATGCCCCACAGCAAGCATCCCGACCATTTGACCGGGACAGGGATGGATTGATCCCTAGTGGAGGAGGCGCTTCTTTGGTGGTAGAAAGCCTTGAGTCAGCTTTGAATAGAGGGGCTGATATTGTTGCAGAAATCAAAGGGTATGGTTTTTCTTCAAACGGCGACCATATCTCAGTGCCCAATGAAATCGGGCCAACTATTTCGTTAGAACGTTGTTTGAAAGATGCCAAAATGGCTGCTAAGGAAATTGATTATGTCAATGCACATGCAACTTCTACGCCGGTAGGTGACAGTATGGAAGGCAAAGCCCTGGGTAAATTGTTCAGCGATCTGCAAACACCAATCAGTTCAACCAAGTCGATGACTGGGCATGAAATGTGGATGGGAGGAGCCAGTGAGTTGATTTATAGTTCGCTGATGATGCATAATTCTTTTATTGCACCAAATATCAATTTCGAAAACCCTGATGAGGTTTCTGCAAAATTGAATATCATAAATAAAACAACTGAAAAAGAGTTGGATACTATCCTTTCGAATTCCTTTGGATTTGGGGGTACTAACTCAACTATCATTTTGTCAAAATATAGAAAATAAATATAGAAATGGAAAGAAGCAAGATTAAGGAAATCGTTGTAGAGTTTTTAATTGACGAGTTTGAAATAGATGAAGAAGTGATCACAGATGATGCTCATTTAATTGATGACCTTGGATTAGAAAGTCTTGATTTTGTGGATATAGTTGTCATCATTGAGAAGGAGTTCGGGTTTAAAGTGAAGCGTGAAGAAATGAAAGATATCCGCGTATTAAATGACCTATACAATTATATTGAAAGTAATATATAATGGCTAAATGGACAGGCAAATCAAAAGGAACGCCATTGGGTTATAGAATTTTTATTGGCTTAATAAAAATTGATATCCGGATGGCATACATGCTCCTTAAGCCTGTTTCATTCTTTTATCTGTTGTTTTCTGATAAAAAATCCATTAGTTACTTTTATAGGGTAAGATTGGGGTATGGCAAGCTTAAAACCATAGTCAGCATTTATAAAAACTATGTGTTTTTAGGCAAAGTGCTTATCGACAAAATTGCAATCCTTTCAGGCCAAAAGGATAAGTTTACTTTTAATTTTGAAGGTGAAGAATATCTGCATCAGATTGTAAAAGATCAAAAGGGAGGCTTGTTGCTTGGAGCCCACATGGGCAACTGGGAAGTAGCCGGAGAACTTTTAGAAAGAGTTGATTCTGTTATCAACATACTTATGGTTGAAGCAGAACATGATAAGCTAAAAGATGTTTTGCATGAGGCCATTGGCGATAAAAAAGTAAATATAATACCAATTAAGGACGACATGTCGCATATTTTTGGTGTTATAGATGCCTTTAAAAGAAAGGAAATTGTTGCCATGCATGGCGATAGGTTTGTGGAAGGAAACCAAACAGTGAAAATCCCTTTTTTAGGCGAGTTGGCTGAGTTTCCGATTGGGCCTATGGTTTTGGCGAGCAAATATTCCATACCCATTACTTTTGTTTTTAGTGTAAAAGAAACCAATACCCATTATCATTTCTTTGCTACTAAAGGAAAAGTTTATCCAAAAGAAAGAAAACCTGCTTTGCGGGATGAGTCAATAAAAGTAATGTTAACCGATTATGTGAATCGTTTGCAGGATGTGGTAGAGCAATTTCCTTTGCAATGGTTCAATTATCACCCATTTTGGGAAAACGAAAAAAATAAATCCTAATGTCTGTTACCTACGGAAAAGATAACAAAACTGCCCTTCAGGCAAAGTACGATGCACAAAAGATTGCATTCGCCCCAATTATGTTCCAGGCAGCCCTTTCGCTGCGAAATCTTGGAATCCTTGAATTAATCAAGAAGAAGAGAAATGGTATAACTATCGAAGATATTGCTTCAGAACTGGATTTGTCTGTTTACGGAGTAAAAGTTTTGTTAGAAGCCGGATTGAGTATGGAATTAGTTACTGTGGAGGATGATATTTATAAAATCACCAAAACAGGTTGGTATATTCAATGTGATGAACTTACCCGTGTTAACATGGATTTTACCCAGGATGTTAACTACGAAGGTATGTTTACGTTAGAGGATTCAATTAAGGAAGGTAAACCGACAGGCTTAAAGGTGTTTGGCGAGTGGCCAACTGTTTACGAAGGTTTGGCTCACCTACCTGAGAAAGTAAAGGAAAGCTGGTTTGCTTTCGACCACTATTATTCTGATTATGCATTTCCTGAAATTATGCCTTTGGTATTTAAAAACAATCCAAAGCAGATTTTGGACGTTGGTGGAAATACCGGAAAGTTTTCTATCCAATGTGCGAAGTATAACGAAGAGGTTAAGGTAACCATTCTTGATTTACCCGGACAGCTGAACGTAGCCAGAAAAAATATTGAAGAGAACGGCTTTAGCGATAGGGTTGATGGGCATCCAATCAACTTATTGGATCATTCTAACCCATTCCCTAAAGGTGCTGATATTATCTGGATGAGCCAGTTTCTGGATTGTTTTTCTCAGGAGGATATCTTACAGTTATTAACCCGTTCGTACAACGCACTGGATGAAAACGGAAGAGTATATATCCTTGAAACTTATTGGGATGATCAGGAATTTGAAGCGTCAACTTATAGTTTGCATGCTACTTCATTGTATTTTACCAATATAGCAAATGGATGCAGTCAGATGTACCATACAGAAGATATGCTGAAGTTAGTGGAAAAGGCTGGTCTTGAAGTTGAAGAAACAGTTCAGAATATTGGAGTTAGCCATACACTATTGATCTGTAAAAAGAAGTAAGTTTTAATCCATATCAATTATTAGCCATGCAGTGGAGCATTGAAGAATTAATACCCCAAAGACCTCCCTTTGTTTTTGTAGATAAAGTGTTGGATTTTTCAGAAACGGAAGTCAGAACATCTTTTGAAATAAAAGAGGACGCAACTTTGGTTTTTGATGGGAGACTGCAAGAGGCCGGATTAATTGAAAATATTGCCCAAACGGCTGCAGCCCTCGAAGGGTGTAATGCCAAAAGTAATGATTGTGAGGTAAAGGTTGGGTTTATTGGTTCTGTAAAACAACTGGAGATTGTAAAATCACCTGAGGTTGGAGAGGTGCTGGAGACACAAGTGAAGATTTTAACCAATGCAATGGGGGTGAACGTAGCAGAAGGAATTGTGAAGAGCTCTGATGTAATGGTTGCCAAATGTGTGCTTAATATCTTTTTGAAAGAAGATTAAAGGATAAGAGGTCGTTCGTTTTTAGATATCAGATATAGGATAGATTTAATTTTATTGATGATGGGTCGTAATACATACGATGTAAGTCAATCTAATGTATGAAAATACAAGACCTGTTTACTTTAAATAACCTAAAAAAATAAATTATGGAAGCCATCAAAAGGATAATGCCAGTTCTGTTTGTTTGTGCCATGTTTATTAATGGAAGGGCTCAAACAACCAAAGACCTTTTTACCGAAAACAATTACCAATATGTGTGGTTGGGGGTAGATTATTCAAAAGTAAAGCTTATTGGAGATTTTTATGCCGTTAATATGGGTGCTGAAAATCCCAAAAACTTTATTAAAGATAGATATTTTAAAGCCTGGAATGATTTGATTAAGTATGAACGGCAAAAATTCAGTGTCGAAAAAATGCTTAGAAAATCATCGGTTACTTATGACTTGAGGATGATGGAGGCTGTTAATAAAACAGGTTCATACGAAAGCCTGGAGGCAGAAACCGGAGTCAATCTGAGTGCTGATGTACTTTCGCAAATACTTTCGGGTTATCAAATAGATTATACTGATGGTATTGGAATTGTTATTGTTGCCGAATATATGGATAAAGCCTATGTGCAAGCTTCGTATGTTTTGGAGATATTTAACATTGCTACCAGGGAAAAGTTAATTGAAGAAAGGTTTATTACTAAACCGGTAGGTTTTGGTGTGAGAAATTACTGGGCAGGTTCTTTATATTATATTTTTAAAGAGGTGACCGGAAAACGTTACAAAGCCTGGAAAAAACAATATAAGTAGAAAGTGAAAGAATTAGTCAATATAACCAACGTAAAGGTCCGTTTTAGCGAGGTGGATTCCATGCATATTGTATGGCATGGCAACTATGTTAAGTTTCTGGAAGACGGAAGGGAGGCTTTTGGTAAGCAATATGGATTGGGCTATTATGACGTTTACGAAGAAGGTTATATGACACCCATTGTAAAAGTGGATATCGATTACAAAAACCAGGTTCGGTATGGCGAAGAACTTCAGGTGAAAACCATATTCGAAAGTGTTGATGCAGCCAAAATACGTTTCAGATATGAAATTTCTAAAGTAGCTGATAGTGTTATTGTTGCAAAAGGAACTACAATTCAGGTGTTTTTAGATACTGAGGGCGAGTTGCAATTGACAAACCCCCCGTTTTATCTAACCTGGAAAGAAAAATGGGGAGTGCTGTAATGATTATAGTTGGAGCAAATAATATTATTTCACCGCTGGGATGGACCAGCGAGGAAAATTATAAAAACGTAATTGCCGGTAAAAGTGGGATCTCAATTCAGGATAATACTGAACTCTCAGATGCTGCTTTCCCTGTGGCTTTAATTGATAATAATATTCTTGCCACTGCCTTGGATGCTAATATGGATATTAAGGGATATTCCAGGTTGGAACAACTTTCTATCTTATCTTTAAAAGAAGTGGTTTCCTCAGTTGATGTAAAGTCTCCTGAAACGGGGTTTATTTTCAGTACTACCAAAGGGAATGTAGAATACCTTAATAGTGATGCTGGCAATCAGGGATTATATTTAGCCCATACTGCTCAGAATATTGCAGATTACTTCGGATTTGTTAGTACTCCTTATGTTATTTCAAATGCATGTATCTCCGGAGTGGCAGCATTGGTTACGGCTAAGCGATTGATAAGTTCGGGTATATACAATAATGTGGTTATTCTGGGAGCAGATATCTTATCAAAATTTGTGGTCTCCGGTTTTCAGAGTTTTCAGTCGTTAAGTGCTGAGCCTTGTAAACCATACGATGCCAACCGTGATGGATTATCATTGGGAGAAGCTGTCGCTTCTGTTGTTATTTCAAAGACAGATGGGCAAGTAAAAAATGGTGCTGTTGAATTGGTGAATGGGGCCATTAGCAACGATGCCAATCATATTTCGGGACCCTCAAGAACCGGAGAAGGCTTGTTCAGGGCTATTCAACAGACCTTAAAGGATGGAGGAAATGTAGATGTTATTTCATCGCATGGAACGGCCACGCCATATAATGACGATATGGAATCACATGCCATCAGCAGGTCCGGGTTTTCAGAAGTTCCTGTAAGTGGGCTAAAAGGATATTTTGGCCATACCCTTGGAGCGGCGGGAGTACTCGAATCAATTATTTCCATATGTGGATTAAAAGAAAATAAAATAATTGCAACCAAAGGTTTGCAGCAACAAGGGGTAGTGGAGCCAATAACTGTGGCAACTGAAAATATTACTGCACCAATTAGAGGGCTGCTAAAATTAATGTCGGGTTTTGGTGGATGTAATGCTGCCGTATACTTTAAAAAACATGAGTAAAGTAATTAAGGAGCTGATAATTGAACAAGGTTTGGTTCAGCTAAATGGTGAAACGTTTTTTAAAGGGGATACCAATGAAACAGTGACGTTTCTTAAGTCATTGTATAAGCATATTGGTTTAAAATACGGTAAGTTTTTCAAAATGGATAGCCTGTGTAAACTGGGATTCCTGGCTACAGAAATATTATTGGATGGCGTAGAAGACATCAAAACAGAGACTGATGAAGTTGCCCTGGTTTTTGCCAATGCTTCTTCTTCGCTAAACACCGATGTTAATTATCAAAATAGTATTGCAGAAATACCTAGTCCTGCAGTGTTTGTGTATACCTTGCCCAATATAGTTATCGGAGAAATTAGCATCCGGCATAAGTTTTATGGCGAGCATATGTTTTTTATACAAGAAAAGTATAATAAGGAAGAGCTGTTGAAATATACCGACAGCCTTTTTGCCGAAACGCAAACAAAATTTGCCGTTGTGGGATGGCTTGAAATGGGTATGAATAATGAATATAGTGCACAACTTATGTTGTGTTCCAAATAATTGAATAAACTAAAAATGTTATGAGCGAATTAAAAGAAGAATTAAAAGCAAAATTAATAGAGCAGTTGAACCTTGAGGATTTTGAAGTTTCTGATATCGAGGATAATGATCCTTTATTTGCAGATGAAGGTTTGGCCTTGGATTCAATTGATGCATTGGAGATTATCGTTTTGCTTGAAAAAGAATACGGAATTAAATTAGATGATCCTAAAAAGGGAAAAGACATCATGCAGTCAGTTCAGACTCTTGCTGACTTCATTGAAAAAAATAGAAAATAATTAGTTAGTCGGGGAAATACGAATAATCTATGTCGGATAACATTGCAGTAACCGGTTTTGGTGTTATTTGTTCCATTGGGACCAATGCCCAGGAGTGCTTTGAATCACTTGTGAATAAGCGTACCGGAATTGATAATATCAAATATCTGGAGACAGTTCATAAAGATGCTTTTAAGCTTGGTGAAGTGAAGCGTAGTAACGAGGAATTGGCAGAAATGCTTGGCTTGACTTCTATTGAGGGGGTTAGCCGTACTACATTGTTAGCTATGGTTGCAGCCAAAGAAGCCCAGGAACTTGCCATACAAAACAACGGAACGAAATCCAGAACAGGGATTGTTTCTTCAACTACGGTTGGAGGCATGGATGTTACCGAACAAAATTATCTGAAGAAAACAAAGGATTATTCGTATTTGTATTCCCACCCCTGTGGTGATTCAACAAAAAAAGTGGCAGAGTTGATTAGTGCCACCGATTATTATACAACTTTGAATACAGCCTGTTCTTCAGGAACCAATGCTTTGATACATGGTGTACGGTTGTTAAAATATAAGGTGCTCGACAGGGTTATTGTGGGTGGGGTTGATGCCTTAACCATGTTTACCCTGAATGGCTTTAATTCACTTAAAATATTAGATCAGGATTTTTGTAAGCCCTTTGATGCCGGGCGCAAAGGATTAAACCTTGCGGAAGGTGCCGGTTATGTGGTATTGGAAAGAGCTGATGAGGTTGACAAATCATATTGTAAGGTGAGTGGCTTTGCCAATGCCAATGATGCATACCATCAAACGGCTTCTTCACCAGATGGGGAAGGGGCTTATCTATCTATGAATGAAGCATTGGACATGAGTGGGCTGAATCCGGAGCAGATTGATTATATCAATGTTCATGGCACGGGAACTGATAACAATGACCTTTCCGAAGGAACTGCCATCAACCGTATTTTTGGAATTGGGAAAGTACCTCCGTTTTCATCAACAAAATCGTATACAGGTCATACTTTGGCTGCTGCTGCAGGTATCGAAGCTGTATTTTCTGTCATGTCAATAGTTAATAATGTGATTTACCCCAACTTAAATTTTAAAACCCCGATTGAAGGATTAAACATGGTTCCCAACACTGAGGTTTTAAAGGATAAGGCGGTGAAACATGTATTGTCAAATTCTTTTGGGTTTGGAGGAAACAACTCAACCGTGATTTTTTCTGAATAGTATGGATATCTATATTAAGTCATCAGATGCTATAAGTGCTCAATTGAGTTTTGAGAAGGGGCTTCCTGAATATTTTGAATCTGGGGAAGAATCTTTTTACAATTGTGTTAAGCCGGAATATAAAAAGTATATAAGCCCAAAATTGCTTCGCCGGATGAGTCCTATTATCCGTAATGGAGTAGCATGTAGCCTTTCGGTATTAAAGCAGGCCGGAATTGAACAGCCGGATGCCATTGTGGTAGGAACCGCTTTGGGATGCCTCAGGGATACAACTAGCTTTTTAACTCAGCTGATCGAGGAAAAGGAAGAACTTCCCAATCCTACGCATTTTATTCAGTCAACTCACAATACCATTGCCGGACAAATTGCCTTGTTGCTAAAGTGCCATAATTACAATTTTACTTTTTCACAAATGCACAATTCATTTGAAACAGCATTGCTCGATGCTCAGATGTTGATATTGGATGGAAAAGCAAGCAATGTATTGGTTGGGGGAGTAGATGAAATGTCGGAAACTACTTATGATTTGATTAAAGGGCTGGATTGTTATAAAGGTACAAAGCCAGGTGAAGGAGCCGGCTTTTTTGTATTGAGCAGAGAAGAATCAGTAGTTAAGTTTGAAGGTGTCCGGATTATTAACTCAGATAAGGTGGATTTTGAGAAAGAATTAAAGGACATGGGCCTGGAGCTTGATGAAGTAGATTTGGTGATCGGGGGAAACAACCAGGAAGATGAAGCAGGATATATGGATTTTTGTTCGGTTATTGGCAATAAACCATATTTGTGGTATAAACCTTTTGTGGGTGAATATGGAACCGCATCGTCTTTTGCCATGTGGATGGCATGTAAGGTAATTGAGGAACAGAAGGTTCCGGAGTGCTGGATGAAAAACCGAATTGCTTCCGAAAAGTATAACAAAGTGTTGATATACAATAAGGTTGGAAATGAGCATAGCCTCATGTTAATGACTAAAAACAAGGTGTAATTATGAGGTTTTGGATTCTGTCAGCAATTTATTCAGGGATGCTTACAGGCATCTTTTTTGTTGATGCAGGTATCCAGAATTTATGGGTTCCGGTAGCTCTTATTACGGTTGTTTATTCAATCATTGTAGTGCTGGGAGTTTCAATCATCAGGTTAAACCTATTTATAAAATCATTATCCAGTTTTAAAACATCAGAGAATGAAATTGCATTAACCTTTGATGATGGTCCGGACAATGAACTTACCCTGAAAGTGCTCGATCTGCTAAAGGAATATAAGGCCAAAGCAACTTTTTTTTGCATTGGAAATAAAGTTGAAGACAATGAACCTATTTTGAAAAGGATGCTGGCAGAAGGGCATTCCATCGGGAATCATACCTGGGAACATGCTAACTCATTTCCTTGGTGGAGTGTTAAAAGGATTACGGATTCAATTGCCAAAACCGACAATGCCTTGAAAGCTATTGGTATTGAAAAATGTACTATTTTTCGTCCTCCTTTTGGAGTGACTAACAATTTGATAGCAGCAGCAATAAAAAGGAGTAATAAAAAGTGTGTAGGATGGAGTATCCGGACAAAAGATACATGTAAAAGTATAGAAGAGGTTGTTGATAAGGTAAAACGAAATATTAAGCCTGGTGATATTGTTTTGTTGCACGACACCAATAAAAACATCCTGACAGAGTTAAAAGAAATATTAGATTTTTGTAACCAAAAGGGTTTAAAATCAGTTGCTATAAATTGATATACAAACAATAGGGTAATTATACGAAATATGATAAAAAAGCTGATTTTTGGAATATTGATATTTGTTGTGGCAGTTCAATTGTCTGCACAAGAAAATGGTACGACTATTAGTGTAGATAAGCTCCAGCAGATAATGAAGACTAAAACAGCCGGAGTAAATACCATAAGCTGTGACTTTATTCAGGATAAGCACATGGAATATCTTGAAACAGTTATTACTTCAAAAGGGAAACTGTTTTTTGATAAAAGCAACCGTCTGCGTTGGGAATATAAAGAACCATTTGAATATTTGATTACCATTAACAATGGCAAGTTCACTATTAAAACAGATGGTGAAACCAGCAATTATGATATTGAATCAAATCAAATGTTTTCAAAAGTTAGCGAATTGATTATTAGTTCGGTAAACGGAACCATTTTTACTGATGAAAATTTCAATGTTAAAGCATACGAAAGGGATACCCAATATCATATTTTTTTAGAACCTAAAGTTGCCGAGTTAAAAGAGGTTTTAAATAAGATAGAGATGCTGATTGCCAAAAAGGATTTTTCTGTGGATAGGGTAATCATGTTTGAAATGGATGATAATTATACTGAGATTAATTTTATCAACAAAAAGTTCAATGAAAATTTACCTGACCATATTTTTTCTGCTAAGTAACCTTTTATGCCATTCAATAAATATTTCAAAAGAGGGGCAAAGTACGTCAAGTGAGATTGAACAGCCGCTGTTAAGGGGACATAAAACTGCATTGTATAAGGCTAAGATGCAGGTGTTTGGCAAAGTATTTTCCGGATTGGTGTTGTTTAAATACAATCAATCCCAAAAGGATTATAATATCGTTCTGCTTACAGAGGTTGGAATTACTTTATGCGAATTTTATTGTGTTGATAATAACATAGTTGTTAAAAAGGCCAGTAGCCTGTTTCAAAGTAAAATGGCACAAAAAACACTCTCCGAGGATTTTAGTTACCTGATATATAATGTGGGAAAGGTAAAAAAGGTAGCTAATGGGAAGTATAAAAATTTGCAAAAAATACGATATACCTTAGATGTGGATGGTGAATTAGAACAAATCCGCAAAAGAAGGCTTATCAATGGGGTCATTGTTAACCTTGAGGATTATAGTAAAGGTGTACCCTCGGGCATACATTTTAAACACCGTGGAATTAAGTTTGATATGAAACTATCTCTTTTAAAAGTTAGCTGATATGTTGTTAAATGATTTTTTTACATACAAAGTGATTGATAAGGCAGAGGGAGTATGGACTCTTGAATTAACATTCAATGCCAGCCATGATATTTATAAGGGACATTTCCCCGGATTGCCTGTTACACCAGGTATATGCCAGGTGCAAATGGTGCAGGAGATTATTAGCAACGAACTTAACGAAGCGTATCGTTTAAAGAGTGCCAGGGATATAAAATTCCTGAATTTTATTGATCCTTCAAAAACTCCAGGGCTACAATTGCAACTCACAATAAAACAGAAGGAGGAAGAAACCCTTGCTGTTAGTGCGCTTATGAAAAATGATGAGGTGAATTTTTTGAAGATGAGATCAGTTTTTAGTAAGTAACGATGGGCAACGGGATAAAGGATATACAATTGGCAGGGGAGTTTGATGCATTAAAATGCTGTGTCATTATCCCAACATATAACAACGAAAAATCATTGGCACAAGTAATTGCTGATGTTAAGAGGTATACCTCAAACATTATTGTTGTTAATGATGGAAGTACAGATTCTACTGCCAAAATATTGAGTGAGGTTGATGGAATAGAGATTGTTAGTTACCCTGCTAATAAAGGGAAAGGGTACGCTATCCGGCAGGGATTTAAAAAAGCTTTGGAGTTAGATTATCACTATGCCGTCACTATGGATTCAGATGGTCAGCATTATGCAAGTGATCTTGCCACTTTCATCCAGGCTGTAAAAGAAGATCCCAATAGTTTGTTTATCGGTTCCCGGTTTATGGAAGGCAAAGACCAGCCTAAATCCAGCGGGTTTGCCAACAAGTTCTCAAACTTCTGGTTTTGGGTTGAAACGGGCCTGAAGCTACCGGATACCCAATCTGGATATCGTCTTTATCCGATCAGGGCCATGGAAAAAAAGAAATGGTTTTGCAATAAATATGAGTTCGAAATAGAAGTGATTGTACGTGCTGCCTGGAAAGGTATCAAAGTGGCCTGTGTTCCTATAGATGTTTATTATCCATCGCAAGAAGAAAGGGTAACTCACTTCAGACCATTTAAGGACTTTTTCCGGATTACCGTACTGAATACTATATTGGTTACACTGGCCTTTTTGATTCACCGCCCAAGAATGATTTTCAGGGAATTTAAAGGCAAAAGCCTTAAAGAAATCTATATTACCTATGTTAAAAACGCAAATGAAACCAAAGGTAAAATTGCTGGGGCAATTGGCTTTGGCGTGTTTATGGGTATTTTTCCTATTTGGGGTTATCAGTTATTGATTGGTTTTTTGTTGGCTCATTTGTTCAAACTCAATAAAGCTATCTTTTTTATAGCAGCTAATATTAGTCTCCCACCCATGATCCCCTTTATTTTGTATCTGAGTTATGTTACAGGGAGCTATTTAATGGGACAAGGAAGCTGGAAGGTTGATGCAGACCTTGATATTGCTTCCATATCGGCTAATATTAAGCAGTATATAATAGGGGCAATAGGGCTTTCATTCATTATGGGAAGTGCATTTTATGTTTGTTCTTATCTTATTATTTCACTCTTTAAATCGTTGAAAAAACAAAATGCATAAGTTCTTTTCGCTGATATATAGTGTTGTTGCAACCCGTAAAAAGTGGGTATATGCATTTGTGATTATATTAATAGGGCTGATTTCTTATTGTACTACCCAGGTTGAATTCGAAGAGGATATTACATCTTTGATTCCTATGGATGAGCGGATTGCGGAAATGAGCGAAACTTTCTCCAATTCACAATTTGCCGATCAGTTGGTTTTTACGGCCTCTCTTCAGGATACATCTCAGATAAATGCAGGACGGTTAATTGAGGTAATCGATTCTATAGCGCATTATTTAAGGCAGGATACGGTACTGGTTAAAAATGTAAGAAACAGGGTAGATGAATCATCCACAGCTAAGGTATATAATTATTTTTACCGTAACCTTCCCATTTATATGTCGGATGCTGAGTACGAGTATCTTGATACAATCCTGACTCCGGAAAAGCTGGATGTGCTAATGAAGAAAAATTACAGGAGTATTATATCGCCAACTGGTTTTGGGGCAGGTAAATACATTCTGAATGATCCTTTAAGTTTGGTGCCCAGGTTTTTGAAACGTTTAAAGGCTTTTCAGCTGGATAAGAATTTTATATTGTACAGGTCGCATATTTTTACCAGGGACAAAAAGCACATCATGGCTTTTGTTGATCCTGAATTCTCTTCAAAAAACACCAGGCAAAACAGAATTCTGATCGATAAAATTGATCAATATTTAAATGTATCGTTTTCAGGAGATGTGCATGTAGAATATTATGGAGGTACGGCTGTTGCAGTGGCAAATGCCAATAGGGTGCAAAAAGATATTCTCATTACCATCAGTATTGCAGTTGTACTATTGCTGCTTTTATTTGTTTTTATTTTTAAAAACCTGAAGGTCCTTGTCAAATTGTTTTTCCCAGTTATACTGGGTGTTGGAATAGCCATTGTAATGCTTTCTTTAATGTATCCTACCATCTCTGTCATCGCATTAGGGGTAGGAGCTATTTTAATAGGAATCTCAATCGACTTTTCTTTGCATTACTTTTCTCATGTAAGGATGGGACATGATGCAAGGGGGATTATTAAGGATATTTCTGATCCGGTTATAATGAGTAGCTTAACTACAGCTAGTGCATTTTTATGTTTGAATGTAGTGAATTCTCAGGCATTGAATCAACTTGGAATGTTTGCAGGGATGAGCGTTTTTGCATCATCAGTACTTGTGCTGGTTTTGTTGCCCATTATGTTTAAAAAGAAAGCAAATGTTTTTGAGACGAACCAACATACTGTTGTGGATAAGTTTGCTTCATATGATTTTCATAAAAAGAAGGCCTGGATACTGGCAGTTTTTATTTTAACTATTGTTTTATCGTTTGCAGGAAAAAATATAGGATTTGATGCGGATATAGCCAATTTAAATTACTTGCCCGATGATTTACAAAAGGCGGAGCAGAACCTAAAGAGTATAAGCTCAGAGGCTGCCAGTGCTATTTATGTGGTAACTTCGGGTAATAACCTGGAGGATGCCCTGCAAAAACTAGAGAATAACAAGGAGGTATTCAATAAACTCACCAATGATGGTGTAATTGGTTCACTTAGCAGTGTAAATACCTTGTTGGTTTCGGAACGCTCGCAACAGGAGAGGATAAAGCGATGGAATGACTTTTGGGATAGCAAGAATAAAGAAACCGTTGCCCGGGATATTGATAATGCCGGAAGGGATCATCATTTTAAGGAGGGTACTTTTCGTTCTTTTTTTAAGGTGCTTCAAAAAGAGTATGATTATATCAGTACCGAGGATATTGGTTTGGTGAAAGATTTGTTTTTAAGTAACCTTATCAATGAAAAAGATTCAGCTATTTCTTTGGTGTCTATCTGTAAAGTTGATCAGTCAAAAAAAGCCGTGTTTTTTAATGAGCTGGGCAAAGCATCCGACCTGTTGGTACTCGACAAGCAGTATTTTACCAATCAGTTTTTTGAAATTTTAAGAGAAGATTTTGATAAGCTGATCAGCTACTCCATGATTGTAGTCTTTTTGATTGTTCTGGTATTTTGGGGAAGGTTTGAACTGGCTTTGTTAACATTTGTGCCCATTGTTGCCAGTTGGCAGTGGACAGTTGGGTTGATGGGCATATTTGATGTGGAGTTTAATATTTTCAATATAATCATTTGCACTTTTATTTTTGGATTGGGTATTGATTACTCCATTTTTGTTATGCAAGGTTTAATCAATAATCATAAATATGGCGGCAGGAGTATTTTGCCTTATAAAGTGTCTATAATACTGAGCGTAACCACAACTCTTATTGGTGTTGGAGTATTGATTTTTGCCCAACACCCCGCTCTGAAATCAATTGCCCTGGTCACTATTTTCGGGATTCTTTCGGTTATAATAATCACTTTTACCCTACTGCCCTTTTTGTTTAACCTGCTCACGCAAACCAAAGGTAAAAAACGTGTTTTCCCAATCATATTAGTCGATGTTGTGGTTTCTCTGGTTTCGTTTGCCATTTTCCTGTCAGGCGTGCTGGTTTTGTCGGTTTTGGTATTGGTGTTTAAATACACCCCCTTATTTGCCGATGCTAAAAAGAAACTGATTCACTACCTGCTGTATTTGAACTGTAAATTGGTGGTGGGCATAAATTTCTTGTTTAAAAAAGATTATGTCGATAAGCATAAGTTTGATCTTAAAGAGCCTGCAGTGATTGTCTGCAACCATCAGTCGCATCTTGATATTGCACTTATCTTGTTATTAAACCCTAAAATTTTTGTACTGACGAATGAGTGGGTATGGAAAAACCCTTTTTATGGACTGATCATCAGATATATTGATTTTTATCCTATATATACGGGTATTGATAATGGATATGAAAAGATAAAGCAAAAGGTAGACAAGGGGTATTCGGTATTGATATTCCCTGAAGGCACCAGGACTAAAGATGGCAAAATAAATCGTTTTCATCAGGGGGCCTTTAGTCTGGCCGATTATCTGGGTCTTGACATTCTCCCGGTAATACTTCACGGGGCTTATAACTGTATGCCAAAAACAGAGTTTTTCTTAAGGGCTGGTCACGTTACCCTGAAGTTTTTTGACAGGGTAAAAGTTGATGCTGCCGATGTTGAAAATGGCATTACCTATCGTCCCCAGGCAAAAAAAATGACCGCTTTTTATCGTGAACAATACGCTTTGATGCGCCAGGAAAGAGAAGATGTTGATTTTTTTGCCCGTAAGCTGATAAACCAATATGTATTTAAAGGGCCGGTGTTGGAGTGGTATTTAAGGGTGAAAATCAAATTGGAAAAGAACTATCGCTTTTATGATGAATTATTGCCAAAGCAAGGAAAAATAATCGATGTTGGCTGTGGCTATGGCTTTATGGCTAATATGTTGAGTTATACCTCCGAGCAACGGGAATTGGTTGGATGGGATTATGATGGCGAAAAAATTGCAGTGGCAAAGGAGGTAGCAATAAATTCAAATCGTGTTTCTTTTGAAGTAAAGGATATTGTTACCGAAAATTTTGAATTTGCTGATGTTTTTGTTTTTAATGATGTGCTTCATTATTTTTCAGAAGAGCGGCAAATAAAAGTGCTTTCCAAAGCTTTTGAAAAGCTGAATAATAATGGCTGTATTATAATCCGTGATGCAGATACCGAACTAAAAAAGCGTACGCGCATTACACAATTAACAGAGTTCTTTTCTATTAAACTGTTAGGTTTTAATAAAATGGATTACGAGTTGTCCTTCTTTTCATCCAGGAATATTGAGAAGTTTGCACAGGACCACAACCTTTCTTTCAGGAAAGTTGACAATGCAAAATACACCTCTAACTTAATTTACATCCTAACTAAAGAAGAATAATATGGCACGGTATGATATTGTTGTTGTAGGAAGCGGGCTGGCAGGATTGCAATGTGCATATCTTTTAAGCAAGGAAGGATATAATGTTTGTGTGGTTGATAAAAACGACCGTATTGGGGGTATGATGCAGTCATTTGCTCGTGATGGGGTGGTTTTTAATACAGGGCTGAACTATACCGAAAGCCTTGGTGATGGGGAGGTGTTGAACAGATACTTCAAGCTGTTTGGCTTGATAGGGAATATTTCACTGAAGCAGCTGGATCAGGATCAATCTGATATTATCTCTCTTGGAGATAAGGAGTATAGCATTCCCCAGGGACACGAAGCCTATATTGAAAAACTCAGCTCCTATTTTCCAAAGGAGGCAGAGGGTATTCAGAAATATGTGAATAAACTTTCAGAAGTATGCAACTCATTTCCTTTATATAAACTCGAAGATAAATATACCGGCTTTGCTATGGATAGTCCGTATATGGAACAGTCTGCTTCGGGGTTTATCAATGAAATGGTGTCAGATCCCGACTTAAGGGGGCTGTTGGCCGGAACCAATATATTGTATGCCGGACAAAGAGATATTACGCCATTATATACCCATTCATTAATTAGCTATTCTTTTATAAAAAGCTCGTGGAGAGTTCAGGAAGGTGGTAGTGGAATTGCAAATGTATTGGCTAATGGAGTCCGGGCAAATGGTGGTTCTGTAATCAGAAATGCCGAAGTAACTAAAGTTAAGGTAGAGGAAGGAAGAGTGTCAGGGTTACAATTGGCAAACGGGGAAATAATTGAGGGTAAAGAGTACATTTCTAGTCTGCACCCCAAAACCTTGATTCCGCTTGTGGAAGAAGGTGGGTTAAAAAAGGTATTTAAAAAGCGTATCCAATCATTAGAGGATTCCATTGGAATGTTCTCGGTTTATATTGTACTGAAAAAAGGTGCTGTGAAGTACCAAAATTACAATCATCATTATTTTAAAAGTAATAATGTTTGGACTACAGAAACAAAAGACTGGCCGGAGAATTTTCTTTTATATACTCAGTATAATAAAAAAACAGGTGAGTATGCTGATGGTTTAACGATCATTACCTATATGAACTACAAGGAGGTTGAACGATGGAGCAATACCCATATTGAGCAACGCGGAGACGACTATCTTAATTTTAAGGAGGAAAAGGCTCAGCAGTTGATAGATATGGCTGAAAAGAAGATTCCAGGATTGAGAAATCATATTCAGTCTTATTATACTTCAACCCCATTAACTTATAAAGACTATACAGGTACGGCAAATGGTTCGGCTTATGGGTTAATCAAAAACTATAGAAATCCTTCCTATTCTATTGTTGTACCCAAAACCAGGTTAAAAAACCTTTACTTTACGGGTCAAAACCTGAATATGCATGGAATTCTTGGGGTTTCAATAAGTTCAGTACTTACATGTTCCAGTCTGCTGGGAGAAGAGTATTTGTATAACAAGCTGATAAATGTGTGAGGATGAGCAAGAATAGCACATACGATATTGCCATAATAGGATCAGGGTTGGGAGGCCTTGCATGTGGAAGCATTCTGAGCCAGAGAGGCTATAAAGTAGTGGTGTTGGAAAAGCACTATCAGATAGGGGGCTGTTTGCAGCATTTTAAGCGTAAAGGTGTGTTGTTTGACACCGGGATGCACTATATAGGGAGTTATGAGGATGGGCAAATATTAAATACGCTGTTCAGGTATTTTGATATTTATGACAAGATAGATGCTTCAAAACTGGATGAAGACGGTTTTGATATATTGAATATTGGAGGCGAGCAATTTAGCATACCCCAGGGAGTTGAAAGATTTAAGCAAAAATTGGTTCTTCAATTCCCCGGAGAGGAAAAGGCTATTGGTTTATATTTTCAGAAACTTCAGGAAATTTATGATGCCGTAGATGTTTTGAACCTGAGAGATATGCCAACAGATGACCTTCCAAGGAAAAAGGGTCTGGATGAAAATGTATATGATTTCGTGGCCTCTATTACCCAAAACACCGACTTGCAAAATATCCTTTGCGGACTGAATTCGTTATATGCCGGAAAAAAGGAATCGGCTACCATGTTTATCCATTCAATTATAAACCTCTTTTATTTGCAAAGCGCCTGGAAACTGGAAAAAGGCGGAGGTCAGATTGCAGAAGCATTCAAAACGGTTATAGAGCAGCATGGTGGCAAAGTGTTCACCAAATCAAAAGTAACTCAATTGTTATGTGAAGATGGCTGTGTAAGCATGCTTAAGCTTGCTTCAGGTGATGAAATTAAGGCTAAAAAATACATCTCCGACATTGATCCATTGACAACCATGGAAATGTTGGAAGGAGCAAATATCCGCAAAGTCTTTTTACGAAGGCTGAAAGATCAGGAGCAAACCATATCATGCTTTAGTGTATATATTGCATTAAAGGCGAATAGCTTTAAATATTTAAATGCCAATTACTATTTTTACCGGGAAAATGATGTGTGGGCCCTGGATAGCTATTCGGAACAGAATTGGCCTCAAGGCTACATGGTATATTCAAACGAAAGCCAAACGGACAAGGGATATGCCGAAAGTCTTACCATTTTAACGCCAATGGAATATGCTGAAATGACAGAATGGGAAGATACAAGCATTGGTCAAAGGGGGACAGGGTATGAGGAAATGAAGAAACAAAAAGCGGAACAGCTTATTCAAGCGCTCGAAAAGCAATTTCCTGATATTCGCAACTGCATAGAAGCCATATATACTTCAAGTCCGCTGACATACCGGGACTATACTGGTGTCAGGAGGGGCGCCATGTATGGTGTTTTAACGGATAGCAGAAATCCATATGACTCACAGATCATGCCTAAAACCAGGGTCAGGAATCTTTTTTTAACAGGGCAAAATATTAATATGCATGGTGTTTTAGGCGTATCAATAGCAGCGTTACTTACATGTGGTGAAATTGAAGGAATAAACAATTTGCTCAAGGATGTACGTAAGCATAAGGTTAGCACCTGCAGTTTGGAAGAAAGAGAAGTGCAGGACGAAAATTTAGGATTTAAAGAATAGGAATGAAAAAATTAAAGTACATATTGATTTTTTTCGCGGTACTGGGTATCATATTATATTTCTCATTCAAATCCATGGTAATGGATCCTCCGGAGATTGAAGACCAATCGGCCTTGAAACTGGAGGTTGAAACAATTACGGATAGTTTGAGTTTTTGCGGAGATAGCTGGTTGCACAAAAATCATGGTGGGGTTTATGAGCTGATGGTTTCCGGGACTCCTTTTGAAATGGGGGTGAAAAATGGTAAGCTAACCCATAAATTAGGGGCCGACCAGGAAAAGTATTTTTTTGAATTTATAAAAAGCCTCATCCCATCAGAACGAACACTTAATTATCTTAAATATTTTATTACCATTTTCAACAAGGATCTGGATGAGTATGTGCCTAAGGATTTACTTGAGGAGATTTATGGAATATCCCTGTTTGCATCTGAGGATTTTAGTTTTATCGGAGACCCCTATCACCGCACGCTTAATTATCATGCAGCACACGATATAGGACATACTATTCAAAATATGAACCTTGTAGCTTGTACCGCTTTTAGTGTTCAGGATGAGCTGACTCATGACAGTTCGATTTATGTTGGCAGGAACCTTGATTTTTCGGCAGGTGATAATTTTGCCAGGGAAAAGATTGTAGCCTTTTGCAAACCATACAAGGGTTATAAGTTTGCATATATTACCTGGGCTAGTATGATTGGTGTACTGTCGGGAATGAATGAACATGGGCTGACCATAAGCTTAAATTCTGCCAAATCAGGAATCCCGTTTTCAGCTAAAACACCGGTTTCGTTGGTGTCGCGGCAAGTTCTTCAATATGCTAAAACTATTCAGGAGGCTTTTGAGATTATTGAGCGTAACGAAACTTTTGTTTCCGAATCGTTCTTTGTTAGCTCAGCGCTAGATCATAAAGCGGTAGTTATTGAAAAGTCTCTGGATAAAACAGCGATATATGATTCCAACAAGTCGTGTCTGGCATTAACAAATCATTTTCAGAGTAAGGAATTGGTTAACACCGAGCTTAATCAGGAATCAATTAATGAAAGCTGTAGTCTATATAGGTTAAATCGGACTTACGAGTTAATTGAGAAGAAGGAGAATATAGCATATAGGGATGTTGTGGAAGTACTAAGGGATAAAAATGGGCTAAAGGGTAAAGATATCGGACTGGGTAACGAATCAGCCCTGAATCAGCTTATTTGCCATCATGGAGTGGTGTTTAACCCGAAAAAATTGCTTATGTGGGTTTCACAATTCCCATATCAGGAAAATGGTTTCTTAGCCTATGATCTCAACGAAGTTTTTGCGGATTCGTTTGATATTAAAAAACAGGGGGCTTGTATAGACTCTCTTGCAGTTCCTGCTTCAGAGTTCTATAAACAGGGAGGTGTAGATAGATATTGGGATTATAAAAATCAGGTGAAAAACATTTTGGAAGGAATTTCAGAAAAGGATAAGATTACTGTCTCTGACGAGGATATTCAGGAAATAGTATCATTAAACCCTGATTATTACTATAGTTATTACGTACAAGGATTGTATTATAAAAGGAAACAGGATTATAATAAGGCATTAGAGTGTCTGAACAAAGCCTTGAAATATCAAATTCCAAGAAAGGTGGATAAAGATCAGATTATTGAAGTTATTAACGAAATAAGGGATAGTATAGATGACAAATAAATTTTTAGTTCCTTTGCTGTCTTTTACAACCTTTGTCATTGTAGGTTTGTGTGTATGGGCATTCCGCGATATTAGGTACTTCTTCCTTTTCACAGGTATCGGTATAACCGAATTCATTGTGCGAAGCCTGGTGATTAAGTATCCCGATAAACGGCAGTTCCTCAGGTTGATTGTACAAGCCATTATTGGTGGTTTTTTATTGTTTTACCTGAGCCTGGTTATAGGGGTAAATTTTCAATACTCCGAAATTATTTTTGATACCGCTGAGGGTGTGGTAACCGGTGCTTTGATTCAGGCAGTTATTGCCCGGGTGGCTTTACCTTTTTTGTTAGGAAATGCTTTTTGTTCCAGGGCCTGTTGGACGGGTTTGTTCTTTGAACTAACCAATACCAAAAGCTGTAAAAAACCTGTAGAGCGCAATAATTATGTGTCATGGGCATATCTTGTCATAGTGTCTCTCCTTGCAGTTTTAATTGTTGTTTACTATGTCAATCCTGCTGCAGATGAAGCATTGCGAAAAGTATTTATCATTGGCGAAAATATCTATGTTATATCTACAGGGTTCTTTTTAACCTTCTTTTTGGGGAGCCGGGCCTATTGTCGTTTGCTTTGCCCATTCCTTACTATATCGGGAATTTTTTCGCCATTTTCCTTTTTTAAGGTATCTCCGGTAGAAGATGCCAACTGTACGGGATGTAACCAGTGCACACAGGCATGCCCGATGTTAATTGATGTCAGGCAATACGTAAAAGAGGATAAGGCGATAGATCATCGGCAATGTATATTGTGTGAGAGATGTATCAGCTCATGTAAGCATAATGCCATAAAGGTAGATCATAATAAAAGAAATAGGTAGTATGATTGTGAAAAGGATTGGGTGTTTAATTATTATTGTTTTACTGTGTGTACACATAGGTGCGCAACATAAAGGATCTTCTTTTTTACCAGAGCCAACAGGCTCTTACTCCATAGGCACTAGGTCTTATGAAATAACATATCCTGTTGTTACAAAGAGAAGTTCAAGAGAGGATAAAGTGTTTGTAAAAATATGGTATCCAAGTGATAGTGTGGTTGATGTTTCCCATCATAAAAAATATTTAGAAGGGTATAACCTGGATGAAATTTACAATAATTTTAAAACCAAAGGAATCACAAAGGAAGAGATAGAGGATATCAGCAATTATTATACTAATACAACCGAAAACCTTCCGATCTCATTAAAGCAAAAAAACTTTCCTGTGATATTGTTTACCCCGGGTTATTATTTTGGGTTGAGTGATATTTATTCCTCGTTTACCGAAAACCTGGCCAGCAATGGTTTTATTGTATGTAGCATAACGCACCAACATCAGCAAATTAATGTAGAAGGAAAGAAAGGAGAGGATAACTCGCTGCAAAAAGCCAAATCAGCGTTGCCCTTCCTTCAGTGGTGGTGGGTCAGGCAACGTTCCTTGTCCGACTTTGAAAAACCAAAGAACCAGGAGCGCCTTACTAAATATTACCTGAGAAACTTAAGGCGGTTTGACAGGGTAATAAGGAAATGGGAAGCTAGTTCGATGTATTGTGTTGATTATTTCAGGGATAGGGTAAGTCAGGATCCGGTTTTTGCAAAAATGGACTTTGAAAGGGTTGGTGCTTTTGGACAATCTATTGGCGGGGCCTTATCAAATCATTTATGTGTAAAACACAAAATAATCAAAGCTGGAGTAAGTATGGACTGCTTCCAGTTTGGAGATGTTATTTCCTGCCAACAGGAAAAACCACTGATGCTCATTGAAAGCGATCACCAATACAGTTGGCAAATTGGTAACGAATATATTTATCGAAATTATAAAGAGCTCGAATATTTGAGAATTAAAGGGGCGCTTCACTTCCTGTTCTGCGATGTGCCCTATTATGATGTGGTAACAAGTGATGAAAAGATTGAGGGATTCATAGGCGAAACCCAAGGGAAAATTGCAGTTGAAAAAATCAACCAGTCCGTTCTTTCTTTTTTTAACAGGCACCTGAACCATACAAAATGCAATACAGATGAGCTCTTTGTGCATAACAATTTATTTATACATCAAATCAATAATCAATGTATATTCCTGAAATAGAAACCAAGACACAGAAAGAAATCAAACAGTTTCAAGAAGGAAAGCTAAAAGAACTGTTGAAATACCTTAGTCAGAATTCAACTTACTATAAGCGCTTTTTTCAAAAGCATGGTATTGATATTAATGAGATTCAAACGCTGGAGGATCTGGCCAAAATTCCAACAACCTCAAAAGGAGACCTGCAAGAGTTTAATGCTGATTTTTTGTGTGTGAAACAAGAACGTATAATTGATTATTTAACCACTTCAGGTACGGCCGGCGATCCGGTTGTGTTTGCAGAAACGGAAAAAGATTTGCAGCGTTTGGCCTATAATGAGTATATATCTTTTGCCTGTGCCACAGCAAAACCGGATGATATCTTTCAGCTTATGGTTACTCTCGATCGCAGGTTTATGGCTGGGATGGCCTATTATGAGGGGATAAGGAAACTGGGCGCTGCAGTGGTAAGGGTAGGTCCTGGTAACCCGGGACTACAGTTTGATACCATCGAAAGGATTAAGCCTACTGCCCTTGTTACAGTGCCTTCATTTTTGCTAAAGTTGATAGAATATGCCGAGAAGCATGGTATCGATTATATGAACTCAAGCATCAAAAAGGCTGTTTGTATTGGTGAGAGCCTGAGGAACGACGATTTTACCTTAAATACACTTGGACAAAGGATTAAGGAAAAGTGGGATATAGAACTGTATTCTACTTATGCTTCTACCGAAATGGGAACCGCATTCACCGATTGCGAGTGCCAAAAAGGAGGGCATCACCATCCGGAAATGATTATTGTAGAGTTTTTAGATGAGCATGGAAAAAACGTTCCCCCGGGCACAGCAGGAGAAGTTACCATAACAACCCTGGGTGTGGAAGGAATGCCTTTGCTTAGATTTAAAACGGGAGATATATGTAATTACCATGTGGAACCTTGCGAATGTGGCAGGACCACCATGCGTCTGGGGCCAGTAATAGGACGAAAAAACCAGATGATTAAATATAAGGGAACAACCTTATATCCCCCTGCGCTTTACGATGTGTTAAATGATATTGAAGGGGTTGAGAACTATATTGTGCTGGTTGACCAAAATACCATAGGGACAGATGATATAGAAATACATATTGGAGCTAAAAATCCATGTGATGCGCTTGAAAAATCTATAAAAGATCGTTTTAGAGCCAAACTACGTGTAGCTCCGTCGGTAAAATTTTATAGCCCGATAGAAATTGCGAAACAACAGTTCCCTGAATTGAGTAGAAAACCCATAACTTTTATTGATAAGAGAATATAATTATGATTAAGCTTGAAGAAATCTATGATGAAATGCGCCCTTACCGGGATTTTGAGGTTGCGGATGCGTTAAAGAGGATATTGGCAAAAGAAGAGTTTCATGCGGTATTAAAATATATTTTCTTTCGTAGGAGTGTTGAGGAATCACTGGCTGAAATGCAAACAATCAGAACCATTGATGACTTTCAGCAAAAATTTAGCGGACCGGCAGTGGCATCTGTGCTGGAGCAAACCAGTACAGAATTTTCTTATTCAGGGTTCGAAAATCTGGATAGGGATACGTCCTACCTGTTTATTTCAAACCATAGGGACATTGTGATGGACAGTGCCATATTACAATATGTCTTGAACAAACATGGGCATAGAACATCGCAAATTACCTTTGGAAGCAACCTGATGAGCAGCCAGTTTATTATTGATGTAGGTAAAATCAATAAAATGTTTACTTTTTATCGGGGTGGTTCCAGGGTAGATATTTATCGCAATGCATTAATCCATTCTGCGTATATCAAAAAGGTGTTAACCGAAGAAAAAGAGTCGGCCTGGATTGCTCAACGGGATGGGCGTACTAAAGATGGGTTCGATAAAACACAGCTCTCGCTGTTAAAAATGCTTACCATAAAAGAAAAAGACCATATTTCAGCCTTAAAAAAGTTCAATATTTGTCCGGTTTCTATTTCTTACGAACTGGAGCCCTGTGATATTTTTAAAGTAAAAGAACTTTTGGCAACAGAAGATGGTGAATATACAAAAGCCCGGGATGAAGATTTCCATAGTATTTTAAATGGCATTGTAGGGTCAAAGGGTAAAGTCCATATTGCCTTTGGAAAACCGGTTAACAATTATATTGATAAATATTTTGACGAGCTGGATAATTCAAATGTTCATGAAAAGGTATGTGATTATATGGATAGCCAGATTTGGCACGATTATAAACTAAACCCATTTAATTATTTGGCTTTTGATATATTAAATACCAGTCAGCAACATATCGGAATAAAATATGAGCAGGCGGATATTGAGAATTTTTATGAGATGCTCGATCAAAAGGTAAATGGGGAATCAGATCCCATAAAAGTAAAAAAACAGAAGGATGGACTCCTGAAGATGTATGCAGCGCCAGTTGAAAATTATTTTAAGGTAAGCGATGAGGTTGAGGGTTGAGGAATCCTATTAGAATATTGTACTACAGAAACAGAGAATCACAAAAGGATAACCTTGTGGTTCTTTGTTATTTATAGTCTTTTTTCTCCTGGATTCTTCAAATACATCTATAAAAATGCATTTTTATTTAACCCATCCGCTATTTCATCAGTCAAAACACCTACATTTACCGTTTCAAACAGAACATAGAGGCCTTTATCAGATAATAGTTTCATGTATTTGTTCTAATCATATAAAACTATTATGAAATTGATGTTGGATATTGAATGTATTAGGCGTATTTCAAAAGAAAAACGCATAGAGAATAAAGCCTTTGTTGCATATCTTAATGATGGTGATTCTGATAAAGTAGATAATATAGTTCATCGACTTTATGAAAAAGTTGCTTCGCAGATAGATTGTGTTATGTGTGGTAATTGTTGTAGAAACATCAGGCCTCCTGTAAAGGATGAGGTGTTGCAGTTATATTTAACTAAAGAAGATCTTTCCAAATATAAGTATGCCTGGGGGTTTACTTGTAAAAACCTGGATGGCAACAAATGTAAAATCTATACCGACCGTTATGATGAGTGCAGGTTATTCCCATATCTCGATCAAAATAATTTTATATCCAGGATGCCTGGAGTACTTCAGAATTATGAAATATGCCCCATTGTATTTAATGTTGTTGAACAATTAAAGGTGGAATTAAATTGGAAATATGACTTACATGCTTTATAGTTTGTTGTTGCTTGTAAATTTATAAGGGAACATTAACCTGAGCCCTATGATTTTAATTGAATTGAGGTTGTTAAACTATAGCAATAATGCCTCATGCAATGTATTGTACTATCCAAATTATATCCAACTAACCACTTTTGTCAATACATAAAATTATCTGTGGATTTTGATTAGGAGACGTATAAAATTTAATGCTAAATATTCCCTCTGCTCTTGCAATATTTATTTATAGCGGTTATATTTAATACTATGCCGAATTTCTGAATGCTTTGCATATAAATAGGTTAAGTGTTTCAGGTTTGGCTTCAGGATAAATATAGTTGGGTTTATGTTAAAGTATTGTTTAACCATATTGTTCTTAGGACTTCTGTTGCTGGCAGATGCTCAATATAAGTTTACTCCGCTTGAAACAGATGTGGGAATTGATATGACCCGGTCAATATTCCGTGATCATAGGGGGTATGTGTGGATTGGCAATCAGCGTCTGGGATTAATGCGTTATGATGGCTATGAAATCAGGAGGTATCTTCATCAACATAATGATACTGCCTCAATGAGTAGCAATGCCATTTATTGTATTTTTGAAGACTCAAAGAAACAGCTTTGGATTGGGACAGAAGATGGGCTGAACAGGTATGTTGAAGAGGTGGATGGATTTGTGAACTATTATTTTAAACAACCTGGCCAAACCAACCTGTCCAGTAGTTTTATCAATAAAATTGCAGAAGCACCTGATTCCACTTTGTGGGTGCTTACCCAAAATGGCTTGTTATCCTATGATAGGGGTAACGATAAGTTTATTTACCATGTAAATTCTGCACAAAGTGACAATGCCTTTACTTGTATTGACTGGGATAGTAAAGGGCGCATGTGGTGTGGAACAAATAATACAAATGGGCTCTATCGGTTTAATCCCCTTCAAAGTTCGTTTTTGTTCTTCCCCGATGCTCATCCCTCAAGGCAGGTAATAGGCAAAAAAACTCTTTTTATAGATTCAGCAGATAATTTCTGGTATGGGCATATGGGGGTGGGCCTGGCAAAATTTCATCCAGACAAGGGAAACTACGACTATTACCCGGATGGGAATACATCCACGGGTACTAATGGGAACATTATTTACGATATACTTGAGGTGGATAGTATCAATTTATTTATTGGTATCGACCAGGGGGGTATTAGTATATTAAACCGTGAAACAGATAAATTCCACCATGTTACAAACAATAATTTCCGTTACGGGAATATTGGTTCCAACGGTGTATATTGTTTGCATAAGGATTATGAGGGGATTATCTGGGTTGGAACTTCCAGGGGAGGGGTCAGTTTTGCTAATCCTAAGGAAGCTCGTTTTGATACGTATTACCCAATGCATTTTGCACAGGTAGGAAATGACCAACAATCTTATTATCCTTCCTATGGATTTAACAGTTGCTTTTTGGAAGATTTTGAGGGGGATATCTGGATAGGAATGGATGGAGGAGGGGTAAATGTATTTAACCGGAAATCAAAGAAATTTACCTTGCTCAATAAGTTGCTTGATCTGAATTTAAAAGTTGTGCGTTCCCTGTGTCAGGATTCAGATGGGAATATTTGGATTACTTACTGGGAAGGAAAAATCATTAAATATAATCCCCAAAATAATAGCTATACCCTGGAAGAATTTCAGCCTCCTGAACTGGTACAGTTAAGTGCCAATTCTTATATGAGAATGTTCATTGATAGTAAAAAAAGGTTTTGGTTGGCTTATACCTTTGGCGATGTGGCCTGTTATAGACCGGATAAATCTTTTATAAACCAATATTTTATCGGGGACTCTGTCAGGTACATGGATCCTGTATTGTATGAGTCTGACGATGGTGAGATATATGCTGCATCTAAAGATGGTGTTTTTTTATATGATGAACAAAGTGACACCATGCATAAGATAGTTGATGTTGACAATGTGGTAAGTATGGATTTTGGTGGAGAAAACGATATTTGGTTCGGAACCCTTGGTGGCGATTTATACAGTTGTAACCTGGAAGGCAAGGATTTAAAAAAACATATAATCCATAAAAATACAGCAGGCCTATCCATTAAGGCGGTAGCATACGTTAATAAGCAGGTGTGGATTTCAACTGATGCAGGAATCGTTATTTATCATACAGAAACCCATACAACTTCTGCTTTTGATAAGAATGATGGCTTGCATGGGAATAATTTCTTTATGCAATCTGTCCTGAAAGCTAATGATGGGCAATTGTTTTTTGGTGGTGACAATGGCTTTAGTGCCTTTTATCCGGAAAAGATGCATAGCAATGATTTTGTTCCTCCGGTATACATAACCGATTTGTATCTGTCTTCTGAAAAAAAGAGCCTGAAAGATTCCATTTTATCCAGGCAACGAACAGAGTTTGTCAATACGGTGGAATTGGACTGGAAATCAAAATTAAAGCTTGAATTTAGGTTTGTGGCAATCAACCTGACCTTTCCCGTAAAAAACCAGTATAAGTTTATGTTGGAAGGTTTTGATTCGTCGTGGAATGATGCAAGCCCCCTTTCCAGAAAAGCGGTATATACCAATCTTAATCCAGGGGAGTATGTTTTCCGGGTAAAGGCTAGTAATAACGATGGCCTTTGGAATGAGGAAGGAGCAGGTTTGTCCCTGATAATTAATCCTCCATTTTGGAAAACAACCTGGTTTGTTGCCATAGAAGTTCTCATAGTCTTTATTCTGCTGTATTCGTTCATTTTGCATAGAGAACGCAAAATGATACGTGATAAAATGAAGTTGCAGGAAAAAGTTACGCAAAGAACCAAACAGATAGAGGAGCAAAAGGAAACGTTGGATAAGCAAAACCGACTTCTTGAACAGCAAAATGATGAGCTTGAGTCCAAACAAGAGGAGCTTCAGGTGCAAAACGAGGAACTTAACAGGCACAGGAACCACTTGCAGGAATTGGTTGATGAACAAACTGAAGATTTAATAGAGGCAAAAGAAAAGGCAGAAGAGTCGGAGCGTTTAAAATCATCATTTTTGGCTAATATGTCGCATGAAATCAGAACACCCATGAATGCGATTATTGGATTCTCCACCTTGTTGACTACACCTGAAATTAGTGATGATGAGAAGGAAACTTTTGTTCCGATGATTCGCGACAATAGTGAAGTCCTGCTCCACTTAGTTGAGGATATTCTCGATTTTTCGCTTATAGAAAGCAATCAGATTAAAATCAACTGCAAGGAGTTTAATCTTAATGATTTGATTGAGAATGTATTTGCAAATTTTGTTTTTGATGATAAAGTGAAGGGGCTTGACCTGAGATTGAAAAATACGGTTGAAAGTGAGGAGTTGCATTTGTTTTCGGATGAGTACAGGATCCGGCAGATATTATCCAATCTGATGAGCAATGCGCTGAAGTTTACGCAAAAAGGCTTTGTGGAACTTGGCTCCAGAAAAAAAGATGGCATGTTGGAATTGTACGTAAAAGATAGCGGTGTTGGGATGACAGTAGAAGAGCAGGAAGTTATCTTTAGGCAGTTTGTAAAACTTCAGAAAGATCAATACAGCAATATCCGGGGGATAGGTCTTGGGCTTTCCATTTCAAAACGACTGGCAGATTTATTACACGGCCAACTCAGTGTTTTCTCAAAAAAGGATGTAGGATCAGAGTTTGTATTGACCCTTCCCGTTGAAAAATTACCTTCTTAACTTTTATTTCCTAAACATTTCGGGTGCCTTTGGGCATTTAATATTGATTTTTAGTGTTCTAAATGGTAATTTTTACGTTTTTCCTGATAGTATCGTAGAAAACAATAAAAAGTCAATAATCTTGATATTTGATTCTCTTCTGGTTTTCCAACCTGGGATTTGTTGAAAAAAACGAACTCAATCATGCTAAAATATAAACACCTGAAAGTTTTTTGCAAGAGCTAAGTGGGTTGAAAATAAGAAGATAGTGTATTTTGATATTGATAATTGCAAAAATAACGTAAACTATTAAGTACATATATGGAAAAATGTGTTATTTTTGTTGGCATAAAAGTGATACCGCAAAGAAACCCATCTATAGATTATTCTTAAGGTGAAGCTCCAATGACTTTTCTGGTTTTTGGTACTTCACCTTTTTTGTTGTCCCTAATCTGCAACTTTTATTAAAAACTAATTCAACTATTTTGTGTTTTATATGCAATGGCAAAAGAAAAGGTTAGTATATTCTGGTTTAGAAGAGATTTACGCTTAGATGACAATTACGGTTTTTATAAATCTCTTAACGGTAATTACCCCGTTTTACCTCTTTTTATTTTTGATACAGATATAACCGATAAACTTGCGGTTGATGATTCAAGGATTGGTTTTATTTATGAATTGCTTTCAGGTCTTTCTGATGCGTTGCGCAGTTATTCCAGTGGTATTCTGGTTAAAAAAGGAAAACCATATGAGGTATGGAATGAATTGCTGGGTGAATATGATGTCCGGTCTGTTTATGCTAATGAGGACTATGAACCATACGGTATTCAACGGGATGAGCTGGTAAAAGATCTTCTGTCTTGGCGTAGTATTCCTTTCTCGTTATATAAAGATCATGTGATTTTTGCTAAGGCAGATGTTTTAAAAAATGATGGATCGCCTTATGCCATGTATACCGCCTATAAAAACAGGTGGTTACGTAATTTGGCAGAATGCCCGTTTGATGAGTTTCCCTTGGTTGAAAATGCGAACTTTATAAAACGACGCTTTAATATACCGACATTAACAGACTTGGGATTTGTACCATCAGGTATTAAAGTTGTGCCGTATTCCTTTGATTGTTTGAAGGATTATGATGAAACCCGCGATTATCCTGCCCTGAATGGGAGTAGTAAACTGGGGCCTTTTCTTCGGTTTGGTGCTTTGAGTATCCGTAAAGTGTTTAGACAGGCAAGGTATAATGAAACATTTTTAAATGAATTGATTTGGCGTGAGTTTTTTATTCAGGTATTATATCATTTTCCATTATCGGCTAATAAAAATTTTAAAGAAAAATATGATGGTATAAAATGGAGGAATAACCTGGAGGAGTTTGAAAAGTGGAAATGCGGGGAAACTGGTTATTTGTTGGTTGACGCAGGAATGAGGGAGTTGAATGCCACCGGATATATGCATAATAGGGTGCGTATGGTAGTTGCCAGTTTTTTGTGCAAACATTTGTTGATTGATTGGAGGTGGGGAGAACGGTTTTTTGCAGAAAAACTATTGGATTTTGAACTGGCTTCCAATGTGGGTAATTGGCAATGGGTGGCTGGTACAGGTTGCGATTCGGCGCCTTACTTTAGGGTGTTCAATCCTATTCAGCAAGCTGTAAAGTTTGATCCGCAAATGGAATATATTAAAAAGTGGCTTACTGCAAAGGAAATTAAATGTGCCAAACCAATGGTTGAGCACAAATATGCGCGCGAAAGGGCAATTTATACTTATCGTGCAGAATTAAAACCCGACAGGAGATAAACCAAAGAGCCTCCTGTCGGAATTGTATAATATTAGTTAATACTTGTGTATTAAAGTGTTTACCCGGTTTTTTGATAAACCTGTAATTTCCACAATATCATCAACCTCCATGCCTTTTTGGTGTGCTTTTATGGCAACATCATCCATTTTATTGTCGGTTTCCAGTTTATCAAAAACAAGATCGATGAGCCAATTCAGGGTTTTTATAAACTCTTCAACATCCTGCTTTTCCGTAAAATCAAATTCACCAAAGGTAGATTTTTCCTTGTGCAGTATCAGGTAATATATGCCAGCAATAAAAAAGGCATAAATCATGTTGGCGTTGATGTTATATCTGTTGAATACATCGCGGGCCTGCGAGTATAATCCCTCGGCAAGTATCTCTCTTTGGATGGCAACCGAAGTGGTAAAGCCTTCCTTGTCTCCCAGTTCCCAAATTAAGAACTGCTGAAGCTCTTCATTGTTGTAAATATCGTTAAACTGGTTAATAAGGAGCCCTTTCATAAACTCACGGTGGTCTTCAATCTGGTGCCCCTCCAGTTTCGACAGGTTTTTAAGCCAATAGTCCTGTTGGTTGATATAGGCTTTTAAAAGTCCGTCAAAATCAGTATAGTGGCGGTAGATAAAAGCTTTGTCTACTCCTGATTCTTCTGAAATTAAGTTGATGCTTAATTTGGAGTACCCTCTCTCTTTGAGTACCAGCCCAATGGTCTTGATTAACTTGAGTCTTGATGCAATTGCTTTTTTTTCTCTTATGCTAGGCATTTTGTAAATGATTATTGTGTTTATTAAAAGGTTTACAGTTATTGGTTTTCAATGTCTGAGCAGGGTTCCTGGGAGCGTTTCATGTGTTTCTTGAAATGCCAAGTCCATACTCATTATTGATTTTGGCCAGCAAGTTACAAAATTTATCTAAGTCTGAAAGAGTGTGTTGCGCAGTAACGCTTACCCGAAACCTGGAATCGTTTATTTTTACTGCCGGATAAATAGCCGGGACAACATAAATACCATTTTCTAATAGTTTTCGTGCGGTAGACAGAGTTTTTTCATCATCCCTTATCATTAATGGGGTAATAGGGGTTTCAGAATGGCCGGTGTCGTAACCCATATCAGCGAGTTTTGTTTTCAGGTAATGGGTGTTTTTCCAAAGGTTTTTAATGTGTTCAGGTTCTTCTGAAAACAAGTCGACTGCTTTTGATGCTGCAGCAACAACTGCCGGAGCCACGGAAACGGAGAAGATGTTGGATCGGGAGAAGTGTCTCATATATTCGATCAGCTTTTCTGAGCCGGCGATATATCCGCCTGCGGTCCCCATTGACTTGCTGAAAGTTCCGATAACCAGGTCAACGCGGTTTTCAACGCCAAAATGGTCCAGGGTGCCTTTGCCATCTTTCCCTAATACGCCGGCTCCATGGGCATCATCAACAAAAACCATGGCGCCATATTTTTCTGCCAGGTCGCAAATATCTGGTAGTTTTGCCAAATCACCGTCCTGAGAAAATACCCCATCAACCACTATCGTCATGTTACGGTATTTTCCTTGCGACCTTTTTAAAACCAGCTCAAGGTAATTCATGTCGTTGTGCTTGTATATTTTAACGTTGGTGTTGTTTCGTAATCCATCGTAAATACTGGCATGTACATACATATCAGCAAAAACAATATCTGCTTTGTTGAACATATTCTGGAATACGCCAATGTTGGCCGAATAACCTGAGGTAAATAGTATGGCCTTTTCCTGACCGTGCAGGCGGGCCAGTTTTTCTTCCAGTTCTTTGTGAATATCAATATAACCTCCTATTGGCGGTGCGGCACAGGTGCCCGCTCCATATTTATCGATGGCATCTTTGGCTGCTTGCTTTACTTTTGGGTGCTGCGATAATCCCAGGTAGTTGTTTGATACAAAGCTCGTGGTTTCAAAGACTTCATGGGTGTAGTAATCCTTTACAGTCATTTTGTTGCCTACTGCTGATTGTGCCATAAAGCCATAAGGATAAGTTTTGTTGTGGTTAAACTGCTCCTTAAATCTTTCAAAGTTTTCTACTGATGCATGGGTATCCATATCCGGAATATCGATAAACTCCCTCATGCTCATAAATTGTTTTTCCATACTATTAAAAATTATAACGATGATTATTTTAGTTCGTTTTTACAATAATAGTAAATAGATGCAAGTATTTGTTTTAATAATTGACTTTCATGGCGGTAGTTTGGTATCGCCCTTTTTATGAGTGTGTTTTTGTTTTTGAAATAGTAGTGGAGGTCTTTGTGTTTTATGGGATAAATGTGTTGGTTGGTTTATTTATATGTAATTTAACGAACCATAAAGTATGAAAAATAAATAATGTTATTATTTTTGATGTCGATTTGATTCCATAAGATTATAGAATCCCTACTATAGATTATCCTGAAGGTGAGAGATGAAGTGTTGCATAAACGGATTGCAATTTCATCATCACCTTTTTTTCTGCATAAAAATTGGGTGATGGAATTAATTATTTGGACAAAAGATTAATAATATCGTAGAGGCTTTGTTTGAGTGTTAATAAGTCATCCAGTTTAATGTTGCTGTTTAACAGGCGTTTTGCAAGTTCTTCAGGAATTTTTGAAGCTTTTTCTTGTAGCTCCTTGCCTTTGTTGGTTAGCTGCACAAGTACTTTCCGCTCGTCTTTGTCCGAACGACTTCTGTAAATCAGGTTTTGCTGCTCCATTCGTTTAAGCAGCGGCGTTATGGTATTGGTATTGAGGATCAGTTTTTTTGCAATATCATTAACCCCAAGGCAGTCATTCTCCCATAAAACCATTAAAACTAAATATTGTGGATAAGTGATGGATAAACTGTCTAAAAATGGTTGGTATTCCCTTGTGATCAACCTTGATGCTGCGTAAATAGGGAAGCACAATTGATTTTTCAGTTTAAGCTGTTCGTATGCCATGTTAAATAGTTATGGAGAATGAACTGCAATATTACAAAAAATTGAATAATTCAATTTAGTGAGGCCTGTTTTATAGGGCAATTTCTTTTAAAAAGCCATCCTCCAAAGGGGAAACGGAAGGCCCGAAATAGTGAGTCAATATACCATTTTCATCAACCAGGTATTTGCTAAAATTCCAGTCGGGTTCATGATCGTTCCAGCCGTTTAACCCCTTGCTCGAAAGCCATTTGAAAATCGGCTGTTGGTTTGTTTTTGGGGTTACACAACCTTTAGGGGCAACAGGGAATGTTACTCCATAGTTGATGGTGCAGAATTGAGCTATTTTTTCATCATCACCTTTTTCCTGGTTTGCAAAATCGTTAGAGGGGAAAGCTATTATCTGTAATGTTTTGCCAAATTTTTCATGTAGTGTTTGTAGTTCTTTGTATTGCCCTGTATAGCCACAATCGGAAGCTGTGTTTACAAGCAAAACCTTTTTGCCTTTGTAATCTGAAAAGTCAATTACAGTGCCGGTTTTTAAGGTCAATTTCAAGTTGTAAAAAGAGTTTTTAGGACTGGTTTTGTCTGGGTTGGCTATCACAACCCCGTTTTTTCCTTTTTTCCCGATTTTGCGTATCGTGGGATACAACTTTCGTAGCAGTCTTTGCTTAAATGTTTCCTGCTTTACCTTGCTGGTAGTGTTTGAATCATTTGTTTTCATAAAGAAATATTTAATTGATTATTTTAATCAAGAGATAAAATGTCGTGCACGACACAAAAGTAATAAATATTTAATATGTCGCAAGCGATATAAAAAGGTTTCTTTTGAATTTGTTTGATTATAAAATAATACTTGAGTAATTGGCGAAATGGTTTAAGTGCATGTGAAGGAGTGACTTGCGAATTTATGTGTGTGATAAAAGCATATTTGTGAACTTTTATCTCAACCCTTTCGTGTTGGTTATCTTTTTTAGGATAGGGGGCAAAACAAGAAACCTCCAGTGTTTAATCGGGCGCGAATGATAATGTTATAATATTGCCCAAACACTGGAGGTGTTTCTATTTTAATACAAACCTGTTTCTTTGTTCTTATAGGTTTTCTATGGTTTTAAATGAATACTCATATTCAAAACTCATAGGAACAATCTTGTTGTACTCATCAATGGATGCATCGTTTAGGCAGGCCTCAATAATGCGCCTTCCTGTATCCAGTAATCCTGGTTGTAAGTATTGCTTCAACTCTTTTTTGAAGAATTCAGTAAGCTCTGCAGCTCCTGCATCGTAACCTTCAACCCCTACTTCTGGCTGTTTGTATACTTTCAATAATGGTTTAGGAATCTTCGCTCCTTCAATGGTAAGGTAGTTTAACTCGTAACCCAATAACGGACAACGGGAATCCTGATATTGGTCTTCGCGTAGTTTGGCAGCACCACGGCGAGTCATATACTCACGCATTAACAGCTGGGGCTTAAAACCAACCTTCCATACACCAATATTTTGGTTAGGCACCAAAGTAAAGGTGGTGCGTGGGGTATCAATGATTTGCTTTAGCAGCATGTTGGCGTGGTCTACCATTTTACCGGTTGCAAATGGCCAGTACGATCCAACACCCTCGCTTTGCATAGTGCCATCACTTACAATACTTGGGTTTTTATGGCCGCGAGGTGCAACCAGGCGCCATAGCCATGCCAATGCAGGTGGTAAGATATGGAACATACCCGCAATACCGTAGCTTGGCTCACCTTTGGTACATTGCGGTGCACGTAATCCAAAGCTACGCACATCAACCGCTACGGGACGGTCAATTACATTTGGCATAATTTTACGGGGGATTACCACACGTGGGTTCGGACATTTTTTACCTGGCTCGTCTTCAATGTGATCCCAGATTAATGCTGTAGAGTCCGGGTTGGTATTGATGTTTAAGAACAACAAAGGCTCTTTAGGTGTGATGGTGGTCTTTTCCAGTGTTGGGTCGTCGCCATACTGGTTTACCGAATCAACACGAACAAACCATGAGTTTTCTGCATCTACAATACGCAATTTTCCGTCTTTTTCCTGTACAGATGGGTGACAGAAGGCCATATCGTCGGCAACGGGACGGAAAGCACATGACTTTGGAATTTCAATATGCTTGGTTTCTCCTGTAACAGAGTTTTGTCCTAATAATACGGCTCCTTCCGGCTCGCGTAAAATATGTTGGTGCAACTCTGATTTACCACCGCCCGAGGCACCCTCGTGCATAAAAGTAGTAATGTTATCATAAGGTGAAATGGCTTCAACAGCCGAACAGTGCGCTGTTATCCAGCCCTCTTTTTCTCCTTGTGTCAGCAATACACCATATACGCCTTTTTTGGCCGAAGGGCCTGGGTATAAGTTGTATGAATATAATTCGTGAACATCCTCAGTGCGGTTGTGTACCACCACTTGCTTACCATCAAAGTGGGTGTGGCGGAATACAGGGGCTACAAAAATTGATGACTTAATCTCCATACCGTCCTCAAGCTCTTCCAGCGACTTCATTTCCTGTAACATGGCCAGGCCTAAAGCAAAGAAACCTGCATTGGCCGGGGCAATGGCAATACCCAGCGAGCCAATCCCTGCGCGACCGGCAAAATAAAAGAACACAGCCAGATCCTGGGCCTTCAACCATTCAAAAGTTTCATCCTGTACCTTTGAAAATTCGTAGCCAAACTTATCTTTAAAAAGCGTTTTGTCAGTTGGTTTGTTGTCGGCAATTACCATGGTTCCCGGATCCCTGCGGCGCATATATGGCTCAGTGTAGTTGGCCGAGATCCCGTTTTTTACACGGTGTACAATGGCTTCGGTGTATTCACCTTTGCCGGGGATATCGTATTTAACCTCAAATTCTAAATTTTCTTTGCCGTTTGTTGCTGCATCAGCCAGCTCTTCTGTTGTGTTGAAAAAAGAAACGCTTTTGGCTTCTTTTAGTAAGGTTGAAACGTTTTCTGGCAATGTGATGCCTTTGCCCTTCAATACTTCAATTAAATCTGTCATGTGTCTAAATTTTGTTTTTCAATTGCCACATTCCTGTCCGTCCGGACAGACGGGGAACTCGCCAGTTAAATCAGGTGCTGTTGTGCATTAAAACTCATCCTGGCTCGTTTCATTTTATAATGGTTATATGTTTATTACTACATATCTGTTTTTGGGTGCGAAAATATTTCGGATACAAATATATTAATCAAGGCTTAAAAAATGAAGTGGTAATTTATTTAAATTAAGTTAAAATTTACACTATTAAGCCATACTTAATGCAATAGGCAAAAAAAACTAACTGAATGATGGGGTTGAAACCAATAAAATCATTGATTCCGTGCTGGTTGTGTTTGTAATTACATGTGGTCTGTTTGCGTTTAAATAAAAGCTGTCGTTTTGTTCCAGCAAATAGTTTTTGTTCTCCATATCCACCATTACTTTACCGGCTAATACAAATAAAAATGTTTGTCCCGGATGCATATGGATTAACCCTTCGGAACTGGCGTTGGGCTTGAGTTTTAGTAGCAAGGTGTCCATGTGTTTGTTGGGGCCGTGGTTCGACAATAAATATGAGGAACAGCCCGAGGCATTTTCTTCTACAAATGAAATATCATCAAACTTTTTTAAGGGATTGTTTGATAGGGTTTCGTTTTCACCAATCAGCTCCCCAACGGTAGTGTGTAAATGATCGGCAATCAGTTTTAAGTTGGTAATAGAGGGCAGTGCTTTTGCTTTTTCAATTTGCGAAAGTGCACTGGAACTGATCCCTACCTTTTTTGCTAACTCGTTGAGTTGCAGGTGTAATTCTTCTCTTTTGCGTTTGATTCGTTCTCCAAGGCGTTTCATGGTATACTATTCAATTTTCGCAACAAAGATACAAATTCGGCAAATCAAACCATCAGAGGGGTAAAATATTAAACAATACTTCACATCTATTTACAAATAGTTACATATGGTTGTTGTATAATCATGAGAATTGTCATGTTTTTATGGCCTTTATTACTATCAATGCCAATTGTTGCGTTAAGAGTTGTGTGAAGCTTACTTATGCAATGCCGGGAAAAGCAATAATCTTTATAAAAAAAATCTGCCTGATAAGATACTATCAGTTTTAAAGTAACCCCTTCTAATTCACCCCTATATCCCCTGAAGGGGACTTTGCCCCTTCCCGGAACCAAAACTTTTACAGCACGTAATAACAAAGCTGTAAATCAGAAGCCCCTTTAGGGGTTTGGGGTAGTGCAAGCTGTAAATAATTTTGAGAAACTATCAATTTTAAAGCATAACCCCTTCTAATTCACCCCTATATCCCCTGAAGGGGACTTTGCCCCTTCCCGGAACCAAAACTTTTACAGCACATAATAACAAAGCTGTAAATCAAAAGCCCTTTAGGGTTTGGGGTAGTGCAAGCTGTAACTAATTTTGAGAAACTTTCAATTTTAAAGTAACCCCTTCTAATTTACCCCTATATTCCCTGAAGGGGACTTTGCTTCTTCTCGAAACCAAAACTTGTACCACTCATAATAACAAAGCTGTAAATCAAAAGCCCCTTTAGGGGTTTGGGGTAGTGCAAGCTGTAAATCCAGGATCATACACTGATAAAAACTTTAAATCATTCTAATCAATTGTATATCCCATTTCAGATTCTCTTTCTTTTATTGCCTTCCGAATTTTTAATATTACATTTTCCAACAGCTCCATTACTTCTTTATTTGTAAACCTTAAAATTCTAATACCATAAAACTGCATTTCATGTTCCCTGCCACTGTCATACTCTTTCTGTCCTATATGAATCTTCCCATCAACTTCTATTACTAGCTTTAAACTATGACAATAAAAATCAGCAATAAATATATCTATAGGATGTTGTGCTCTAAATCGGTAGCCTCCCACCTTTTTATTCTTCAATTCATCCCATAACAGTTTTTCTGCTGAAGTCATATTCTTTCTTAAAAATTTGGCTTTTTCAAAGATTATAGGCTTTGCCCCATAAAACATATTTCTTTCTATAGTATCAGACATAAAGACTTAGAATTTATTATCTATCAAAATCTAATTTAAAGGATATTATCTGGACGCTAGTACAAATTCTAAACTAAAAATATAATGTTGGCATATTTCTACCCCTGTATCCCCAAAACAGAAGGTGTCAAAGCAGATAAATAATTTTGAGAAACAATCAGTTTTAAAGCATACCCCCTTCTAATTTACCCCTATATCCCCTGAAGGGGACTTTGCTTCTTCTCGAAACCAAAACTTGTACCACTCATAATAACAAAGCTGTAAATTAGAAGCCCCTTCAGGGGTTTGGGGTAGAGCAAGCTGTGAGTAATTTTGAGAAACAATCAGTTTTAAAGCATACCCCCTTCTAATTCACCCCTATATCCCCTGAAGGGGACTTTGCCCCTTCCCGGAACCAAAACTTTTACACACATAATAACAAAGCTGTAAATCAGAAGCCCCTATAAGGGTTTGGGGTAGAGCAAGCTGTAAATAATTTAGAGAAACTTCCAATTTTAAAGTAACCCCTCTTCATTAAAAGAGTTTTTACACTCCCTGTAACGCCATATGTGTTCTAAAAACCTATCGGTATAGTGTAAGTGTAGTTTAAAAGTAGTTATTAATTAACCATGAAAATTTATATTGTAAATATTTATACATGGACAAATAGGCATTAAATCAGGCTTTAATGTGTTGTTGACTTGTGTTGTGTTGATAAATATAATTCGTTATCTGAAACCTATAATAATTTTAAACGTACCTTAGGGTGCGCAATTAACTTTGTATAATTGTGATATTAATTTCACAGATTAGGTTTATAATTTAGTGTGGTATGGGAAGAGTTATTTTTTTCTGTGCCGCACTTTTATTGGATAAATAAATCGTGGCTATGGATAAAAGGGTTGTGAGTAACAAAGGATATACTTTACCACTCGCTTTTGCATGCCAAAATGGTATATGTAGTGAATTGGTTTAAGTATGTTATAATTTAAATATAAATGTAGTTCGGTTTAACCAGATGTTGTGCGGCGTTGTATGAAACTGAGTTGCAAATAAGAAAGTATATAGATTTTAGAGAATGGAATTGATTCAACCAGCAGAGATTTCTGGAAAAATAATGACATTGTTTGACCAAGCGAAAGAGGAGATAATTATTGTTTCACCCTATAATAAATTCACATATTGGAAAAAACTGACCCAAAGGATTGAAAAAGCAAAACAAAGGGGAGTAAAGATAAAGTGGTATATACGCAAGAACGTGGATAATAATGTGGAACAAATTCGTCAAATTGGTATTGAGCCAATAGAGATTGATAATTTGCATTGTAAACTATACTTAAATGAACAACATGCGGTTGTTACCTCAATGAATTTGCATGAATATTCGGACACTTCCTCTATCGACATTGGATACTATATTACAGAAGAGGATAAATACAAAGAGTTGACAGATTTTATTGACGTTTACATTGATAGTTGTTATGTCACCGAGAGTAAGGGAATTGAAGCAATCAATAGAGAATCGGCAACAAAAAAAGTGGATTTCATTGACTCTTTAGTTACTTTTCTGCTCGAAATGGGATTTGAAAAAGGAAATTTAAAGACTAATGAAAACAGATATGGAACAGTAGTAACGATTAATGAGTTTATGGAAAATTTCGAATTAATTCTTGAGCCTAAAGGAGTTTATTATCGCATTGACCTAAGAATTAATTATCCCTACAAGATTAAAAATGCCATATATGAATTTTTAAGATCTAATGAAAATGTATTAAATCGATTGATTGGTTTTGAAATTGATTTTGGTCGACAAATGAAACGGCTTAAATTAGACTTGGAGATTTTTGAAAATTACGAGTATGAAAACTGGGACAATGATGAATTTGAAAAATTGAAACCAATACTGATTAACTTGATAAAAGTATATAAAAGTCAAATAAACAATGCTATACAGCTATATGTATAAGAAATGATAATTTTTGTGGGTATTGAAGTGGTGGTTGCTCTAATCAGCTCCGCCAGATCTGTCGATTTGACTATTTAGTTTAGGTGCAGCTTTGGCTACATTGTAACTTGAAACTAAACCGCATTTAAGTTCGCTACAGCTTATATTATAAACGTTGTATGTAGTTTTTTAAAAAAAGAGAAAATATGGAAGAATTCGAATTTGACAATTTCAATTTTTCAATTGAATTGCCGGATGAAAAGGATAAATTATTCAAGGAATTCAATATTGAGTATTGTCATAATGCTGAATTAAAATCTGGGAAGAAATGGTTTTTAAGGTATTCAGAAGGATATCGTTTAGCATCAGAGAAATTATTTGCTCAATTGGATGGAAGTGCTCATAATGCAAATTTATTAGTTTATCCAATTGTATTCATATCTAGACAATATATTGAACTAAGTCTAAAAGAATTAATTAATGGTCTGAATTATATAAGAATAGAAAAATATACATTCCCTTGTGACCATAAGTTGACAGATCTATGGAAGGAATTTCATAGATTGAGTGTAAGCATAGATGAATCGCAAAAACCACAAGAATCGATTTTAAAAAACATCGAAAGGTTAATTGTTGAATTTGATGAAATCGATAATTTTTCAATGAATTTCAGATATCCAACAGATAACTCAAAAGAGAAAGCACCTTCACTAAAAATTACAAATATAGATTTAGATAATTTTCGAATTACAATGAATAAAATCTCTAATTTTCTCACATGGCAGAGTAATGCAATTTATCATTTGATAGATAATAAAGAGGCTTTTTATTATGATTTATGGAGAAAGTTTGATAAGAACTACAATCCCAATGACAATTAACAAAAACTACATCCAATCTGAGGCAAAACATGCAGATATAGTTGTGTTTTGGATGTTGTAAAGTGTTTTTGAATAACGCCAAATCTTTGTGCTTTAATTATGAAAAGATAAAAACAAATAAAATTTTAGCTCAGTAACGTCTTGAAAGGTTTGCTTGTTTAATCTCCATAAGCTTCATCTATCCACCATTGGTATTAATTGAGAAAGGATTCACTGTAACCAGCCGCTGAACCCCGTCTAAAATCAAGCATTTCATTTTTTAAGTTTGAAGGCTTAAAAACTATTTAAATGCTAAACGAAAATAAATTCAGAGAGATTTACGAAGGTTTTGTTACATCCGGATTAACAGCAAAAGATTACTGTAGCAACCTGGGGTTGGCAGAAGGTACATTTTATTACTGGCAAAATAAATTGAAAAACACCTTGCCACCTAAAAACGGATTTGTACCTGTAGTACTGAAAACTGAAAGAAATGAAGCTTCAATTTCGGATAATAGAAAAAAGCAGTACCTGATTAATTCAAAACAATCACCGGAACATATAAATAAAACAGGTTTATTGGAAATTTGCTATCCAAATGGAGTCCGGGTAAGACTAGATAATGGTGCTGATCTAGAAACATTACGTTCATTGATAGAGTTAATTCATTAAAAATGTTTAGTCTTACTTCATCAATGAATTATTATCTGTATGCCTATCCTACAGATATGCGTAGAAGTTTTTATACGCTAAGCGGAATGATTACAAATCAGATGGGCAGGAATGTTCAGGACGGGGATGTGTTTATCTTTATAAATCGGAATTGTACAAGCATGAAAATTCTGCATATGGAATGTGGAGGATTAGTCATTTACCACATGAAACTGGAATCAGGATCCTTTAAACTCCCTTTTATGGATGAAAACAGTAATACATTACAAGTTAATTGGCAGGATTTAATGAGCATTGTACAAGGTTCTCCTACAGTGGCAAAACCAAATAAAAAGAGTTGGAAAAAACCTGAAAAACAATAATTATCATACTGTTATTTTCTTCCGTATATCGCTGAATTTAAGTATATTTACAGTGCTTACAAAAAGAAGAAATGACAAACGAAGAAGAGGCTTTTTTACAACAACTTTTGCTTGAACGAGATGAGTTTTACAGGGAGACATCCAGGCTAAAAGGCCAGATTGCTGACCTAAAAAACTTTGCGGAAGAAAAAAGCTCTTTTCAACAACAAATAGGCGAAAAAGACCAGCTTATCCATAAGCTGCAGCAACAAATACAGTGGCTTCAACGAAAAGTTTGGGGGAAATCGAGTGAAAAATATATCAAAGAAGATCCCTTACAAAGAAAGCTTGATTTTGATGGAGTCGATTTACTACCTGAGGAGAAAGATCTTGCAACAACAGCAAAGGAAGAGATAGAACAGTACAAATTAAAACGAGTTGTTGTAAAAGAAAAGAAGCATCCGGTTAGAAAACCTCTTCCGGAAGGCCTTCCAAGGGAAGAATGCCATATATATCCCGAACATATTGACTATAAGAATTGCGTTGAACTTGCTCCTGAAATCACTGAGATTTTAGAAAAAAATCCGGCCAGATATTATGTACGAAGAATCATCCGTCATAAATATGTCTTAAAAGCAGATACCGGCAATGAACAAAATACTGTTGTTACTGCCCCTATGCCAGCTTTACCAATAGCTAAAAGTTATGCAGGTTCTTCAATATTAGCTGATCTTATCATTAATAAATATGTATATCACCTTCCTCTTTATCGTCAGCTTCAAATGCTTAAACAAGAAGGCTTATTCATTCCGGCATCCACAGTTAATGATTGGATACCGGGTGTAGCAGATTTAATGCGTCCTGCATATTATAGATTAATGGAATTGATTCTAAAATCCGGTTATGTTCAAAGTGATGAGACAACCATCCCGATTGTCAATGATGAAAAGCACAAAACAGTAAAAGGATATATCTGGATGTTACGTGCAGTGATACCTAAACTAGTCCTGTTTTATTATGATCAGGGTTCTCGTGCACAAAAGGTCGCATTGCATCTGTTTAAAGATTACCAAGGTGTTATCCAAACGGATGGCTATGCAGTCTATGATATATACGAAAATAAGAAGGGAGTATTGCCTATTGGTTGCTGGGCACATGCCAGAAGGAAGTTTGAAGAGGCTTTAAAAGAAGATAAGGCTAGGGCTTCTTATGCCTTGGAACAAATAGGTCTGCTTTATGATGTGGAAAGACAGGCTGATCAGGAAAATCTTTCGGATGAGCAACGTGCAGACTTACGTACTCGTTTGGCATATCCAATTATGGTAGCTTTTGAAAAATGGTTAGTACAGGAGTGTCCTAAGGTACTACCTAAAGGAAGGATTGGAAAAGCGATTGGATATACCTACAACATATATCACAAATTAACCCGTTATCATCTGGATGGAAGATATAAATTAGATAATAACCTCGCTGAAAACGCAATTAGACCTATCGCCTTGGGCAGAAAGAATTGGTTGTTTTGTGGAAATCATGAAGCAGCAGAAAATGCAGCTATTATATACTCTATGCTTGGTTGTTGTAAAGCTTGTGATATCAACTTTAGAGACTGGCTTATCTATTTTCTGAATAATGTGCATGACTATGATAATGATTACACAAAAGATCTGGCAGAACTTCTTCCGCACAATTTTAAACCTAATGCTGATAAAGCAAATTAAAGTATCTCTAAAAACTTTTAAAGTTCTTTGAATGTTTTGCATAAACTTTTAAAGAACTTCAAGTATTTCAATTTTACAATACGCACTTTACCACTTGCTTACGATTCACTAATAATATAAATAATATGAGAGAAAGAATATTGTCACAGAAAGAGATACTAGATTTTTCGGATAGAGAGGAAAGTCATTTTTATGATAATAAAGCCTTTGGAATCAAAGGAAATAAAATACAAAAAATCTCAGTAGCATTTGCAAATGCAGACGGAGGAGAGTTTATTATTGGAATTAAAGATAAAAAAGACGAACCTGACATTTCAAAAAGGTGGGAAGGAATTGAAGATAAAGAAACTTTTAATTTCGTTTTTCAAAACATTATTGAACTATCACCTTCAATTCCCCACTCTTTTGAATTTCTAAAAGATAGTAATGATAATTATGCTTTAAGGATAATAATTGAAAAGAGTGAATCTGTGCATAAGACCGCTGATAATACTATTTATGTACGGCAATCTGCACAATCAATTCCAATTAAAGACCCTGCACAAATACAAGCATTGTCTTTCTCTAAAGGTGAATCTTCTTTTGAGGATACAATTGTTAATTCTGCGCTGGCTGAAGATATTTTTGAATCAAATGAAATTAATAAGTTCTTAAATGATTATTCACCACAATCAGATGCTATTGATTTTACAGTTAATCAAAATCTTGTTGATAGAAAGACATATGACCCACGAACCGCTGGCATACTGATGTTTAGCGATAATCCAATTCCTTTATTGCCCAAAAGGTGTGGTATAAAAGTAAGTAGGTATGATACTTCTGAGGAGGTGCCGGAAAGAATCCATTTGAAAGAACAGTTTTCTATTGAGGGTTGTTTGAATGAACAGATTAATCAAGCCGCTTCAAAGATTACTGAAATTATGGAATCTGTTCAAATTATGGGAGCAAAAGGTTTAATGAAAGTTAGCTATCCACCAGAAACAATTTGGGAAATATTAGTTAATGCAGTTATTCATCGTGATTATTCAATATCGGATGATATACATGTTTTGATTTTTAATAATAGGATTGAGATTAAAAGTCCGGGGAAACTACCTGGGTATGTGACAATCGATAATATTTTAGATGCTAGGTTTTCTCGTAATTCAAAAATTGTAAGGGTTTTGAATAAATATAAAAATCCCCCAAATAAAGACATGGGTGAAGGTTTGAACACCGCCTTTCAAAGAATGGAGGAGTTTAGATTAAAACCACCTATAATTCAGGAGGAAGGAAATTATGTAAATGTTACAATTGCTCATACACCTTTAGCTTCCCCTGAAGAAACGATTATGGAGTATTTGGAAGTAAACGCTCAAATTAAGAATCGTGAAGCAAGAGAAATTACTGGTGTGAAATCAGAAAATGTAATGAAACGTCATTTTTATAATCTTAGGGATAGTGATTTAATTGAGCCGGTAATGAGTCAGACTGGAAATAAGATTATTGCCTGGAAGAAGAAAAGCTAATGCAACACTTTGTATAAGTTGCAGCGCTGAAAGAATTTAATGTCTTGGTTTTTAGGCCGTATTATTTTTGGCTGACATCATGATAGACTTGAACTTCGTAGTTCCTTACTAAATCATACACTCACCGTCCGCTATCCTTTATTAACAAATCACCCAAAATACATGAAAAGATATGCCTTCCTTTTGGAAAAAGAATTAAAAATAAGCATCCGAATATCAATCCAAACAAAGTATGTGTTTGGGTAGTTTTGCTGAATAAATAAAGAAAAACACCAATGCCAAACCTTCCGGGTTTATTTACATCATGCCAATAAACCCGGAAGGTTTTTTTAAGCCAATTAATTAAAACATAAAATACAAACATGAAGATCATTAAATTTTTATTTGCGACATTATTAGCAGTCGCCATTTTTTCTTGCGAAAACGATAAAGAGGAGGATGTGCAAAAAATAGGAGTATTGCCTGAAATGGATATGTTGATAGAGGAATATGGATTGTCGGGCGACGGCGTTGCTTATGATGGGTGTTCCTTGGGGTTAGACACCAATATTATATATTTTAATGGCCGCATGGGCGGGCGCTTGTGTATTGAAAGCTTTGACAGGACAAATAAAAACAATTTGATTTCGTGGCAAGGTAGTGAAGCATTGCAGTTGTTGTATCAGGAAGATAAGGGGTATGGGGAAAGTGCAGATTATGAGATTTCGGATTTTGGCATAAAGAAACCATATCGTTTTAATGGTTATCATGCATTCATTTTAGAAGGAAAAGGAAATGGGCTGGTAAATGAAATTGTATCCCGTAATCTTTATTTTATTTCAAGTGACAATTGTAAAAAGATTGAAAGCCTGGCATACCCAAGCGGACGTGACACCTACATTTTTTACAATATTATCCCTTGGTATCAAAATCATATATTGGTATTAAAAGCTTCGATTGAGCCAGGTAATTTGGATAGCTGTTTTTGTTATTCAATGGATGGAAATGAAATGTATAAACTTGAAAAATCAGCTAATTATCTTTCCGACAAGAATTTTATAGTAGTAGATATAGCAAAATATATTGAGTTCGGGGATGATGTTCTGGGAACGTTTGTGTGTAACGATATAATAAATGAAGAAGAAATATGGGAAAGTGAAATGCCCTTAAATGATTTACCTGAGGATGCTAGAATCGATAAAATAGAGTTTAGCGTATATGATTCCAGTAGCATCTTGTGTAAGTTTAATTACACCTTGTATTCAGGAGAAACCGGAGTTCGAGATGTAGTTGTTGATACAGCGACAGGTGTCTTAACCAAAAAATAAAAAGGGTATAAAAGCTATCTAATCAGGATAGATTCTTAAATACCTCACTCAAACCTTCCGGGTTTATTTGCGCTATGCCAATAAACCCCGAAGGTTTTTAAACCCTAAAAACTAACCATGATGCAAACCACCAAATTCTACGTTGCTCATTTTTATACCAGTTAAACTTTTTCGTTAAAATCAGGTTGTGTTATTATATAAAGATTTATCGTCTTGATACTATTAAGAAATGAAAACAACACTATTCCGATTCATCCTGTTTTTGGTTATTAACTTTGGGGCACTTGCTGTGGCCGGAATTTTTACCGGGAAAGGCGTGCCTTCTGAATGGTATGTTAATTTAAGCAAGGCTCCATGGACGCCCCCGGGTTGGATGTTTGGTTTGGCCTGGACTACCATTATGATATGCTTTAGCCTGTACCTGATGTACTTGTGGCCCCTTGATTACAATAAAAAACGGTTAATAGGATTATTTGTGCTTCAATGGGTTTTGAATATAAGCTGGAGCCCGGTCTTTTTTCACTTTCAGAAGGTGTGGGCAGGATTAATAATTATTGGTGGACTAACCATAGTTATAGGGGTGATGTTGGTGGTGTTCTGGCCTTTGTTAAAGACAAAATCTATTTTATTGCTCCCGTATTTTTTATGGCTGCTTATAGCCACATCGTTAAACGCATATATTTTAGTTCACAATACTAACTAGGGTTGGTACAAAGATGTGTTGTTCATTAGTGAGTTCATTACTGCCTGGTCATAAAAATTAAATATATATTAGTATATATATTAGAAAAGTAATAAAGACCTTCTATTATATGCAAAAATGTAAAAATAAGAGAGCGAGTAGCTTATAGTTGATAGCTTATAGCCGGTAGCCTATAGCAGATAGCCAATAGGATCCGATCTTTATAAGCACTTTGTAAATAAGATCGGTTCCTTATTGAAATTGCATCACTTTCTGCGTATGGTTTATATCAAAAAATGAATAAAAAAAGGCTGCTAAAAATAAATTTAGCAGCCTTTATCAGTAACATAAATGTCGCCTGGTCCAATATTATGATTTAGTCCTATATTTTAAAGAATCCTATTGCTTCAGATAAACCTTTTGACTGTGAGGCTAATTCATCGGCAGCAGAAGCTAATTCTTCAGATGATGCAGAGTTGCGTTGAGTAACATGGTTCAGTTCCTGAATAGCACCATTTACCTGGTTTACACCATTGTCCTGTTCCTTACTTGCGGCAGCTATCTCCTGTACTAAATTTGAAGTTTTTTCAATTTCCGGAAGTAATTCATTGATTTTATCTAAAGATGCAGTTGAAACCTCAAAACTTTGATTAGCCAATTCTACAATTTCTACTGCAGCTCTGTTACTCATTTCTGCTAATTTTCGTACTTCACCTGCAACTACAGCAAATCCTTTTCCTTGTTCTCCTGCTCTTGCAGCTTCCACGGCTGCATTAAGGGCCAAAATATTTGTTTGAGCAGCAATATCCGTAATAACTTTTATTTTTTCACTAATAGCCTGGTTGGCTTCTACTACTTTTTCTGAATGATTTTTTACATCTGTCATTCCCTGGGTTGCACTATTTGCAATTTTATCCGTATTAACAGAGTTCTCGGTGTTTTGACTGATTGATGAAGTGATCTCTTCCACTACAGAGGATATCTCTTCTAATGAGGAAGCTTGTTCTGTTGCTCCCTGAGATATATTCATTGCATTGCTGGCAACTTCAGATGTGCCACTTTCAATTTGTTCGGCACCTTGATTTATTCCCTTTACAATATTAGTTAGTTTATCAATCATGCTATTGTAAGCATCTGATAATTCACCTATTTCATTATTTAGTTTTATTTCAGATTTTCCCGAAAGATCACCATTGGCCATTCTGTTGATTAATCCGTTAAGTATGATGATAGGTTTTGTTGTTCTTTTGGCTAAAAAGTAAGCGTAAGTCCCGCCAATACTAATGAATACAAATAACAAAATAAATGAACTGATTAGATTTGTTCTTATGGGATCTTTATATACGCTGGCAGGAATGTATGTTATAGCCGTTAAACCATGATTCATTGCTGAATAATAACCAATACACTCTTCACCATGGATTTCAAATTCGCTTACTCCGTTTTCTGTTTCTTCAATTTTATTTGCCAAACTTTTAAGTGATTCGCCTTCTTTTTTAAAGTTAAGTTTATAAATCAGGGAGGTGTCAGCTGCTGCAATAACATTTGTGTTGGCATCAACTATAATAGTTTTAAATTCTTTCCCTAAGTCGCTTTTTACAAGATCTATAGAAAAACCGTTAAGTTCAGTTGCGAAACCAAACAAGGATAAAAGCGAGTTGTCATCATCAAGGATTGGATTGCTAACTACCATTACCGGCTGTCCTGTTACAGGCGATTGGGTGATATCAGCTATATGAACTTCTTTAAGTTGACATGTATTTATATACCAATCGTTTACTTTAGTCATATCCATTCCTTCCGAAGCACCGTTTAAAGCATCTATAAATACTATTCCATTATATGTAAAAAATAAGTTTTCACAAATATTATTGTGTAATGCTAGTTTTTGGCTTAATGACGTTCTTATTTGGGATTTGAGTTTTTCGTCAATATCTCCGGTATTTACATTTTTGAAAAAATTTCGAATGTAATTGTCATGAGAAATATTTATTGCCAGAGTGCTTATATCTTCCAGTTTAGCATCAAATTGTTTGCTTCTTTCTATAGAGATAGAAGAAAGTTCACTGGTTAGATTTTGTTTTATTTGACCTGCACTGTAATTGGTTGAAAGAAATATCAATATAGATATTGATATGGCCATTGATATGGTAACTGACAAAAATATACTCCTTGCCAGTTTTGAAGAAAGTAAACTATTATTCATGTTATGCCTATTTTTTTATAGTTCCTGATTGTGATGATTTAATTCATCAAAAAACCATCTTATATGCGCAAGTTGTTCTACTATAAATGCAAGGAAAAGTTTCTAAATTTGTGTTGATGTATAGTAAAAAATGATAAATAATTGTAAAAGTTAGATGATTAAGTCAGTCCTGTTTGTTGTGATGTTGGTTGTATTCGGCTGTAATATGAATAATGGCCATAATAACCTGATTCTGAAAAAAGACAATCCTTTTCAAACACTTATTGATAGTGTTGTGGTTTCAAACGGAGGAGTTGCCGGAATTATTATCCATATTGAAAGCCCGGGTTTAAATATATCGTGGACTGGTTGCGCAGGGGCTGACAAAGTTGATTCCGCGCCAAACTTAAAAACTGACCAGCCTTTTAGGGTTGCAAGCATCACCAAAACCTATGTTGCAACTGCCATTTTATTACTGGCTGAACAAAACAAACTAAACATTGATGATTCTGTTGAGCTGTATTTATCCGGTGAATCAACCGGAATGTTAAAAAGCGAAGGTTACCAAACAGGTAAAGTCACAATCAGGAGTCTGTTAAACCATACCAGTGGGATTTTTGATTATGCCATGTCAGATTACTATTTTAATAAAATCAATGCCGATCCCAATCATAAATGGAGCAGAAAAGAGCAATTGGAAATAGCGATGCAATATGGGGAACCATTAGGAGAACCCAATGAGCAATTTCATTATTCAGATACAGGGTATATTTTATTGGGCGAAATCATAGAATCCATTACCGGAAAGACTTTGGCAAAATCTTTACGGGATTTAATAGGTTTTGAAAAATCAGGTCTCAATGCAACATGGACAGAGTTCATAGAGCCTAAACCTAAGGAGATGCCGGATATAGTCCATCCATATTACAGCGGAAAGGATTTTTATGCTACACACCCTTCCATTGATTTGTTTGGTGGTGGGGGTTTGGTTTCTACAGCTCCTGATTTGGCGCATTTTTTCCAGTTATTATTTTCGAATGGAGTTTTTACAGAGCACTCAACCCTTGAAACAATGCTGGCAAAAACAAAACTCCCCAATAAACTTCAAGCTGTCCAGGATTATCGGTTGGGGATTCAGGTAACTGAAATAAATGGTTATGAAGTATATTACCATATGGGGATTTGGGGTACAATAGCGGCATATATACCTGAATTAAATAGCACGGTAGTAAGTAATTTTACTAATAGTTATGATCCTGAAATAATTGTAAAAAGTATTTCTATACTCGAAAACCTAACGAAAAAATAGTATGAAAGAGGTAAATGCCTATTTTCTAAAAGAACTTGACCTGGGAAGTAAGGATATGCAGTAGGATAGTATACTTAAGTTTAATGTAGTTTGTGATATATACACCTCCCATGTTTATTTTGAACAAAATAATATGAGGTATATTAGTTTAAGTCTATCCAAAAATGATATAAACAAATATCGTTCTTTGTAATTCTTTTATGTATTGATGTGAAATCTGAAAGCTCGGTGTTTGGTATTAACTTGTCTTGTTCGTTCCATTCAATATCTGTGTCTTTTGCAATAAGGTCGCTAATCCAAGAGTTTATTCTTGTATTCCAGTATGAAGCATTATAATCTTGAATGTAGCCTATCATTGCTCCTTGGTTTAGATGTTTACCAAATTGTTCTTGCTCTCTTTTGATTCTTTCAATTCCTCCTGTACCGCCAGAGACATAATCATAATGTTTTTTTGAGAGTCTTTTTGCTTCAATCATAAATATGGAGGATGCACCCATGATGAAAGGATGTGCTAAAAACACAGTGAAATCAACTCCTTTCTTTTCGTTGAACTGGAACAATAGATTTTTTGATCTTGATTTATCATTAAAAAAACGTAGTAGCTCTTTTGAAATATCATCTTCTAATCGAAAATTTACATTGCTGTTTTTAAATATTGTTTCAAATTCAGGTAAAGTATTTTTTATAAATAGAAGTATTCGATGAACTGTTTGATTCTTCTCCATAGAGAAATCTGATATATGCGCTGAATGTGTATGTGATTGATTGCTTATCATTAATAACCACTGTTTATAAAGTCATTCATTACATCACTTGCATCTCTGAGAGCAATTGATTTTAACCAATACTTCAGGGTATTTGGTTTAATCAGAAAAACAATGTCTTTTTGATAAAGCCTTAGAACTCTTCTATAATGAACAGATTCGTTTTGATTTTCCATTAATTCAGATAAATCACCATCTTGTATTTTTGTGGATATCTGAGGCCTAAAATTATCATCGCCATAAGCAAATGGGAAACAGGTGTATGAAAGAGTCTGTATTGGAGTAAGTGGATTAAAACTTTTATTACCATTCTGATAAATTGGGTTTAAACTATTACAGAATGCTTCTCCAAACTGCATTAGCTCAGATTCGGAAACTGTTTGTATATTGATTTTTGCTTTTTCTCCCTTCGATAATTCTTCTAGTTTGTAATTAAGAACATCTTCTTTTATTATCTCTTCATGGTAAGAGAGCTTTAAATCACCTTCATTTTCGGGGTATGGTAGGTTGAATATATCTTTCATATTTAATATATATCCTCCAGAACGATGAATACCACCTTTTGCACTATTCGCAAGTGCATACATTTTTAATATACTATAATATGAATCCCAATAGTTAATAATTTTAATTAACTCATTTTCTTGTCCTTTAGGTGAATGAATGCCTACAACATCATCTTTAAAAATTAAATCATAATCAAGGTAATGGGCAATAAAACGCCTGCTGCCAAAGCGCTCTTTTACAATAATATGAGGAGCTTTAAACATTAGTTTATTTGGTTCTCTAGACCATTGGAATTTTGTTTCTGTCTCTATGCATGTTTTAATTATACCTTCTTCAGTTATGTCTTTTGTTTCAACCTTTAGTTTCCCAGTAAGGTGATCTGCCAAATTAGTTCTTTTTGCTACTTGATAACCTTCTCCATAAATCCAACCATTTTTCTCTTTCTTGTCTTTTATGAAATCACCAAGTGTCCTTAATTGTCTTAGTCGATTGACTAAATAATACAATTGATTTCCTCCCATTAAGTTTGATTTCCAAATAGCAAGATCATTTTCTGCTACTTCTTGAGAAACCGGATGCATATCGTAATGGTCTATTTCAAAAAACAATCGTTCTTTAGTTGTCTTGGTTCTTTTTACACCAATGTGTGTTAATACATGATTTTTATCCGGAATAGTATTGTAAGCAAATATTACTGCGGTTGCAATAGTTTTTTCAAATAGTACGTGTGCGTCTCGGAGTTCTGACAGGTCAATGATTTGAGGTACTTTATATCGAGAGAAGAACTCTTTTCTAAATTCTAATGTGTTATTATATAATAATGGACCCGATGGCATAACAAAAGAAAGCAAACCGTTAGGTTTTAACAGTTGCATAGCTTGTTGTAAAAACAGCATTGCAATTTGGTTTCTTGGAATATGATACTCGCTGTTTATATTAAACTTGTCTAATAGTTTGCCAAAATTTTTCTTTTTGTCCTCAAATGGAGGATTCCCTATTGCCAAGTCAAATTGTTCCTTCTCTGTTTTGCTCAAATATTCAAAAAAGTCTCCTTCATAGATATTTCTTTCCCTTAAGTCGTCGAAGCGTAGATTCATCCATATTTCGGTGGGTGTAAGCATATCGCACAAAGCAATACTTAAACTGAATACTGAAAGCTTAACTGATGCTTCTTCAATATCAACTCCATGAACAGAGTTTTTAAGTATAGCTTTTAAATTATCTACCGTTGGATGTTCGAGTATACCTGTTTTATCAAATCTTTCTTTCTGCCACCACTGAACAAGCCGTTTAAAAACAGCTACGAGAAACACTCCTGAACCACAACTTACATCTATTACCTTATAATTCTGTTTGGGTTCAGAAATAGGCATACATTCATCTACCATTAAACGGGCAAGATGTATTGGAGTGTATACAGCGTCACTCCGTTGGTCAACAAACTCTTCGTATATTCTGCTAATTAATTCAACAGGAAGATATTCAAATGAATATAATGGCCATATAACTAATTGGCCATTGTCAATATTACCATCAAGATAATATGCTAGTTGATTTAAATTAGCCTTAGATAATATAAGTTTTTCATTATTATTTAATTGAAAAACTTTCCCATTAAAATGAGTGCTTAAATCATCAAATAGCTCAACAACTTTACCTTTTCTTAGGACATCGCAAAAAGATGTTGAGTTTTGATATTTGTTGAAGTAGTTATTAGGAAAAACATGATTGCCATGCTCATCTTTTCGTTCTTCCAGATACTTAACAAGAATAGAAAGTACTAATAGCTGATGTGCTAAATTACTATCAAGTCCACTTTCTGAAATAAAATGTTTTCGAATATCTTTTAATCCCTCAATTAGTTTGTTTTCCGAAGTTTCTTTACTTAGGAAGTTATTTGCAAATTCTTTTTGTTCCCAAAAAGAACCATTTGCAAAAAGCCTTGCAGAGTATTTTTGGTGTTGTTTATATGAATCGGTAATTAATGGAAGAGATTCAAAAGGATCTATGCTTATAGTCTTAGTGCCTTTGTCATATTTGACTTGTTTTCGAGCATCATAGATATTGATATTGGTTTTGTCAAATACGTAATACAGAGGAATAATACCACTACTCCATATTTTTCTATGTAACTCTGCAAGTTGGTTAGTTGAAAATTTGTTTGTGGTATTGTCAAATATAAAAAGTTGTGGTTTTGATGTTTGACTATCAGCAAATCTTCTGAAAAACACAGCTGACGCATTGAGTTTTTTAGCAACATCAAGTACCAATCGTTCTTCAAAAAACAGTTCTTTTTGATTGTATTGTTGTGAAGTGAAAAATAAAGAAGATAGGTTAGAATTTTGATTAAATTCTAACGTTTCTATTACTTTATCTATCGTATCTCTTTTCATTTATACAAAAATAGGTTTTTATTTTAATACAGAAATAAAGAGAAGTGCAAAATTACAAAACAAAAAAAGCTTGAAACCTTACGATTTCAAGCTTTTTTGTTGTCCCACTAGGGCTCGAACCTAGACTCTTCTGAACCAAAATCAGACGTGTTGCCAATTACACCATGGGACAATCCTCATGTCTTTCTTTTTGAAAGCGATGCAAAAGTAGACCATTTTTGCTAACTGGCAAAATTATTTTCAACTTTTTTTAAATATTTTTTCTGTCAGAAGGCCTGAGAATGCTGTATTGTTCATGAAATCATTTGGTTATTGGCTTAAAAATATTTTCATTTTTTTTAGAAGGATATATCAGAATCCAAAGAAAAACAAGGCGTCGGAATGTTGCATCTTGTTTTTTCCACCTCTCTCTACTCATTTCTCATATCTATAGACTCATCTCTACAAGCTAAAATATCAAATTACACTGTTAAAATAGGGTTAAAGTATAAACTATGTACCCTATAAAAAAAGGGTTTCATAAAATTATATTATTTTTGGCATCGTGTTAAAATGGGCTTTTGTGGAAGTCCTTAAAATTCAGGGAATAAAATTATAATCATGAAGAATTATAAACTACTCAATAATGCATTTGGCTGGTTGTCGTTTTTAATCGCAGCCATAACCTATACTATGACTATAGAACCCACTGCCAGTTTTTGGGACTGTGGCGAATTTATCTCAACCTCCTATAAGTTATTGGTGGGTCACCCTCCGGGGGCGCCCGTGTTTATGATATTGGGAAGGTTCTTTTCATTGTTTGCACCAGAACCTGGTTCGGTAGCTTTTATGATTAACCTGATGAGTGCCTTGTCAAGTGCCTTTACTATTTTGTTCCTGTTCTGGACGATCACCCATTTGGGTAAAAAAATCTTCATGGATGAAAAATCAGAAGAATGGCGCTCGTGGGCGGTTGTAGGAGCTGGTTTTGTAGGAGCCCTGGCCTATACTTTCTCTGATACCTTCTGGTTTTCGGCTGTTGAGGGAGAAGTTTATGCCATGTCGTCGTTATTTACCGCCATGGTATTTTGGGCTATCCTTAAGTGGGAAGACGTGGCCGATGAGCCCTATTCGAACAGGTGGTTGATTTTAATAGCTTATTTAATGGGCTTGTCTATCGGAGTCCACTTGTTAAACCTGTTGGCTATCCCTGCTATCGTGTTGGTATACTATTTCAAAAAATTTGAAGTAAACAGAAACGGTCTGTTGGCAGCATTGGGCATATCTGCCGTAATATTATTGGGGATTTTATATGGAATTATACCTTACACAGTAAAAGCAGCAAGCTGGTTTGAATTGTTGTTTGTTAATAATTTTGGCATGCCGTTTAATACGGGAGTTGCCGTATATATAATATTGTTGATTGGAGGGTTGATAATCGGAATTTGGTATACCCACAAGCACAAACATGTAATTGTAAATACGATTATACTTGGAGTTACTGTAATTTTGATCGGGTATTCATCTTTTGCTATGATTGTGATCCGCTCGTATGCGCAGCCTACCATGGACCAGAACTCACCCGAGGATGTATTTTCTTTAATGGGATATTTAAACCGTGAGCAATATGGCGATCGCCCTTTGTTTTATGGTGAATATTATAATTCGGAAATTGATTTTAAAGCTTCTCAGGCAAAAGAAGGGGATCCGATAAGGATTAAAAAAGATGGAGAATACAAAACGGTAGACCATAAACCTGAATATGTATTCAAAGATCAAACGTTAACGCTTTTCCCAAGGATGTATAGCCGTGATCCAAGGCATATTGATCAGTATAAAAGCTGGGCAGGGAAATCAAAGGGTAAGTCTGTTCGTGTTATGGATGAAGAAACCGGGGAGAACAAAACCATCACCATGCCAACATTTGCCGATAACCTGGCGTTTTTCTTCAATTACCAGATCAACCATATGTATGTAAGGTATTTCATGTGGAATTTTGTGGGACGCCAAAATGATATACAAGGAAATGGAGAAGTAACCAAAGGCAACTGGATATCGGGTATTCCGTTTATTGATAATGCCCGTTTGGGAGATCAATCGAAATTACCGGATACCTATAAAAACAATAAAGCACGCAATAAGTATTATTTCCTTCCATTTTTGCTTGGACTGATGGGACTTTTGTTCCAGTATCAGGCCGGAAGAAAGGGGAAAGAGGGTTTTTGGATCGTGATGCTTCTGTTTTTCCTAACAGGATTGGCTATTGTGCTGTATCTGAACCAAACGCCATTGCAGCCTCGTGAGCGTGATTACGCCTATGCTGGATCATTCTATGCCTTTGCCATATGGATTGGGCTGGGAGTGCTGGCTATTGTCGATTTGCTGAATAAATATATTCCGGGTAAGGCGGCTGCAATATCCGCAACGCTGGTAACGCTGTTTTGTGTACCGGTGTTAATGGCATCGCAGAACTGGGACGACCACAATCGTTCAAACAGGAATGTGGCGCGCGACCTGGCTTTTAATTATCTGGACACCTGTGATGAAAATGCCGTTATTTTTACCAATGGTGATAATGATACTTTCCCGTTGTGGTATGCACAAGAGGTTGAAGGATATCGTTTGGACGTTAGGGTGTGTAACCTGAGTTACCTTCAAACAGATTGGTATATCGATCAAATGAAGCGGAAGGCATATGATTCTGATCCATTACCATTTTCGCTTGAGCACGACCAGTATGTAACAGGAACAAGGGATGTGGCTCATATTGTGGAGCTGATTAAAGATAGGGTAGACTTGAAAGAAGCCATAAATTTCCTTGCCAGTGATAATCCAAAAACAAAACAGATACCTGGATATCAGGGAACGCATGAGTTTTTGCCGGCAAAAAGGTTTAAAGTCCCTGTTGATAGCTTAAAAATGATTCAAACGGGAGTTGTTAGCACCGACGATGCTGATTTAATTGTACCTCAAATAAATATCGATATCAATAAATCGAGGGTTCTTAAAAATGAGATAATGATTCTTGATTTGCTGTCGAATAATGATTGGAACAGACCAATCTATTTTGCAGTAACTGTAGGCAGGGACAATTATGCCAGTCTTGAAGATTATTTCCAGTTGGAGGGATTTGCTTATAAGGTAGTTCCTATCAGGACTAATAATGCCGACGGACAGATCGGGCGGGTTGATACAGAAAAAATGTACGATAAGTTTAAAAACAAATTCCGTTGGGGTGGTTTCGACAATCCGGATGTGTATTTGGATGAGAACCACCAGCGTATGGCGATGAACATACGTAACAATATGTCACGTTTGGCTTCAGCATTATTGGATGAAGGAAAAACGGATAAAGCGGTAGATGTGTTGGATATGGCTTTAACAAAGCTTCCGGTTTCAAAAGTACCCCACAATTATTTCTCTATTTTCCTTGCCGAAGGCTATTATAAAGCAGATAAAAGAGCTAAGGCAGAAGAAATATTGAAGCAATTTGGAGAGCAGACTATGCAGGAAATGAAATTTTATTCAGCATTGTCTCCGGCTAAAAGAAACACAGTGGGTAGCGATTCTAACAACAGTATTTTACTGTATGCAGAGATTGTAAAAATGGCAACCCAATACAATAGTGAAAAACTTAGGGAAGAGTTAAATCAACAGTTAACAGATCTTCCTATGGGAACACTGCCTGATAATATATTGAGCATCTATTTGGCAGAAGGTTTATATCTGAAAGGAGAAAAACAGGTGGCCGACCAGCTGATAGAAAGCATGTATAAAACAGCTGATCAGATTATAGGTTATTATAATCAGATGCCTGCTGCCCAGAAAAAAGGTTTTGATTACCAATATCGTCAGGGCTTAATGTGGATGATGGAAATCCAACGCATCCTGGATAAGTTTGACAGAGATGATTTGTCGGCAAAACTAAACGGCGATGCCAATAGCCAGGAAATAAAATTCCTGAATAATTGAGGTAGTTTGTAGCTGATAGCTGATAGCTTATAGCAAATAGCTTATAGCCCATAGCTGATAGCGAATAGCTGATGGCTGATAGCGAATAGCTGATTAATGTTAATTGCTAATTGATCATTGTTGATTGATTATTGTTGATTGATAACTGATAATTGAATAATGGTTCATCCAAATTATGCATTAAGAAAAATATTTAACGGGGCCACATGGCTTGAACAAACATCTCAAAACGAGGTGTTTGTTACTTTTGATGATGGCCCAATTCCGGAAGTAACGCCGTGGGTGCTTGATGAGGCAGATAAATGGGGGGCTAAACTTACTTTTTTCTGTGTAGGCGAAAATGTGCATAAACATCCGGATGTGTATCAGGAAGTTTTAAAAAGAGGACATGCTGTTGGAAACCATACTTACAATCATATAAAAGCCTTTAGCTATAGCAAAAAGGATTATTTTAAAAACATCGACAAAGCATCGGAGTTAATTGAAACAACGTTGTTCCGTCCTCCGCATGGCTATCTGTACCCCTGGTATGTAAAGCCGTTAAAAAAGAAATTTGAAAAGATTGTGATGTGGGATATCCTGAGTCGTGACTATGATCAGGATTTTAATAAGGAAAGCGTGTTTGTAAATGTGGAGAAATACCTGAGGCCCGGAGCCGTGATTGTTTTCCATGATTCGCTAAAAGCTGAGAAGAATATGAAGTATGCCTTTCCAAAAACCCTGGAGCTGATTAATAAGAGAAATTATACCGCAAGTTCAATTAGATAAATAAGTTGCATTAAAATAACAATATATTTAGAATAAGAACTTAAATTTGACAAACATAAAAGGAATTTAATAGCAAAAATATGAAGGTATTACTATTGGGGTCGGGAGGAAGAGAACATGCCCTGGCCTGGAAACTGAAGCAGAGTCCAAAGTTAAAGGAATTAATCATAGCTCCGGGAAATGCAGGTACTGCAGAGCTAGGTAAGAATGTTGACCTAAATCCCAATGATTTCGATGCGGTAAAAAAGGTAGCTATTGACAACCAAATAGATATGTTGATTGTTGGTCCCGAAGAACCTTTGGTAAGGGGTGTGAAAGATTTCTTCCTGAACGATCCGGAATTGGCTTCTATTCCTGTTATCGGCCCGGGTAAAAGGGGTGCTCAGCTGGAAGGAAGCAAGGAATTTGCTAAAGAGTTCATGGCCAACTATGGTATTCCAACTGCAAAATATAAAACGGTTACTCCGGAAAATCTTGAAAAAGGACTGGCGTTTTTAGATGAGATGAAAGCCCCTTATGTTTTAAAAGCTGATGGATTGGCTGCCGGAAAAGGTGTGTTGATTATTGATGATATTGATGAAGCCAAAGCTGAGTTAAAAACCATGCTTGAAGGTAAGTTTGGTGATGCCAGTAAAAAAGTGGTTATCGAAGAGTTTTTGAGTGGTATAGAGTTGTCTGTTTTTGTTCTTACTGATGGTTCTGGATATGTGGTATTACCCGAAGCCAAGGATTATAAAAGGATTGGCGAAGGGGATACTGGATTAAATACTGGAGGTATGGGAGCTGTTAGCCCGGTTCCTTTTGCCGATGAAAAGTTTATGAACAAAGTTCATAAAAAAATCATTTTCCCGACTATCCAGGGATTACAGTCTGAGGAAATACCATACAAAGGATTTATCTTTATTGGATTAATCAAGGTAGGAGAGGAGCCATATGTGATTGAATATAACGTTCGTATGGGTGATCCTGAAACAGAAGTGGTTATGCCTCGTGTAAAAAATGATTTATTAGAGTTGTTTGAGGCCACTGCCGCCAAACGCCTGAAAGAGCATACAATTGAGATCGATGACCAGGCTGTAACTACAGTTATGATGGTAGCAGGAGGTTATCCGGAAGCTTATGAAAAGGGAAAGGAAATGACCGGTTTTGACCAGGTGAAGGATGGTATGGCTTTTCATGCAGGCACTAAAATTCAGGATGGCAAAGTGGTGACAAATGGCGGTCGTGTAATTGCCTTGTCTTCCTTTGGAAAGGACTTTTCGGAAGCCCTTGAAAAATCATATAAAAATGCGGAAGTAATTAATTTTGAAGGAAAATATTTTAGAAAAGATATTGGATTTGATTTATGATATTAAAGCAGATTCATAGCAATAAAATAGGAGCATATGCATTTATGCTCCTTCTTTTAATTACCCTTTGGGTTATTCCGTTTTTAAAAAACAATGTGGTTCCGGTTAATGTATCCGGGGGTATGCCGATGGGTGATTTTTTATACCAGCTAAATAGTACCAAATGGATTTCGTTAGTGGCGAGTTTTGTTTGTATCCTTTTGGTTTCTGTTGGTATAACCCGGTTTAATGCAAGATATGGCCTGTTAAATAAGCAGTCAGCACTGCCTGCAGTAGTTTTTGTTTTGCTTGCAGGAAGTATCACTTCTATCCAGTTGTTAAACCCGGTAATGATTTCATCGGTTTTTATTGTTATCAGTCTGAGTTACCTGTTTGAGGCATACAACTATCGAAAAACTATGAAAGAGTGCTTTATTGCTGCATTTGCACTTTCATTAGGTAGTTTGTTTGCATATAAAATAGTGCTTCTTTTCCCGTTGTTGATATTTGTTATGATTCCTCTGCGGGTACTTTCGTTTAAATCTTTTTTGGCTTCGTTAATTGGTTTTGTGCTACCGTGGTTGTTTGTTTTTGGCTACGAATTAATGTGGGGCAATATGTCCGAATATCTTCTGCTGTTGAAACCTTTGATTGTAAAATTTAGTGGGGATTTTGGTTATACTTTAGAGTCTTTTATTTATTTCGGTTTAATTGTATTATTGTTCATTGCTTCAATGGTTACAGCAATTAATGAATTGGGGAAAAAGAAAATTTTTACCCGCAAACAGTTTGTTTCGTTAATATGGATTTCTGTTTACATTGTTGCTTTAGTTCCTGTAACTGGAGGAAGTGTTGAATTTATTACATTGGCTGCCATTTCTTTATCTATATTAATTGCCCATCTGATTAATAGCATTAATTCATGGATCTGGCGAAATATCTTCTTTTTTAGTGTGGTTGCATTAACAGTATTGGGGCAGTTGTTTTTATAATGGATGTATCAAAACCTACTCTGGCAATCTATGCTATTCAGGATCGGTTGAATAGCGAAACTCCTTTTTATGTGCATGATCATGCCCTTACCTTAATGAATCAGGGTAAAGTTATTAAACATCTTACCCTTGAGCGATTAAGCAGGAAAAAGCATGATAACAAACTTCACGAATCACTTTATGATATTTTAAAAGCTGAGGGCTTGCTGGCACCTGATGATTTTGATTTGGTTTTTCCGGATAATGTTGTGGGACGAGCCATGATTTCATCATGTGGTAAACTCAGGTATGAAGGTCCTTTGAATAACAAATTATTTCCTTTTCCGGAAGAAGGCAGGTGCTGGTGGCTTGATCATGAGCGAAGAGCTTTCTCTATTAATCATGAATTGGCTCATGTGGCTAGTGTGCTGCCATTTTGTGGTACTTTTAAAGAGGATGGGTTGTTGATTCATTTTGATGGAGGAGGTAGTTTATCCAATTTTTCTGCATGGCACTTTAAAGATGGGGAATTGCAAAATCTGGAGTTCCATTGGGATTATAAATACTTGTCTTCGTTTTTTAATGCAAATGCGTTGGTCTTTGGTATTATCGGAGCAAGTTTTAATCATCAAAACGCTGTTCCTGGTAAGATGATGGGATTGGCCTCTTTTGGTACTTACTCACATAAGTTGGAGAAATGGTTAAAAAAGCATGGATATTTTGCTGATATATGGGGCAAAAAGGGTGGGTTTTATCAGGCGGCACGCAATGATTTTGGTTGGAAAGGAAGTGGTTTAAGTACCCAGGATCCTTTTTTATATGATATTGTTGCCACGTTGCAGCATATTTTCATCCGGGATTTTCATACACAGCTGGAGCGTTTAAAAAACTCAACCGGAGCAAAATATCTTTATTATACAGGAGGTTCTGCACTTAATATTGTTGCCAATACTCAAATTCTGGAATCCGGATTGTTTGATGATATTTTTATTCCACCTTGTACCGAAGATAGTGGTTTGTCGCTAGGAGCAGCCTCGTTTTTGGAGTGGCAGAAACATGGTAAGCTTGAAATACATCGTCCATATCTGAATAATTGGGGAATTGAGAATGGTAAAGTTGATGCATTGGATGATGTTGAAGAGGTGGCAAAGGAATTGTTGAGCGGTAAAGTGATTGGTGTGTGTAATGGATTTGGTGAGGTTGGGCCCCGTGCTTTGGGAAACAGAAGCATTATTGCCATGGCAAACAGCAAGCAACTATCAGACAGGGTAAGTATGCAACATAAGGGCAGGGAATGGTATCGCCCGGTAGCGCCTGTTATGCTTGAAAGGAATACTGAGTATTATACCGGTAGAAAGAAGGTACATCATTTAAGCGATTTGATGTTACTCGATTTTCCTATAGTAGATGAACTAAAGCACGAAATTGAAGGGGTTGTGCATGTGGATGGCACTGCAAGAATCCAAACCATCAGGAATGAGGCTCAAAATCCTTTCTTGTACCGTTTGCTTTTGTTTTTGGATGAAAAGTATGGTGTAAAAGCCTTGATTAATACTTCCTTTAACAAAAGAGGAGAGCCGATTGTGCATACTCATGAAGATGCAATAAAATCAGCTCGAAACATGAACCTGGATGGGGTTGTTCTGAATGGCAAATACCAAGCCTTGCAAAAGTGAGTGAATCTATAGAGACTTTGAGTGTTTAGAATTGGATATCTTACTTATTAACAGCAAGCTGATCATAGTGATCAGTATCATTACATTGAAATAATTCTCCAGTCGTTTGTAATTTTATGCTTGATGCGTTTTGAAGGGAATGCCAGTTTTATCCCAAAATGGGTAGCCAGTCCCACGCCGGTTGAATAGAGTAGCCTTTCGGTGGAGTTTAGGTTGTTTTTATCACTAAAAGCATAGTAGGATCCCAGAGTGGCTGCAGTTGTTAGAGCAAATTTCAGAAACTGTGATCCCACGCTTACTTTACGAAAACCGGTGATGTCCTTAAGCATTATTTTCCGTTGTTCTGTAGGAGTGCCAAATAACCTGTATTTGCTCAAAACAACCGAGCTGTCGCTCAAACTCATCATATAGTTCATCGATAGTTCTTTTTGGTTAAGGTAGCCGTTGTATTCGAGCATTAACATCCCTCCCAGCGGAATTTGGGTAGCTTTTTTGTCTTTGTCATTTAAAAATACAAGTATCTGTTTTTGGGCTTTAAGTCCCAAAGAACCCATCAGGATAAAGCAGATTGTCAGGATGCGTATACTTACATTTGGTTTCATGTGTTTATAATTTTCTTTCATTTGCCACATCAATAGTTCGTTAGTTTTTTATAAGTGTTAGATTATGAGATACTTAATAAAATCAACTCAAGTTAGGTAAAGATATTATTTTAAGCATCTTGCAAATAAGTCTCTTATCTCTTATCTAAAATCTAACGATCTGTTAAACATGGAACTCCCAAATAAATTTAATCATCCTCCGGGGTTTTAATTGGGATAATCAAATTTACATGGTTGTTTCATGTAGTTGTTATTTACCTGTTTTCACAAAGTAAACAAAAAAAGCCTTTACTGAACTGGTCAATAAAGGCTTTAGCGTGTAAAATATATTTTTTACTCTGCTACAACAACAAAGTAATTTTTCTTTCCTTTTTGGAACAACAAATATTTGTCGTTTAAAAGGCTGCTGGTATCTATGCTCATCTCTGGTGATGACAGTTTTTCTTTGTTCAAACTGGCTCCACCTCCTTTGATGGTTTTACGTGCCTCTCCTTTTGAAGGAAAAATCTGAGTTTTAACTGCCATTAGCTCTAAAATATCAATTCCCTCATTTAACTCTTGTTTGGAGATGTTAAATGTTGGAACTCCTTCAAAAACCGATAAAAAGGTATCTTCATCAATCTTTTTTAAAGCATCCATGGTTGATTTGCCAAATAAAATCTGACTGGCTTCAACTGAAGTATCGTATGCCTCACGTCCGTGGATCATAACTGTAACTTCTTCTGCTAACCTTTTTTGCAGGGCTCTTGCATGTGGTGCTTCTGCATGTTCTTTTACCAATGCAGCTACTTCATCCTGCGAAAGCAAAGTAAAAATCTTAATATACTTTTCTGCATCAGCATCTGAGGTATTAAGCCAAAATTGGTAAAACTTATAAGGACTGGTTCTCTTTGGATCCAACCAGATATTCCCTGATTCTGTTTTTCCAAACTTGCCCCCGTCAGCTTTTGTGATTAAAGGACAGGTCATTGCGAATGCTTCTCCTCCAAGTTTCCTGCGTATCAGTTCGGTACCGGTGGTAATGTTTCCCCACTGATCAGAACCACCCATCTGCAATTTACAGTTGTGGGCCTGGTATAAATGATAAAAGTCTGTCCCCTGAACCAACTGGTAAGTAAACTCGGTAAACGAAAGTCCTGAATTGCCTTCTCCACTAATTCGTTTTTTAACAGAATCTTTTGCCATCATGTAGTTAACGGTAAGGTGCTTGCCAATATCCCGAATGAACTCAAGGAATGAAAATTCCTTCATCCAATCGTAATTGTTTACCATTAAGGCCTGGTTTTTATTTCCACTTTCAAAATCTAAAAAGCGGCTAAGTTGTGCTTTTAAGCATTCCTGGTTATGGCGAAGGGTGGCTTCATCTAATAAGTTACGCTCTGCGGATTTCCCTGAAGGGTCACCAATCATTCCTGTAGCGCCTCCAACCAATACAATGGGTCTGTGCCCTGCTACCTGAAGATGTTTCAACATCATTACCGATACCAGGTGTCCAATATGTAGCGAATCTGCTGTCGGGTCAATCCCCACATAAGCAGTTGTCATTTCTTTTTGTAATTGCTCCTGGGTTCCCGGCATAATGTCGTGAATCATGCCACGCCATTCCAATTCCTCAACAAAATTCATGATTGTATTTTTTCTAAATTTTTATCAGATACTATATTGTGTGGCCAAAGATAATAGAAAAGATTGTGAATTAGCCAGCTATTGGGAAAACTGTGGTAACTTATGTTACCATCATAACTTACCAAAGCAAAAAGCCAATGGTATCAGACATTAGTCGTTATTTAGATTCTAAATGTTGACTTCAATTGCTTCCTGAACTTTCTTTTGTGCCTTTTCTTTATCAAAATTCAGATAAGGAAATACTCTTGGGGCAAATTGTGAAAGAGGTTCGTATAAAATTGAGCTTTCTCTGGTTTTTTCGGGTATTAAATTAAAAGTACGGTCAAATGAGGCAAAAACTGCCATGATGATGCTTAATATAAATGCAATTTTTATGAAAGAAAAAACGGCACCAAATAGCCTGTTTATAAAACCAAGGGAAACAGCCTGAATCAATTTGTCAACTGCTTTAGCAATCAGGTGAACGGCCACTACAATAGCGGCAAAAGTTACTATAAACGCAACAATGCCAATATAGTTGCCGGATATATACTGGGAAAGCCATGTTTCGGTAAAGTCCGAAAATTTAATTGCCCCTAAAATACCAAGGACTAAGGCGGCCAGGGAGGCCAGTTCTATAATAAATCCGTTTCTAACACCCCTGATAATAGCATATAGCAGGATGATCCCTGCCACAATATCGAAATAGTTCATTGCAAAAATTTTATGCTAAAATAATTAAAATGAAGACACTTTGAGTCTTGCACCCTTTAAATAATATAGACTGGTTGCAAGCATTGATAATTAGCCGATATATTAACAATTATGTAATCAACCTGTGTGTGAAAAAAATAATCAGGTTTTTAACTATACGAGCTTAGGCATATAGCAGTTGTTCTAAGAAAATATTTATATTTAAGTTTTAAAAGTTGTAGATCCTATGCCCATTTTAAATTCAATCATATCATTAGTCAATATACGGCGATTGTCGCAAATTGAACATTTTAAAGAAAACCCGGAAGACGTTCAAAAGGAACAGTTGTTCGAACTTATCCGGAAATCCAAAGACACCAATCATGGAAGGTATTATGATTTTACTTCAATAAAATCTATTAAGGATTATCAGGAGCGTGTGCCGATTCAAAAATATGAACAGATGGAGGCTGTTATTGATAAGATCAGGCGAGGGGAAAAGAATGTTTTATGGCCTGGTGAAATTAAGTGGTTTGCCAAATCTTCCGGTACTACATCCTCAAATAGTAAGTTTATACCTGTATCAAAGGAGGCTTTGGAGGATTGTCATTTTAGAGGAGGTAAAGATGTGTTGGCCATTTATAATGATTTATATCCGGAAACGGAATTATTTAAAGGCAAAGGGTTAACCCTGGGCGGGAGCCAGAAGCTTAGTCAGTATAACAGTGAATCTTTTTATGGAGATCTATCTGCCATATTGATTGGGAACCTTCCGTTTTGGGTCAATTTTATCCGGACTCCTGATCAGAGTATCGCACTGTTGGATAAGTGGGAGGAGAAACTCGTGAAGATGACGGAGGCCACCATTAACGAAAATGTCACATCGCTATCCGGAGTGCCTTCCTGGTTTTTGGTACTCCTGAAACATATTATGAAAGTAAGGGGAACTGATAATTTGCTCGACATTTGGCCAAATCTGGAGTTGTTTATTCATGGGGGAATTAATTTTGAACCTTATCGCGACCAGTATAAAAAAATCATACCTTCAGACCAGATGCATTATATGGAAACTTACAATGCTTCAGAAGGTTTTTTTGCTATTCAGGATGACCCAAAGGATTCATCTATGTTGTTGATGCTTGATTATGGGATATTTTATGAATTTGTGCCGATGGAAGAATGGGGTAAAGAAAATCCCAAAGCACTCACACTTGACGAGGTTGAGCTAAATACGAATTATGCCATTATTATTTCTACTAATGGGGGACTCTGGCGATATGTGGTTGGAGATACGGTGATGTTTACTTCAAGATATCCATATAAAATTAAAATTACCGGGAGAACAAAGCATTTTATCAATGCCTTTGGCGAAGAGGTGATTGTGGATAACTCTGATAGGGCAATAAAATTTGCGTGTGAAAAAACAGGGGCAGTTATAAAAGAGTATACGGCTGCACCTATGTATATGAGTACCGAAGAAAAGGGGCGTCACCAATGGATGATTGAGTTTGAAAAAGATCCGGTGGATTTGGAGCAATTTGTTTTTCATTTAGATCAGGAATTGCAAAAAGTGAACTCTGATTATGAAGCAAAAAGGTATAAAAGCATAACCCTTGAAGCGCCTAAGGTAGAATTGGCTCGCAAAGATTTGTTTTTTGATTGGCTGAAAACCCATAATAAATTAGGGGGACAAAATAAAGTTCCTCGTTTGGCTAATAACAGGGATTTAATGGAAGAATTATTGACACTAAACAAAAAACGTTAGAAATCATGCACTGATTTTCTATTTTTGCGCAAAATTAAAATCTAAGTATTATGCATATTGCTATAGCCGGAAACATTGGGTCGGGTAAAACAACATTAACTACATTGCTGGCAAATCATTATGGTTGGGATACGCATTATGAGGAAGTAGATGACAACCCATATTTGGCAGATTTTTATGAAGATATGCAACGTTGGGCCTTTAACCTGCAGATATATTTTCTGAACAGCCGGTTTTCTCAAGTGAACAAAATCCGTAAAAGTGGCAAGACGGTTATCCAGGATAGAACCATTTATGAGGATGCCTATATTTTTGCACCGAACCTATATGATATGGGTTTGATGAGTAAACGTGATTTTGATAATTATGCATCCCTTTTTGAGTTGATGAGCAGTTTGGTTCAGGCTCCTGATTTGATGATCTACTTGCGGGCTTCGGTACCTAAATTAGTAGAGCAAATACAGAGTAGGGGCAGAGATTATGAAAGTGGCATTCGCCTGGATTACCTTAAGCGTTTAAATGAACGTTACGAGGCCTGGGTTGAGGAGTATGATAAAGGTAAGTTGTTGGTAATAAATGTGGATGAGTATAATTTTATTAAAAACAAATCAGATCTTAGTACAATTATTGATAAGGTGGATACCCATGTAAATGGTTTGTTTTAGAAATATTATCGACTAAAAAATAATTTAGCAGAAAGCCCCCAGTGATTTTGTTTATCGTGGGGGTTTAATTTTATGCTGCCATCTTTTGTGTATTCGGAACTGATGTCGGGAATAATAGTGTAACGAAGACCTATATTTACAAGGGTTCTCTTTGTTAGCTCAATAGAGGTGCCAAATTCTAAGGCGTATCCGGCATGCAATGTGTTGGTAATATAATCAGAAGAGCTTGCGGTAGAGGTGGAGTTAAAATCCATTTTGTTACGTAGGTAATAAATTCCAAATACAGCGCCAAGGTAAGGGCGTATTTCACCCTCTGCAAAATAGTAATTCCCCTGCGCCGAAAGGTTCAGCATCTGATAGTTTACGCTAATATCTCCGTAACGCTGAACATTCCAAAATTGCTTGTCCTTTGGAAAATAAGAGTAGGCAAGTTCTGATTGTAAAGACAGTCGGGGGTTATAAAACCAGAGGGATCCGAAATTAAAACCAAATCCAGGATTGGCAACAGTAGCAAAACCAAAATCATCCCCAACATTATAACTGCTGCCAAAATCAAATTTCCCAAACCCATTATCTGGAATGTGGACTGTCAATCCACCACCCCAAAGTATTTTGTTTTGAGCTCTAAAGGGAACTTGAAAAATAAAAATGATAAAAACTGTAAATATGGTGAATTTGATTTTCATTCCGACTAAATATAAATATTTATGGTTTCAAGGAATTGGCAAAATGAAATTGTTCTTTTGAATTGGTTATCTTTTGCCATTCTTGTTTACTGTACCAATAATTTTTGCTAAAATAATAATTGATTATTAAAGAGTTGAGTTTTTTGTTTCAATATTTATCTAAAAAGGTTTGCAGGTAATCATCTTTTGTCTATATTTGCATCCGCAAAAATGTTGTAAGCATTTGCCCAGGTGGCGGAATTGGTAGACGCGCTGGTCTCAAACACCAGTGGGGCAACCCGTGCCGGTTCGATCCCGGCCCTGGGTACAGGTAAACCTCTTGATTAGTTAATAATCAAGAGGTTTTGTTTTTTAAGATACTTCATAAAAAAAGCCCCACGGTATGCGTGAGGCTTAGGTTTTGTTTTTTTGTAGGTCTATTCTCCTTTAAGAGACATAATCCGGCTAATGTACTTCCCAAGAATATCAAATTCCAGGTTTATAATTGAGCCAACTTCTATCTGATGGAAATTTGTAAAGTCGTGAGTGTAAGGAATAATAGCAACGGAAAACTGATCTTCTTTGCTATTTACAACAGTTAAGCTAACTCCATTTACGGTAACAGAACCTTTTTCAACAGTCATGTAGCCCTGTGAAGCTTTCTCTTTGTCAATTTCATATTTAAAAGTGTAATACCAGCTACCATCGGCTTCTTTTACTTCAATGCACCTGGCAGTTTGGTCAACATGCCCCTGAACAATATGGCCGTCCAAACGTCCGTTCATAACCATGCTTCTTTCAAGATTTACCTTGTCGCCAACCTTTAAAACACCCAGGTTTGATTTGTCAAGAGTTTCCTGAATAGCAGTTACGGTATATGTTTTGTCGGTCATTTTTACAACGGTTAAACAAACTCCATTGTGTGCAATGCTCTGATCTATTTTTAATTCGTCAACGAAAGAACATTCCATTGTGATATGAAGGTTGCTTTGTTCTTTTTCTAATGCTGTAATTACTGCAGCTTCTTCAACTATTCCTGAAAACATATGTTTGCCTTTTATTAGTTTAATATTTTATTTAGATGCAAAATTAAAACTATTTATTTAAAGAAATAGCTAATGTACATTTGTCGTATGTAAAACACAAAAATGTTGTCATGAAAAAAACTTACCAATTATTAATTCTTTTTTTTGTTTCTTTGGGTATTCATCAATAAAATTTTGAATATGGGCGTTACTGTAAATACAACCTATTTGGGGGGATTAAGAACCGAGAATGTTCATTTGCAATCTGGTTGTAAAATAATCACAGATGCACCTACCGATAACAGAGGTAAGGGGGAGGCCTTTTCGCCAACCGATTTGTTAGCTACTTCTTTGGGTAATTGCATCATGACTATAATGGGTATTACTGCAATGGATAATGATATTGACATTGTGGGAACTCAGTTACAGATAACTAAGATAATGGCCAGTGACCCAAGGCGCGTGGCAGAGGTTGTTATGGAGTTCAATTTTCCTGATAAAGGATATTCAAAAGAGGAAAAAGAGCTGATTGAGAGCGTGGCAGGAACTAGTCCTGTGCCACTGAGTGTTCATGCAAATTTAAAACAGACCATTAAATTTAATTGGTAGGCAATTTATGATTTTAGTTACTGGGGGAACAGGATTGGTTGGGGCTCACCTTCTTTATCATCTTTTAAAGAAAGGAAGAAATGTTATTGCATTAAAAAGAAAAACATCAGATATATCGAAGGCAAGACTGGTTTTTGGTTTTTATGGAGAAGATGCACAAGAGCTTTTCAAAAAAATAAAATGGATCGAAGGTGATCTGTTGGATTATGAATCTTTAGTACAAGCCCTTGATAATGTAAGTGTTGTTTATCACACAGGTGCTCTTGTATCGTTTAATCCTGCATTGAAAGATGAAATGATGCAAGTGAATGAAGAAGGTACTGCCAATATTGTAAATGCCTGTATTGAAAAGAGGGTTGGTAAATTTTGTTTTGTTAGCTCGATTGCTACCATGGGAAATTCAAAAAATGGAGAGTATATTGATGAAATGTCGTATTGGCAAGGTGGTAGAAATCATTCGGCCTATAGTATCAGTAAGTTTAGGTCGGAAATGCAGGTGTGGAGGGCTGTAAATGAAGGGCTAAATGCAGTTATTGTTAATCCTTCGGTTATTATTGGGCCAGGTGACTGGGATAATGGTAGTGCCAAAATTGTTAAAACGGTTTATAAAGGACTGAAGTTCTATACGCCAGGGAGTACTGGATTTGTAGATGTGAGGGATGTTGTGAAGGCTATGATAACACTTACTGATAGCGAGGTTAGTGCTAAGAGGTTTTTGTTGAATGGAGCCAATCTTTCATATAAGAGTTTTTTTAATATGCTGGCGCATGCTTTACACGTTAAACCTCCAGCGTTAGAGGCAGGTAAGTTTTTAACGGGATTGGCATGGAGGTATGAAAAGGCAAGAAACCTGTTGTTTGGGACTGAACCTTTGATTACAAAAGATTCGGCACGTACTTCGTTAAAGACTACAAATTATTCAGGAGAGGCCATTAAGGATGAAGTAGATTATAGTTATACCCCAATTGAGAAAACAATTAAAGATACAGCTAAATGTTTTTTGGAAACTAATTTTTAATTTTAGAAACCCCTCCGGAAACGATATACTTCATTACATCAGCAGAGTTGGCATCAATGTTTTTGACATTTTTTTTAGGTACAAGATATAACTCTCCCAACATTCCATATGAGCTAGGAAAATAAACTCCAACCATTTCGTCAATACCAAAGTCTTCAAGCGAATTTGAGGTGATAAATCCCAGGCGGTTTAAAGTTCCATGTTCATCCATCTGTACTAATACCGGGGTGTTGAACTTTTTTTCACCACCAACAAAGGCCGACATAAGATCCTTTACCGAGGTATAGATTATTTTAATTAATGGGGCTTTTTTGATGAGCTTGTTATAGGCCTCTGAAAAGGGAGAGGATATAAGTTTCTGTCCGATAAACCCAATCATAGTAATGAGTATCAGGATTGTTACCAGCCCAAGCCCTGGGAAGTTATATTTAGCCAGGATGCCTTTTTGAAAAAACTCCCGGTCCATCAAAAGTCCATCGGTCCATATAATGGCAACGGCAATGATATAAACAGTTACGGCAATAGGAACAATGTATAAAAGGCCCTGTAGAAAATATCTGATAAGCTTTTTCATCCTGATACAATTATAAATTTTGAAATTCGGCTTGCTGTTTTTGGGTTAGTTTTGAAATCACCAGGTTGTATGAATGGTCAATAAGTCCCTGAATAAAACCAGGTGTTAAGCTGCCATCAATATCTACGGTGTTCCAGTGTTTTTTGTTCATGTGAAAGCCTGGTTTTATGGCAGAGTGTGTTTCTCTTAACTCAATTGCTTTTTCAGGATCGCATTTGAGGTTCAAAGATAGTTCCTGATCAAGGCTGGTTAGGGCATACATCTTCCCCATTACCTTAAACACAAGGGTAACATCATCAAAAGGGAAATCCTCTGTTGTGCCTTTCTTGCTCAAACAGTAATTTCTGATTTCTTCAATGTTCATATTAGCTTAACTAAGGGGTGGATAAAAAGCTTCCTCAATATGTTCAATTTTCCAATCAATCCCTTTGGGGATAACTGAAACAACATCGAATCGAACTTCCATATCTATGTCGTTCATTAATATGTAAGCCTCTGTTGCGTCAACAAGATAGCGAATTTTTGCATTGGTTATAGCCTCCTGGGGATGTTCCCATTCTTCTGTACTCCTGGTTTTAATTTCAGCAATGATAAGATAATCATCTTTGGTTGCTATTAAATCAATTTCTTTGTGGTTGTAGGTCCAGTTCTGTTCCAGTATGGTATATCCGTTTTTTGAGAGATATGCAGCAGCCCTTGCTTCTCCTTCTTTTCCAAGGTCGTTGTGTTGTGCCATAGTTTTCAGTTATATAGATTAATGACGTTTTTAAGCTGAAGTGATACTTACCTGATTGGTTTCAACTTTTAATTCGATGTAGTCACCCAGGATGATGGGGAAATTTGTTTCAATATGTCCAGAAGGGAAATTAAACGCCACGGGGTAATCGTATTCTGCAACGCTTTTATAAATTATCTCTTCAATTGTTTCTCCAAAGGGAATCTCATTGTCCTTCATTTCGGTAAATTGGCCAACAACCAAGCCGTTTAGTTTTTCAAGCACTCCGCCAAGCTTTAGGTTAAACATAATTCTGTCGAGATGATATAAATACTCTGAAAGGTCTTCGATAAAAAGTATTTTTCCTTCAGGGTTAAAATCAAACTTAGTTCCTCTTAATGCGTGCAACAACGATAAATTGCCCCCGATAATATCTCCACAGGCAGTTCCAGGACGGTTTGTGGGGTATGGGTTTATGATGTATTCAGGAGCTTCTCCTTCTAAAAACGAAAATAAAACGTCGATGTCTACGCTGGTGTTGGTGTAGTTTAAAAAACTTTTGCACATTGGACCGTGTATACTTGCAATGCCGTTTTGCTGAATGGCTGCATGAAGTACGGTGATGTCGCTAAAGCCAATAACCCATTTGGGGTTTTCCCTGAATTTTGTAAAATCTATATTGTCGATAATACGGATGGTTCCATAACCTCCTCTTGTGCATAGGATTGCATTGATGTTCTGATCGTCCAGGAAATCCTGAAGATCTTTTCTCCTATTTTCATCAGTTGATGAAAAATTAAAATAGTGGTTATGAATAGAAGGGGCTGTTTTTACAATGTAGCCCATCTTTTCGATACGGCTAATAGCTTGCTCAACAATATTCTGTTCAATTTTACCAGCTGGAGCTACAATCCCTATGGTATCTCCTTTTTTTATAGGTGGAGGGAATATCATCCTTTTTTATTTTATGATGGTTATTTTGCCAGAGTATATGCCTGTTTTGCATTTTATTGTAATGATGTATACACCGGATGAAACATTTGATAAGTTAATTTCTCTATAGTCATTTAAATACGTATTTTTCTTTGTCACGATGCATTGCCCGTCTGTTGAATAAATATCCATGTCTCCAAAAGGATTGTTGTTATCGGGCAAACCAATCCTAAACATCCCTTTAGAGGGGTTGGGTGAAATAGCTATTTTCTTAATGTGTTTTTCTTTATCAAATAAGCCTGTGTTGTTTGAATTGAAAACGATTACTTGTCCACCGTTGGCTTTGAGCGAAACATGGAGTTTGCCATCTGTAATCGATCCCGATGTCTTGAGGGATTCTAGATCCGTACTGATTTTCTCAATCGTCTTGGGATCTTTATCTTTATAAATAGTGGCTTTGTAATTTATTCCTTCTTCAAGAAAGGATAAGGGAATGTCAATTTCGCGAGAAAGGTTATTGGTAATGCATGATAAAAACCAGCGATTACCACTTTTTCTTGCCATAGATATATAATGTCCCATTTGGGCTGCCGGAACCTGAAAATCATCCCAAATGGTAGGAATATACTTGAATAATTCAGTTTCAACCGGAACGGTATAAATATGGGGGGCTCCGTACCAAAAAACATGTTGAAAAGGACTGTAAAAAAGTATACTTAGAGCTAGTTGATGTGCCCGTGTGGTTCCTAATGCTTTGGGTTTAGTGTAATCCGGGTCGTTTCCAAAATAACAAATAGTATAATCAGCAGCGCCGGTTAAAAATCTCGTAAAAGGAAGGAGAGTTGTGTGGTTTCCATTATTATAAACATATTCATTACCGCGTACTCCTTCTGTTGTCATTAGGTTTGGATATTTTTGGGTTAATCCGGTTGGCCTTGGGTTGTCATGTACGTTTACCAGCATTTCTTTTTCGCCGGCCTTTTTTATCAGGTTGTAAATATATTTGTTTCCGTAAGCCGAATAGCCATCCATAAATCCTAACTTGACTCCCTTGATTCCCCAACTCTCATATAAATCAAACATACTCGTATTGTTGTAGTTGTACCAGGCTACTTTGTTAATATACAAAACAACTCCAACATTTTTGCTTTTACCATATTCTGTTACCTCTTCCATGTTTAATCCATCAATTACATCAAGGGGATTTGAGGCTGAACTACTTTCGTTGCCCATGCCATATCCCAACCCGTACCAGCCTGCATCAAACATCATATAGTCAATGTTCATTTCGCTGCAAAAGTCAATGGCTTTTTTTCCTCCTTCTGTGGTCAAAACCAAACTTCTAAATACTTTACCGGGTTTTACCCAGCTCCATTTCGCTTCGTCATACTCCTGGGAGTTTAGTGCATACATCATTTCTTTTTTGTATATCAAGTCTGTAGGATTGTCTCCAATAACAAGATATCTCCATGGTAATGCATAAGGAGTGCTTACACTACTGTTTGTTGACAGGAATGAGGTTTTAAACTTATTGTTGCCAAGGCAGTTAAGTCTGACCCTGACATAGTTGTCATTCCCTGCTTCATTAAAGCAGAGGCTGTGCTCTGAATTGGTGAAAGTAAGGGGTATTAATGATGAAAAGCTTTGGGTAGTGGATGTTGCGATATAGCCTTGTTCATTCCTTGATTCCGCATATGCAGTATATGTATGCGAGAGGTTGAGCTGCGTATCTTCTTTAGAAATATTTATAGATGATGGAGATTCGTTGGTGAAATTAATCCGGAAAGCAATGCCTTCATTGTAGGATCGGAATATATATTCAAATTTTTCGTTTCTGTTGTTTTGACATTTTAATATCAGTTCATTGTGGTTGTCAGTAACTTCATTCCGTTCTCCGTAGGGGAGGTTTATGGTTTGTTTTTTTGAATTTCTAATTGCTTCCAGACAAGTAACACCATCGGTTAAATATCCCGAGCCAATTTGCAGATTAATTATTGATGAAGAGCTTATGTTTTCTTCATCTTTTAATACTTGGTATGTAATATTGTTTGAACTTAAACCAACAATAAGCTCAACACTTTCATCAGGAGAAAATAAATGAAAGGTCTCTAAAGCGGCAATGGCTGATTTGAGCTGGATAGGCTCAAAGTCCGGTGGGGCGATGGTGTCTGTTTCTGACATGTAATTAGTAGATGGCTGATTAACAGGATTGATTTGCGCTTGCGTAAAGTGGATAATGAACGCAAGTAAAATAATTGAAATAGTTCTCATAATATTTTGAAGTATAGTTCATGCAAAGTAAAATATTTGAAAAGAATAAAAAAAGCCAACTTGAATAAATTTGCATTTTCCTTATCTTTGCGAAATTATAATTTAAATCCGTACTCAAAGGGTCGGATTTTGTTTTTTTATCATGCAATAATTGCTTTTTATATATGGATAATTTTAAAAGAACACTTGTTACAACTGCCTTGCCTTATGCTAATGGACCCGTGCATATTGGACATCTGGCAGGGGTTTATGTACCTGCGGATATTTATGTAAGATATCTTCGAATGAAAGGTGAAGATGTATTGTTAATTGGAGGGTCAGATGAGCATGGTGTTCCCATTACCTTAAAAGCAAAAAACGAAGGGGTAACTCCTCAGGATATTGTGGATAGGTACCACGGAATTATAAAAAAATCTTTCGAGGATTTTGGAATTACCTTTGATGTATATTCCAGAACCACAACTGAAACACACTATAAAACTGCCTCTGATTTCTTTAAAACGCTCTATGATAAAGGTGAGTTTGTTGAAAAAGAATCTGATCAATATTATGATGAGGATGCAAAGCAGTTTTTGGCAGATAGGTATATAACCGGAACTTGTCCGCATTGTGGTAATGAGGGAGCGTATGGAGATCAGTGTGAAAGTTGTGGTACTTCCTTAAATGCTACGGATTTAAAAAATCCGATTTCAGTAATATCAGGAAGTGTGCCTGTTGTTAGAAAGACAAAGCACTGGTATTTGCCTTTGGATAAACATGAACCATTTTTAAAGAAATGGATTTTAGAGGATCATAAGGAATGGAAAGCAAATGTTTATGGACAGTGTAAGTCATGGATAGACCAGGGATTGCAGCCTCGTGCAGTGAGCCGTGATTTGGATTGGGGAGTGCCTGTTCCTGTAGAAGGTGCAGACGGCAAGGTGTTGTATGTGTGGTTTGATGCGCCAATTGGTTATATTTCAGCAACAAAGGAATTAACGCCGGAGTGGGAGAAATATTGGAAGGATAAGGAAACCAGAATGCTTCATTTTATTGGGAAGGATAATATTGTGTTCCACTGCATTGTTTTTCCTTCTATGTTAAAGGCCGAAGGTTCTTTTAATTTACCTGAAAATGTGCCGGCTAATGAGTTTTTGAACCTGGAAGGTGATAAAATTTCGACATCAAGGAATTGGGCTGTTTGGTTGCATGAATACCTTGAAGAATTTAAAGATCAGCAGGATGTGCTACGCTATGTTTTAGCTGCAAATGCTCCTGAAACTAAAGATAATGATTTCACGTGGAAAGACTTCCAGGCCAGGAATAACAATGAGTTGGTTGCTATCCTTGGAAACTTTGTAAACCGTGCCATTGTATTAACACATAAATATTATGGGGGTAAAACTCCGGAAATGGGCTCGGTAGTTGAAGATTTTGACAAACAAACTTTGGCTGATATTTCTGAAATCGTGAAAAAAGTTCAGTCTAGTTTGGATAGCTTCCGTTTTCGTGAGGCTATTAAAGAGATGATGAACCTGGCCAGGTTGGGTAATAAATATCTTGCAGATACAGAGCCGTGGAAATTGGTGAAGACAGATGAAGAGCGTGTTAAAACTATTATGAATGTGTCGTTACAGATTACGGCAAACTTGTCAGTTTTAATGGAGCCATTTTTGCCCTTTAGTGCTGTTAAATTGCAAAATATGTTAAATATATCCGGCATAGTATGGAAAGATCTTGGTAAAACTGATATGCTTGTGCCTGGGCATGAAATTAATAAACCAGAGTTGCTTTTTGCCAAAATTGAAGATGATACTATTCAAAAGCAATTGGACAAACTGGAGGCTTCTAAGTTGGCAAATGAAGCTGCGGCAAAAGAAGTTGCTCCGGCGAAGGAAAATATTTCTTTTGATGAATTTACAAAAATGGACATCCGAATAGGAACCATATTGGAGGCTGAAAAGGTGGCTAAAACCAAAAAGCTTTTAAAGCTGGTTGTAGATACAGGGATTGATAAAAGAACTGTTGTTTCGGGTATTGCAGAGTTTTTTGCTCCTGAAGATATTGTTGGAAAACAAGTGAGTATTTTAGTAAATCTTGCACCAAGGAAAATTAAGGGGATAGAATCCCAGGGAATGATCCTGATGGGAGAAGATGCCAATGGGGAGTTGGTGTTCTTGCAGCCTTCTAAAGCTATTAAGCCAGGGTCTGAAGTTCGATAAAAGTATTTGATTTGTGATATAAAAAAGGCTGCTCGAATTGGGCAGCCTTTCTTGTTTTATGTTGTAACCTTAGTTTTTTTAGTTTTGTGTTAAAAGCCATGCGGAAGAATAGCCATGTGTTTTTCGGTAATTTTTAAGAGCTATTGTTGCTTCCTGTTTATTTATAAAGCCTTCAAGAGATACCCTATAGCGACCATTAGTGCTGCTTAGTATCTGTGCAGTTTCAATTCCTTTATTATTTAGCTTCCTGACAAAAGATGAGGCAGGATTCTTGTCTTTAAAACTCCCTGCAATGATGAAATATTTGTTTTCTGGAGCAGGCTCCGGTTCTGCTGTTTTAACTTCAGTTGTCTCTTCTGAAACAGTTATTTCGTTTGAGCTGGCCTCTTGTGTTTCAGTATTGTTTCCATTTTCAAGTGTTTCTATTGTAGGGATCATGTCAGAGAATGATCCGTATTGTGGGGCCTTTTCAATCTCAGGTGAAATAAAAACTAATCCTAAAATAAGGGCAACACTGGCAGCAATCTGGCGAATACTTTTAGATTCAAGCGTCCTTCGCACAAGTCGTCTCGACCTGTCATTTTGTTCTTTTTCTTGTTCCAGTGTGTTGAAATGGAATGTGCTTAACCCAAAACAATCCGTTGAAAATGAATCTTTATTGGTTGGAATAAAATACGGTAGACCCTGGTGATCATATTTTAAATTACCAACACCTTCTATCAATAACTGTTCACCACGCGATAGTTGATATTTTAATATGCTAATATGTTTCAGCAAGCGATCCTGAACTTCCGAATATGGCATGCCCTCGCACAATGCAATATGGTTGATTAGTAAACCGTCGTTATGCGATAAATTCCGGTTAAAGCCAATTTCTCTTGATGGTGGTGTAAATACACCTGTTTTTTCATTAAAATCAGCATTGATATTATTGGCTACAAACCCTCCTAAATTGGGTACAATTACGCAATCGTATTTGTAAAGTAATTCTTTTATGTGTTTTTCCAGATTAAGCATAGTGCAAAGTTAATGAAATTATTCCTTTTTGTACATAACTGTTTTTAACACCTGTTGATAAGCTGTTGATAACTAGAATTAACCGACCAGTACCCACCTGTTTATTATATTTATAAACAGGGTGTTAGTAAAAAATATTTACATAAACATGTGTTGGGTGGCAACTATTTTATTACTTTTACGCTCTTAAACAAAAGAAGTTTTAATTTAATAAAGATATGAGCAAGCAAATCTTAGTTACGGGGGGAACCGGTTATATTGGTTCACATACAGTTGTTGAACTTCAGGAGTCGGGTTTTGAGGTGGTTATCGTTGATAATCTTTCTAATTCGCAGATTGAAGTATTAGATAATATTGAAAAAATCACAGGGATTCGCCCTGCCTTTGAAAAATTCGATTTATCTGATAGTGTTTTAACTGACCAATTCTTTCAAAAGTATAGCAATATTGAGGCTATAATTCATTTTGCTGCGTTCAAAGCAGTTGGAGAGTCGGTACAAAAACCCTTGGAATACTACCGTAACAATATAAATTCTTTGTTGAACCTGTTGGCAGGCATGAAAAAGTATGGGGTTAAAAACATGGTGTTCTCATCTTCATGTACCGTTTACGGGCAGCCTGATCAGCTTCCGGTAACTGAAGCTACGCCTCGCAAAGAAGCAGAATCACCATACGGAAATACCAAAGCTATTTGTGAAGATATTATGCGTGATTTCTGTAACACAAATGAGGAAATAAATTGTATTGCTCTTCGTTATTTTAACCCAATCGGAGCTCATGAATCGGCATTGATTGGAGAATTGCCGGTTGGTGTTCCTAACAACCTGGTTCCTTTTATTACTCAAACAGCAGCAGGGTTGCGTGAAGAGCTTAGTGTGTTTGGCGATGATTATGATACTCCGGACGGAACAGCGATCAGGGATTATATTAATGTTGTAGATTTATCAAAAGCCCATGTTGTAGCAATCAATAGGCTAATAGAAGACAAAAAGAAAAATAATTACGAGTTTTTTAATGTGGGAACCGGAGAAGGTTATTCTGTGATGCAGTTGGTAAAAGCTTTTATTGAGGTTACTGGTGTTGATTTAAAATATAAGGTAGTTGGAAGAAGAGGTGGAGATATTGAAAAGATCTGGGCCGATACTTCATATGGAAATAGTGAGTTGGGGTGGAAATCAGAAAAAACATTGGAAGAAACTCTTGCTTCTGCTTGGAATTGGGAAAAGAATGTACGCGGAATCAAGTAATTGTCCGGTGCTGTAATGATATTTTAAGGTTGCTCGTAATGGGCAACCTTTTTTTTTAAAGCCAATAGTGATATATTGCATTAAAATTGATAACTCACAAATCAGAAATTTCCTGAAATGAAGAAGATTTTAATTACCGGAGGAGCCGGATTTATTGGTTCTCATGTTGTGCGTTTGTTTGTGCAACAATATCCTCAATATCAAATTTATAATCTGGATGCCTTAACCTATGCGGGTAATCTTGAAAACTTGAAGGATATTGAAAATGAACCCAACTACCATTTTTTAAAGGCTGATATTGTAGATGAAAGTGTAATGAATGACCTTTTTTCTGAATATCAATTTGATGGGGTTGTTCATTTGGCTGCAGAGTCGCATGTTGACCGGTCAATTTCAGATCCCCTGTCGTTTATTAGGACGAATATTGTTGGAACAGTTAATTTGTTAAATGCTGCCAGAGCTACCTGGAATGGAAATTTTGAAAACAAGCTGTTCTACCATATTTCTACCGATGAAGTGTATGGTTCATTGGGCGAAACTGGGTTGTTTACAGAAGAAACACCATACGATCCAAGAAGTCCTTATTCATCTTCTAAAGCCAGCAGCGATCACTTGGTTAGGACATATTACCATACTTATGGTATCCCTGTTGTAATTTCCAATTGTTCTAATAATTATGGTCCAAACCAGTTCCCCGAGAAATTAATACCATTGGTAATTAATAATATAAAAAAAATGAAGCCGATTCCTGTTTATGGGAAAGGAGAGAATATTAGGGATTGGCTCTTTGTAATTGATCATGCACGGGCCATTGATATGATATTTCACAAGGGTAAAGTGGGCGAAACATATAATATTGGGGGAATTAATGAATGGACTAATATTAATCTTATCCACAAGATGTGCGAAGTGCTGGATAGGAAACTGGATAGAGAACCAGGGACTTCAGCCTCGTTGATTACTTTTGTAAAGGACAGGGCCGGGCATGATATGAGATATGCCATAGACTCTTCAAAGTTGATGAAGGAACTTGGATGGGAACCATCTCTTCAATTTGAAGAGGGTATTGAGAAAACAATAGATTGGTATCTTGATAATGAGGAGTGGATGAACCGGATTACAGATGGTTCCTATGAGAAGTATTATAAAGATCAATATGTGAATAGATAAAGAAAAGAGGGTGTCAATTATTGACACCCTCTTTCGTTTAAAACCTAAACCCTAATCTATGAAAAAAAATACTTGTCTTATCTATGGGGTTTTCTAAATAATCGGGGCACGTTTGCCCCGATCAAAAAAACTTAAACCCTAACCTAATTATGAAAAACTCTTTTGCCTTTCAGATTTTATATTTGCAAATGATATGCCACAATTATCAATGCTGTCTATGTTAACTAAATTTAACTTCAAGGTTAATTTATGTAACAAATGGGTCATGGTAGCTTTAAGGAATTATGGCTAAAGGCATGGTTTTATTGCAGCTTAATGCCTTTTTGTATATTTTTAGCACTCTAAAAAAATAGAAATCATGATTGATAAATTAAAATCACTACTTCCCTATATTGGTGCTCTTGTAGTATTTATGGTATTGAGCTTTACTTATTTTAGTCCTGTACTTGAGAATAAGGAACTGCCACAATTGGATGAAACTCATGCAATAGGCATGGCCCAGGAGATTAAGACTTTTGAGTCAGAGACGGGAGGGAAAACACAATGGACCAATAGTATGTTTGGAGGTATGCCTGCTTATCAGATTAAAGGTGATGCTTCAAAAAATATATTTTCCTACTTCAACAGGTTTTCCAGATTTGGACTTCCGTATAAAACGGTGGCAATATTGTTTTTGTATATGTTAGGCTTTTACGTGTTTTTACTTAGCTTAAAAATGGATAAGTGGTTAAGCCTTATTGGTGCCGTTGCATTTGCATTTGGATCATATAATCTGATCATTATTATTGCCGGGCATATTACAAAGGCGTATACCATTGCCCTTATGGCGCCGGTTGTTGCCGGGGTTATGTTTGCCTATAACAGAAATAAGTGGATTGGAGGCTTGTTTACAACTGTTGCTCTGGGCTTGCAAATTGCGTATAACCATGTTCAGATTACCTACTACCTGGCCATGCTGGTTGGAATTATTGTTATTTCAAAATTTGTTTATGCGCTGATTGAAAAGAAAGTAGCCGATTTTGGAAAAGTAACAGGAGTGCTTGTTATTGCAGCAGTTCTTGCTGTATTGCCCAATATAACCAATTTGTGGACTACCTATGAATATGGCAAGTATAGCATCAGAGGAAAGTCTGATCTTCAGGTTGCTGAAGGGGAGAAGGTTCATAGTGGACTGGATAAAGATTACGCTTTGGCATGGAGTCTTGAACCTAAAGGAACTTGGACCTTATTGGTTCCCAATGCTGTTGGGGGAGCTTCTGAAGCCATTGGGAATAATAAAGATGCGCTCAAAGCAGTTGAGCAACAATTTAAAGAAGCTGTTGCAGGGCAGAGCCAATACTGGGGCGGACGTGTTTTTACAAGTGGTCCTGTGTATGCGGGTGCAATAATCTGTTTCTTGTTTTTGCTGGGAGCTTTTTATTTTAAAGGCAAAGACAAATGGTGGTTGATTGTAGCTACAATATTCTCATTTTTTCTTGCATGGGGTAAGCATTTTCCTGGATTTACGGATTTTATGTTTTATCATTTCCCATTATATAATAAGTTCCGGACGGTAGAAATGTCAATGGTTATTGCATCGTTTACAATACCTACCTTAGGGTTTTTAGGATTAAAGGAGGTTTTGGGTAATCCCAAACTGGTTAAAGAAGAGTCCTGGAAGTTTATGGTTGCATTTGGTCTTACAGGTGGAATCAGTTTGTTGTTCTATTTATTTCCGGCTGCGTTTTTCGATTTTATAAGTGAGATGGAATTGAGTGCTATCCTTCAGCAGAAGCAACAATATATACAACAGAATGCTGCTCAGGCTGCTCAGGTTGGTGCTTATTTTGATGGTTTGTTGCATAATCTGAAAGTGGCACGGATCGTTTTGTTAAAGGCTGATGCATTCCGTAGTTTTGCTTTTATCCTAATAGCTTCTGCTTCAATTTGGTTTTTTGTAACCAATAAGGTGCCTAAAAAATATTTGTTATGGGGGTTGGGACTGTTAGTTATTGTTGACTTATGGTCGGTTGATAAAAGATACCTGAACAATGATCATTTTCAAAGTAAGCGGAAAGTAAACCAATCCTTCGAATTAACACCTTCGGATATTGCCATAAACAGTAAAAAAGCTGAAGGAGACAGGGTTTTTACAGTGTATAAAAATCCATTTAATGAGGTAAATACATCGTATCATCATCATTCAATAGGTGGTTTCCATGGGGCAAAGTTACGAAGGTATCAGGATGTGATTGAACATTACCTTGAAAAAGACTGGCAAACGATTATTGGAATGCTTCAAAAACAGGGTGATAGCAGTTCTGTACAGCAGAAGCTTGGAGAAATGCCGGTGCTGAACATGCTGAACGGAAAGTTTATTGTTTATAACCCAAATGCAGAACCTATAATTAATAACAATACCCTGGGTAGTGTTTGGTTTGTTGAAGAAACCCATCCTGTGGGATCTGCTGATGCTGCAATTGATGCAATAGGATATGTAGACCTAAAGAATAAGGCAGTTGTAAATACTGAAGAATTTCCGGAATTGAATAATTACAAAGTGGATTCAGTAGCCGGAAATATCGAACTTGTGTCATATGCACCTAATAAACTTGAATATAAGTATCAAACAAATCAAGATCAGGTGGCAGTATTTTCGCAAATTTATTATCCTAAAGGGTGGAAGGCATATTTAGATGGAAAGCAGATTGATATATGTAGGGCAAACTATATTTTACGTGCAGTGAAGTTGCCTTCAGGAAGTCATGATTTGGTGTTTAAATTTGAGCCAGGATCATATAAGGCCGGCCAGATGTTAGCATTAATAAGCTCATTGATTGTGCTGTTGTTGATTGCTTTTGCAGGATACAAATATTATCGGAAATGATATAGTATAAAAAGTAATAAAAAAGGGAGTTGATTTTTTCAGCTCCCTTTTTATTTGAATTGAATGGCCGCTATCGATATGTCATCAAAAACAGAACCTATTTCCAATTGTTCGTTGATTAGCTTTCTTAGCTGATCCATGTTGGTTTCAACATCGTGTTTGTTTGATATTATTTCTTCAATAGGCTCCATTCCACTTTCAACTTCGTCACCGCTTTCCAGTTCCACCAGTCCATCTGTAAAGGCAAGAAATTTAGCTTCGCGGGGAATTTTCACCTTCCCTATTTCAATAGCTGGAATTTCGTCAAGCATCCCCAATCCTATGCAACCCTTATCCAGGCTTACCAATTGTCGTTTTTTGGGATCGAACAGCATAGGAGGCAAGTGACCTGCGTTTATATAGGTTAGTTTTCGGGTGATTGTGTTGTATTTTCCCAAAAACATGGTGATGAACTTCTCGCTGTTGGCACTTTTGTTAACTTTTTGGTTTAACATGTGTACCAGTTTTTTGAGATTGATACCAGGGGTGAAAAGTGCTCTGAATACAGCCTGGAAATTTGACATGATCATAGCTGCAGAAATTCCTTTCCCGGAAACATCAGCGATACAAAAGCCTAAGGCATTTTTCGAAAGCTTGATAAAGTCGTAATAATCACCTCCAACTTCAAATTGGGGATGATAAAATGTATGGATAGAATATTTTGTACTCACCGGCAAGTGGTTGTCGGCAGGAACCAGCTGGGTTTGGATCCTGGATGCCAGTTCCATCTCTTTGCGTAAGGCTTCCTGTTCCAAAAGCTCTTCCTGCATCCTTTTGTTTTCGATAAATACAATGATGAGGTTGGAGATAATCTGGATTAACTTCAGGTGTTTGATGGTGGGGCTAATGCCAGGGTGTTCTTCGTCAACATCTCCGATTAACACAAAACCTATGGATTTAAACCTGTGGAAAAGAGGTATTACAGCATCAAAGCCTTTTAGCTGTGGTGGGTGCGAAATGGTAATGTTTTCAATATTTTTGTATTGGGCTAAGTCCCTCTCTACATTAATATTTGCAACTTCAACATTTGTCACGCCCGAATTTAGTAAGTTCCTCCACTTTCCTTTGATGTGGGTAAAAACTAAAACTTTTCCAACTTCAAGTTCTTCGCGGAGAAGAATCTCAAACTCAGAAAGCAGGTCGTCGATACTATGGTCCTCATTTATTGTTTGTGCAATATCAAGGAGAATGTTCAACCTGTCTTTAAAAAGCCGTAATCTTTTTTTCTGAAGTTGGGTAACCATTATTAAATAGCAATTCTTTTGCAGGTAAGTTATTAATTTTTTTAATGCGAAAACAGAGCAAATTCAAATAAAAAAGCCCTGTTTTAGATAAACAGGGCTTTTGAAAAATATTTGTTGTTATTTTTTTACTCTTTCAACATACGACCTGTCACGTGTATCAACTTTGATCCAGTCGCCTGTGTTAACAAACAAAGGTACCATTATGTTAGCCCCGGTATCAATTGTAGCAGGTTTTAATGAGTTTGTTGAAGATGTATCTCCTCTTACCCCTGGTTCGGTATAAGTAATTTCAAACTCAATATGCATCGGAAGGTCAACCAAAAGAGGAGTCTCTGTATCTGCATGGTAAACAACTTCGCAATTTAAACCATCCTTTAAAAGGTCATGGTTTTCAATGATTTTTTCTTCAATTGTAACCTGTTCGTAGGTTTCGTTATTCATAAATACGTAACCCATTTCTTCTTTGTAAAGATATTGGTACGAACGACGCTCAACTCTTTGTTCGTCAATTTTATGGCCTGCAGAGAAAGTGTTGTCAATTACTTTTCCGGTAGAAATACTTTTAAGTTTTGTTCTAACAAATGCAGGTCCTTTTCCTGGTTTCACATGCTGAAACTGCACAATTGCAAATAAATCATTTTTGAATTTAATGCACATCCCGTTTCTGATATCAGCTGTAGTTGCCATAGTAATATTAAATTAAATCCTTGTATATTTTAAAGTGATGCAAAAATAATCAAATACTTTAAATAGCTCGTTTATAAGGGCTAATTATTTATGAATAAGATGAAAGTATAAAGGATTAATTAATGTCGTATGCAGCTAAAAGAGTTTTTTAAGCCTTTGAATTCCACCAGATCACAAATAAATGAACCAACTTTTAAGTTTACTTTTACTTTAACAGGAATTCTGTTGTTGTCCCGGGTAATCCAGATTTGCATGTCTTCTTCGGTTTTAAATGCCCTGCCTACTTCTGTAACAGGATAAAACAGGAAGCATTCCATATTGCCGTAGCTTGTGTTTATAACCTCGTTACGTACATACTTGATGCGTAAGGGGAATATCTCATCGCTGAAGTAAGTAGTGTATTCAAGGATTTCGCCTTTCTTCATGTCGTCATTAAAGTCAAATTTGCGGGCATAATAAAATGCCGAGAGGATATCCTGAATATGGCGGGGAACATTGACCTGTCCTGATTTTTGGCTATTTATCCTTATGGAATCTTCTAAAACTTCTGCGTAATTGTATGTTACTTCATTATAATACCGGTAGCTTCCTTCTTTGATATCGCGAATGGATTTTACGGGTTGGTTGGTTTCTTTGTCAATGAAGCTGGCGTACCGGTCGCGGAGCTTGAAAATGGCATCTACCAACCCTGATGTTTTTGCTTTTAATTGAACGTAGTTTGTCGGTGTTGAGTTCCAGAGCGAATCCTGAACTGAAAATGAAACATATCCTCCGGTAATAAAGCTATATCTTAGCGAATATTTCAGGTACTCTCCTGCCTGGTAGGCTTCTTTGTTCCTGGCTGGTGTTCCCTGAGAAAACAAGGAAATGTTTGTTGTAAGGACAAACATGCCTGCAAGTAAAAAGTATTTTATCGCCATATTTTCGTAATGAATTGTGTTCTATTCCGAAAAATAGCAATTATCACGCCAATAAAAAAGCATATTTACAATACCTTTTTTTTGGGAGTTGTAGCTACAAAATCCTTTAGGTAAAATGGTTCAAAATAGGCAACGTCTTCAAATTCCTTGTTGTTGAATTTTGCATTTGCTGTTTTCACCATGTTTGCCGCAAGGGGGGCTTTGTCTTTTAAATATGTGGCATTGTCTGATTGTATTATATCCATGCATTTTCCTGCCCCATCACCCAAAAATAATATGGGCTGTGTTGCCAATTCTTCAGCAAAACTATTTTCGTCAATGATTTTTGCACTGATTTTTTTCACCATCTGCATATCTGCATTGAAAAGGGTTGTGTAAACCTCCATTCTTCGTGCGTCAATCATTGGGCATATAAGGGTTTCTTTCGAAATATTATCGTTATCAAAGGCAGCGTGGGCCAATGCTTCTAAGGATGTTATGGCAATTAATGGTTTGTTTAATGCGTAGCAAATGCCTTTGGCTACCGAAACACCTATCCTTAATCCTGTATAGGATCCCGGACCACTACTTACAGCAACAGCATCAATATCTTTTATGGTGTAGTTATCCAGGTTTTCGAATAGTTCCTGTATAAAAACTGTTAGATGGGTAGCGTGTGAGTTTGCTTCATAGAGTTCTTTTTTTGCAATAATTTCTTCGCCTTTTGAAAGGCAAACGGAACAAACTTTCGTGGATGTTTCTAACGATAATATTAATGCCATCTTTATTTGTATTTATAAAGTGCAAAAATAGTTTTTTCAGTTGAATCTCACTATTTATAAGTATTCTGAATCAAAAAAAATATATGAAGGTTAATATTCCGAATCAAGAATAGAAAAAGGGGTGTCCACAAACAATCCCCCTTTTCTCTAACCTAAACCTAACTATATGAAAAAATCAACTCATATCGCCTATCTTACTTTAAGTAACTTGCCCTGAACAACACCTTCGGTAGTTGTTGCTTTAAAGAATAATAACCTGTCGGAATAATTATTGCTTTGATACGTGTACTTATACTCTATATTGGCCAAAAAAGTTCCATTAAAAATCGTTTTTATTTTTTCTCCGGTAGCGCTGTAAATAGCTAATTCTCCGTTTGTTTCCTTTTTTGAAACCAAGGTAAAATTAACGTAGTCTTTAAACGGATTTGGATAGGCTTTTATCTCAATGCCCCCTTCAAAAGAGGTCTCGTTTAATATTTTTATGCTTTCATAAAATTGTTGTGTACTCGACTTGTATACAACGGTGATTTCATCAGGTAACTGGTTGTTTGAAAAACATGCTTCAAATTCCACGCTGAACTTATCTTCACCTGATTGTCCAAAGCCGCATATCTCATCCACTTTTAATCCGTACAGACCTGATTGCGGATCTGTAAAATTGGATTCCATTGGCCAGTTTACAGAATTTGAGGTGTTGCTGACAAAGGCACTTCCCAATCCTATAGTCAAGTGCGATAGTTCGTGGTTGCAAGTCCCATCGGTATATACCCACATTTTAAACTTGTAGCAACCGTCGTCACCCGTAGCTGTCACTGATGTTATTTCAGTATAGTAGCAGTTAGTGTAGATAATGTCACCGGTGTTTGTATCGTCACCATTGTTGTTGGAATCAGTACTGTCGGTTCCATCATTGGAGTCATCCCCTTCGGCAGTGTTATCTGAACTATCGGTGGTAGTACAGCCTATAGAAACAACATCAGTAGCGGTACAGCCGGTTTCGTCCATCACCGTATAGGTAATTTCTGCCGTGCCAGTACCTGATTGTATGGTTGCTTTATCCAACTCTGAAGATGTAATATACCAGTTATTATCAGCAGAAGATATTTCCCAGTTAAATGTATTGCCTCCTTCAGAAGTAGCTAATACGATATTGCTGCCTGTTTCGCAGTTAATATCTGTTGCAGGTGTAACAATGGCGGCAGAAATAGTTTTTACTTCGGTAATAGTGGCTGAAGTGCTGGAATAGCATCCGTTTGCATCAATAACTTCCACCGAATATGCTCCAGGCAAGAGATTAGTCCTGTTTTGTTGCGTACTGCCATCATTCCATTTAAGGGCGTATGGTTCTGTTCCTCCTGAAATAGTTAAATTAATTGCTCCGGTTGCAGTTTCTCCGCAGACAGGTTGCAACACTTGTGCATTAATGTTGATGTTGGTTTCCGTATTTGATATTGAAATGGTTTCGGTTATTGAACATTCAGCCGCATCAGTCATAGTAATGTCGTAACTTCCTTCTGCATCCACCGTCCATGGAGAAGTGATTTCGTTTCCATCATAAAAATACTGATATGATCCCATACCGCCACTCCCTGAAAGATTAACTTCTATTGGATCTGAAGAACCACAGTTTCTTTTTGAAACAGAGTAGTTGAGGCTCAGAGCTTGCCTGTCGGCCAGGTTTACCGTGCGGGTAACGCTGCATCCGTTGGCGTCAGTAACGGTAACCTTATATCGCCCGGACGGGATACCTGATACGGTTTGAGAAGTATCTCCGGTGCTCCATAGATAAGTATAGGGCTGAGTACCATAATATACGTTAGCTACTGAAATTTCTCCATCGTTTCCGCCATAACATGTTGGGTTTACTACGGCTGTTGAAATAGACAGTGATGTAATGCCTATATGGGTTGACTTTGTTACAGAACAACCATTAGCATCGGTAACTGTCAGGCTGTATGAGCCGGAGTTTACCCCGGAAATATTTGGTGTAGTGGCTTGGTTTGACCAGTAATAGCTGTATGGCTCTGTTCCTCCTGTTACCACGCTGGTAATTTCTCCCTGGCCTTCCTGGTGGCATTGCAGGTAGTTGGGTGTTAATGTCAGGTCTAAATCTGAATCTTCAGCAACAGTATATGATGCAGAAGATGGACATCCCAAGGCATCATATACCCTTACCAGGTATGTTCCGGTATATAGGTTGTCAATATCTTCGGTTGTTTTGTTTCCTGTCCAGGAATATGTATAAGGAGCCGTTCCTCCTGTAACTGCGATGTCAATTGATCCCGTATTGGATGAGCATGAAGTAGGAGTTACATCGCCTTCTATTTTTATTCCTTCAGCTGGCTGAAGGATGTTGGTGCTCAGTTCCAGGGTCTGACCGGTGGCATCTGTGATAATTATAGAATACAGGCCGGCCCTGAGCCCGCTTACATCTTCGGTAATTGCACCGTTGCTCCATAGGTAAGTATATGGAGGATAGCCCCCTTCGGTTTCAATCTCTATTGTTCCGTTGTTGCCCCCAAAACACGACACATCCTCTTTTATTAATGCTGCACTAAAAGCCGGCGTATTGGTTATTTCCTGATAGGAAACGCACAATCCGGCCTTGTAGGCAATATCAACCCTTTCTTGTAGCTGATTGAGGCATGTTTCATCATCGGAACAAACTGTGTATTCTATAGTAAAGGTTCCTGCCATATGGTCTTCCCCAAAATTTTCGATGTCGTCAATTTTAAAACCGCTGTAGCCTGTAGTTGGGTCTGTTGAGGGATTCTCAATTTTCCAGCCTTCCGAGTTCCATACTTCGCTTATGGTACCGCATGGTACTGCTATTGTCATGTGCGACAGGGCCGAAGAGCAAGAATCGCCAACTGCTACTTCCAGCGTGAAAGTGATGCAGTTGCCGGTTTTTTGAGTGTTTATGATTTCAGTTGAAAAACACTCTACACAGTCGCGGCCCTTAAGTGTGTTGTTAACGGACTGTGCAAGAGAGTTTAATGAGAATGAAAAGGTAAAAAGGAATAGTATGGATATGATCATACCAACTTTCCCTGTTTTAACATGGTTAGTGTATGTGTGTTGCATGTTGTGTTGTGTTTTGTGTTGTTTGCATATTACGCTTTATGGAGGAAAAGGTTTCCTTCGGCGCAAAAAAATGAATGTTGCTCAAAAAGGTTCGCAATTTTATTTTTATAGGTATCAATTACAGATTTACTTGTTTTTCAGTTCTAACAAGTCCTGTTGGTATTGATAATTTGCTACTTTTGTTGTTTTTGTTATTTAAAGTAAGTGTATAAATGAACGAAAAAGATTTGCCGGCAGCGGAAAAACAATTGTTGCTGGATAAAAGATATTTGAAGATGGCCTATATCTGGGCTGAGAATTCATACTGCAAACGCCGTCAGGTTGGGGCATTGATCGTAAAAGAAAAAATGATTATCAGCGATGGCTATAACGGAACGCCCTCGGGTTTTGAGAATGTGTGCGAAGATGAGAACAATATAACCAAGCCATACGTTCTTCATGCTGAAGCCAATGCCATTACAAAAGTTGCCAGGTCAAATAACAGTTCCGAGGGGGCTACGTTATATGTTACCTCGTCGCCTTGTATTGAATGTGCAAAACTGATTGTGCAGGCAGGGATTGAACGTGTGGTATATAGCGAAAAATACAGGATTGAAGATGGGATAAACCTGTTGAAAAAGGCCAATATTGAAACCCTGCACCTTGAGGTTTAAAGAGTAACGGTTGAAAACCTGGGAGATATAGCTTGCGCTTAGGTTTTATATAATACAAATCGATAACAGCAATAAAACGGAAGAAGAAAACAAGATACAATGAGTTATAATAACAGTAAGAAACAAATTTTACAGCCGCTGATTTTTTCCCTCATCCTGATAGCCGGGATATTTATTGGTTATGCTGTAATACCAGGAAAGATTGGAGGAAAGAATAAATCGTTGGTTATTTATCCACAGGCCAATAAAATAGATGCTATCCTTAATTTAGTTAATGAGGAATACGTGGATACGGTGAATACCGTAAAGATGCAGGAAGAACTGATACCTGAGTTGTTGAAAAAACTGGATCCTCATACGGTTTATATCCCTGCTAAAGATCTGCAGAGCGTAAATGAAGATCTATCGAGCAATTTTGGCGGAATCGGGGTGCAGTTCAGCATTCAAAAGGATACCGTTATGGTGGTTGCTGTGGTATCGGGTGGTCCGTCGGAAAAAGTTGGCGTATTGCCGGGCGATAGGATTGTAACGGTTAACGATAGCTTGATTGCAGGAAATGGAATTAAGAATTCGGTAGTATTGAAACTACTTCGTGGCGAAATGGGCACCAATGTAAAAATCGGGGTTATCCGACGTAATCTTACTGAGCCACTTGATTTTGAAATAACAAGGGGCAAAATTCCAATGGAGAGTGTTGATGTAGCATATATGGTAACGGATGATATTGGTTATATTAAGGTAAGCCGTTTTGCAATGAATACTTATGCAGAGTTTTTAACTGCCCTGGCAAAATTGAAAGCCCAAAGCTGTAAAAAAGTAATTGCCGATTTTCGTGGTAACTCAGGTGGATACCTGGATGTGGCCATCAACCTGTGTAATGAGTTTTTACACGATAAGGATATGATTGTTTATACAGAAGGGAAGGCACATCCGCGGCAGGAAATCCATGCCAATGGAAGGGGGACTTGCCAGGATACCGAGATAGCCGTGTTGATAGACGAGTTTAGTGCTTCTGCCAGTGAAATTTTTGCAGGAGCTATTCAGGATAATGACCGGGGAATTGTTGTGGGACGCCGTTCGTTTGGAAAAGGCCTGGTTCAAAGCCAGATTCCGTTGCCAGATGGCAGTGCACTGCGTTTAACCATTTCGCGTTATTATACTCCAGCAGGTAGATGTATACAGAAACCATACGAAAACGGTAATGAAGAGTATTACATGGATATTATGGAGCGATACCAGCATGGGGAGTTCTTTAATCAGGATAGCATTACGCTTTTAGATTCGGTTCAGTATACTACAAAAGAAGGACGTATTGTTTATGGAGGAGGGGGTATTATGCCCGATTATTTTGTTCCGCGTGATACTACCGGTTTAACCAATTATTATTACAAGGTAAGAGAGAGTGGGCTGATTTATAGGTTTGCCCTTGAATACACCGATAATAACAGGGATAAAGTGGAAGGCTTGAAAACTGTTGAAGATGTACAAGCCTATTTGGGTAAAAATCCGGTGTTGGATGACTTTGTAAAATATGCCAAAAAGGAAGGTGTAAAATACAACAGAAAGGAATTTAACCTGTCAAAAGAAATTATAGATACAGAGATTAAAGCTTATATAGCGCGCAATATTATCGATAATGAAGGGTTTTATCCGATTATTGGTAAGATTGATGAAGTGCTTCATGAAGCTATTGAAAAATTATCGGAGTAATTTCGATTAATAATATTTTAAAAAAAGAGCCTTCAGCAATTATGTTGAAGGCTCTTTTGGTTTATATACGAAGGGATAAGGATAAGCTGTGCTTTCAGCACGATATACAAAATGTTTTTACAAAAAATATTCAGCCTATAATAATATAACATTATTCTAGTAAAATAGAACCTTAGCCTGACGGCTATGGCCTATAGCGGATAGCAGGAAGCGGGATTGCCAACAGCTATAATGAACCGCAAGGTTTTATTTCTAACCCGATTTATATATTAGTCATTAGTCATTAGTCATTGGTGATTTGATGATTGGTCATTGATGATTGGTCATTGATGATTGGTCATTGATGATTGGTCATTGTAAAACTAACCCACAGAAAGTATCTAAAAAATAGCCGTAATTTTACTGCTACTTTTCACCGCCCATACACAACTATACATCAAACACATACACAACACAACAATTAAGAACACCCACAAATATTTTGTTCAGCAGAAGGCAATAATCACGATTTTTGGAGTTAATGCGAAAAATTGTCACGTTTCTGGGAGTTAATTAAAAAATTTATCCGGATTCGGGTCTTTTTCGAGTTTTTTCCTACGTTTCTTCGATACGGCTTCGGGAAAGAGTCTGGATGTGTTCGGGAAGTGTTCGGGTAGGCTTCGACTACGGTTCGC